>NZ_QSOX01000019.1:0-98512 GCF_003466325.1 Bacteroides sp. 4_1_36
CCGTCTACTGATATCGGTTATAAAAAGAAAAAGCGTCTAGCTAAATCAGGAAAAGACATACATTACATTTACAGCGTTGTTACATCCTTATGTAAAAGACGTTACATGCCGGGGAAAGACTCTTTACACACCGGGGTAAAGGCCGTTACATATCGGGGTAAAGGTAGTTACATCCTGGGGTAAATGGAGTTCCCCACTGAGGTAAATAAGTTATCCTGCTGGAGTGAATGAAGTGATATAGGCTTATCTGATGTCCGCCCCCCACATTAGTTTATTGCGAAGGGTATCAAAGAAAATATGGTTGAACCGTTTCACTACCTTTATGCTATAGTCGGCACGTGAGATGTGCAACTGGGTCGTTTCTTTGCAGGACTCGCTACGGCCGTCGATGGCAACCAAGAAGTTGTGGCTGCGGCTTTCCACATCAAGTGTAATTTCCCAGTCGTCACAAATGACGATGGGACGGACGTTGAGGCTGTGTGGAGCCACCGGGGTGATGGCAATGGTTTTACTGTGGGGCACAATGACCGGACCGCCGACGCTGAGTGAGTAGGCGGTGGAACCGGTAGGTGTGGAGATAACTAGGCCGTCAGCTTGATAAGTGGTCAACGGAGCGCCATTGATGGCGGCGTGGATACTGATCATGGACGAACTGTCCCGCTTCAATACGGCTATCTCATTGAGGGCGTAAGGGGATTGCATCAAGCGTTCATCGTCGCACCTCAATTGCAGTACACTACGCTCTTCCACCTTATAGTGGTTGTTGTAGATTTCATCGAAGGTCTCTTCCATCTCTTCCGGTGAGATGTCGGCAAGGAAACCCAGCCGGCCGGTATTGATGCCCAATATGGGGATATTCTTCTTTCCTACACGGCTGGCTGCTTTCAGGAAAGTGCCGTCGCCACCGATGCTGATAACCATGTCGGCACAGAAATCATCTCCGTCAAACAATTCGGCGTCAGGTATGTTTAAATGTAAATCGGTAGTCAGGAAGTGATGGAATTCCCGGCAGATGCAGAGCTGTGCATTATGCTGTCCGAGCAACCGGAAGAGGTTTTCTGCATGCGAGGATTTCTTTGCTTGGTAGGTATTTCCGAATATGGCAAATTTCATAATCAATTCTGTTGGATTGAAGTGCAAAGATGCTATTTTTTTCTCAGAATGCTGCCAATATATAACTATTATTTGTACTTTTGTCCCAAACTATAAACCGAATTATGACTAGATTAAGCGTTAATATAAATAAGGTGGCAACGCTGCGCAATGCCCGTGGAGGTGATGTCCCGAATGTTGTGAAGGTAGCGCTGGATTGTGAAGACTTTGGTGCTGATGGCATTACGGTGCATCCCCGTCCTGACGAGAGGCATATCCGCCGTAAGGATGTATATGATTTGCGGCCGTTGCTGCGGACAGAGTTCAATATCGAGGGTTATCCTACACCCGAATTTATGGATTTGGTCTTGAAGGTGAAACCGCATCAGGTAACTTTGGTGCCCGACAGCCCTACACAGCTGACTTCAAACGCAGGCTGGGATACCAAGACCCATTTTGACTTCTTGAACGAAGTGTTGGATGAGTTCAACAATGCTGGTATCCGTACTTCCGTATTTGTTTCCACCGATGCCGAAATGATAGAATATGCTGCCAAAGCCGGTGCCGACCGCGTGGAGCTATATACGGAACCTTATGCTACGGCTTATCCCAAAGGACGGGAAGCGGCTGTAGCTCCTTTTGTCGAGGCTGCCAAGGTGGCCCGCAGCTTAGGTCTGGGGCTGAATGCCGGACATGATCTGAGTCTGGTGAATCTGAATTATTTTTATCAAAACATTCCGTGGCTGGACGAGGTATCCATCGGGCATGCGCTGATTAGTGACGCGTTGTATCTGGGATTGGAGCGTACGGTCAAGGAATATAAAAACTGTCTTCGCTGATGAATGTAATGTTGTTATTGGCCCAAGTGGCTCCGGCACTGACTGACTCTATTGCAGGTGCCAATCCGGTACTGACACAAGTAAACGCTTCCGACGAAATGAATTTATGGAGCATGGCCATCAAAGGTGGCTGGATTATGATTGTCTTGGGTTTGATGTCCGTACTTTGTTTCTACATCTTGTTTGAACGTAATTATGTTATCCGGAAGGCGGGGAAAGAAGACCCTCAGTTCATGGATAAAATAAAGGATTATATTTTGGGTGGGGAATTGAAAGCTGCCATTGCTTATTGTCGCAGTGTGGATACTCCCTCGGCCCGTATGATTGAAAAGGGTATCAGCCGTTTGGGACGCCCGGTGAACGATGTGCAGGCTGCCATCGAGAATGTGGGTAATATTGAGGTTGCCAAACTGGAGAAGGGAATGACGATTATGGCCACGATTTCCGGTGGCGCTCCTATGCTAGGCTTCCTTGGCACGGTGACGGGTATGGTACGTGCATTTTGGCAAATGGCAAATGCCGGAAATAATATTGATATAACGTTGCTTTCCGGTGGTATTTATGAGGCGATGATTACTACGGTGGGCGGTTTGATAGTCGGTATCATAGCTATGTTTGCCTACAATTACCTGGTGACATTGATAGATGGCGTGGTCAACAAGATGGAAGCCAAGACAATGGCATTCATGGATTTGTTGAACGAACCGGCGAAATGATTAATTAAAGAATTAAGAATTAAAACTTAAAGGCGTGTTAAAACGTAGAGCTAAAATATCACCCAATTTCAGTATGGCGTCCATGACGGACCTGATTTTCCTGCTGCTGATTTTCTTTATGATAACATCTACCATGGTATCGCCCAATGCTATCAAGGTACTGCTGCCGCAGGGAAAGCAACAGACTTCTGCAAAGCCTTTGACAAGAGTCATCATAGATAAGAATCTGAATTATTATGCTGCTTTTGGCAATGACAAGGAACTGTCTCTGACGCTTGAAGAATTGACTCCTTTCCTACAATCGTGTGCGGAGAGGGAGCCTGAAATGTATATAGCTTTGTATGCTGACGAAACAGTGCCTTACCGGGAAATCGTGAAGGTGCTGAACATTGCAAACGAGAATAAATTCAAGATGGTGCTGGCTACACGACCACCGGAAAACTAAATCGTACATTGTACATGGCTAAATTGTAAATGCAATGGTGAATCGGAAGAAGAAAGGAAAATATATAGGTATGGCAGGTGCACTTGTGGTGCATGTTGCCATTATTGCCCTTCTGATACTGGTAGGATTCACACCGCCGGAACCCTCGGAAGAAGGCGGTGTACCCGTTATGCTGGGAGAGGTGCCCGATGCACTGGGCGCTGCCGACCCTTCTTTAGTAAAGGTGGATGTCATGCCGGAGGAAACCGCTCCTCAGGTGCAGGAAACGGTGGAGCAGGACATCATTACGCAGGAAACTGAAGAAACCGTTGCCATAAAGCCCAAAGCCGAACCCAAGAAAAAGGAGGAGGTGAAGAAACCGGAAAAGACGGAAGCCGAAAAAGCGGAAGAGGCCCGCAAACTGGCAGCGGCAAAAGCCGAACGGGAACGTAAGGAAGCCGAGGAAGCTGCCCGTAAACGGGTAGCTGGCGCTTTTGGCAAAGGTGCCCAAATGGGTAGTAAAGGCGATACGGAAGGCGAAGGTATTCAAGGAAGTCCTACGGGAAATGCTCCGTCCGGAGCCACTTCGGGTACGGGAGGCTACGGCTCGTTTAATTTGGGCGGACGTTCTCTTGGTGAGGGCGGATTGCCGCGGCCGGTATATAATGTGCAGGATGAAGGTAGGGTTGTGGTGACCATCACAGTGAACCCTGCCGGACATGTGATAGCAACCAGCATCAACCGCCAGACCAATACCGTCAATCCCGCATTGCGGAAAGCGGCGGAGGATGCTGCCAAGAAAGCCCGTTTCAATGCGGTAAGCGGCTTGAACAATCAGACGGGAACAATAACGTATTATTTTAATCTAAAATAAGAGGAGGAACAATTATGGGTACAGTTTATGTTTTTTTTGCCGACGGATTTGAAGAAATAGAAGCTTTTACTTCTGTGGATGTGATGAGACGCGCCGGACTGAACGTAGAAATGGTGACGGTAACCCCTGATGAAATAGTGACGGGAGCACACGATGTTCCGGTCTTGTGCGATAAGAATGTAGTGAACTGCGACTTCTTTGATGCAGAGCTTGTATTATTGCCTGGCGGTATGCCGGGTGCGTCCACTTTGGAGAAGTGTGGAGAACTGCGTAATCTGGTACTGCGTTTTGCCCAAGAGCAGAAACCGATTGCTGCTATTTGTGCGGCTCCTATGGTATTGGGTAAGCTGGGATTGCTGAAAGGCAAGAAGGCTACTTGCTATCCCGGCTTTGAACAGTATTTGGAAGGTGCCGAATGTACGGGTGCTCCGGTAGAAAGAGATGGCAATATCATCACTGGTAAAGGACCGGGCGCTGCCATGGAGTTTGCATTGGCCGTAGTGGAGCTGTTGCAAGGCAAAGAGAAGGTGCAGGAACTGAAAGAAGCTATGTGCGTAACGGATTTATGATTTTAAATCATAAATCATAAATCATAAATCATAAATCATAAATGGTTCAGTATGCTCTGATTGTTGCCGGTGGTAAGGGGTTGCGCATGGGGACCGAACTCCCCAAACAGTTTCTCCCGATAGGGGGGAAACCTGTTTTGATGCGCACTCTGGAGGCGTTTTATGACTACAATGCTGAGATACGGATAATATTGGTACTTCCCCACAGCCAGCAGGATTACTGGAGGCAGCTGTGCAGGGAGTACCGTTTTTCATTGCCGCATGCCATTGCAGATGGGGGGGAGACGCGGTTCCACTCCGTAAAGAACGGTTTGGCTTTGGTCAAGACACCTGCTTTGGTCGGTGTGCACGATGGGGTGCGTCCGTTCGTGGCCCGGGAAGTGATTGCACGCTGTTATGACTTGGCGGCCGAGAAAAAGGCCGTAATTCCGGTAATCGGTGTGGTAGAGACCGTTCGCCGTATGGAAGGGGAAAGCAGTGTGACTGTCGGCAGGGATGATTATAGATTGGTGCAGACTCCCCAGGTTTTTGATGCGGAACTGCTGAAAGCGGCATACGAGCAGCCCTATACACCCCATTTTACCGATGATGCTTCTGTGGTGGAGGCATTGGGTGTATCTGTCTTTTTGACGCCGGGAAACCGGGAAAACATTAAAATAACCACTCCTTTTGATTTAAAAATAGCCACAGCTCTGATAGGTTCATGTTCGATTTAGCCACGCGTGACATAAAATATTTGTCGGGCGTCGGGCCGCAGCGTGCTTCGGTGCTCAATAAGGAATTGGGCATTTACTCCTTGCACGATTTGCTATATTACTTTCCATATAAATATGTAGACCGCAGTCGGATTTATTATATTCAGGAGATCGATGGGACGATGCCCTATATTCAGCTGAAAGGTGAAATACTAAGTTTTGAGACGGCTGGAGAAGGGCGCCAGCGCAGGTTGATTGCTCATTTCTCGGACGGTACGGGGGTGGTGGACCTGGTTTGGTTCCAGGGCATCAAATATTTGGTAGGGAAGTATAAAGTGCATCAGGAATATATTGTGTTCGGAAAACCGACCTTCTTCAATGGTAGAATAAATATGGCTCATCCGGATATAGACTCTGCTTCGGATTTGAAATTGTCGTCCATGGGGTTACAACCTTATTATAATACGACTGAAAAGATGAAACGGAGTTCTCTCAATTCGCATGCCATCGAGAAGATGATGAATACGGTGGTGCAGCAGTTGCGTGAGCCGTTGCCCGAGACCCTTTCTCCCGCTATACTTGCCGAGCATCATCTGATGCCGTTGACGGAAGCTTTGGTCAATATACACTTTCCCGCTAATCCGGATTTATTGCGTAAGGCACAGTATCGCCTGAAGTTTGAGGAGCTCTTTTACGTACAGTTGAATATCCTGAGGTATGCAAAAGACCGTCAGCGGAAATATCGCGGTTATATTTTTGAAAGGGTGGGCGAAGTGTTCAATACCTTCTACTCCCGTAATCTTCCTTTTGAACTGACCAATGCACAGAAGCGGGTATTGAAGGAAATCCGTAAGGATGTAGGCTCAGGAAAGCAGATGAACCGCTTGCTGCAAGGGGATGTGGGAAGTGGAAAGACGCTTGTCGCACTGATGAGTATGTTGATGGCGCTCGATAATGGTTTTCAGGCATGCATGATGGCACCTACCGAGATTTTGGCAAACCAGCACTATGAAACCATCCGTGAGCTGCTGTATGGAATGGAGGTACGTGTGGAACTGTTGACCGGTTCTGTTAAGGGCAAGCGGCGCGAAGCTATCCTTGTCGGTTTGTTGACGGGAGACATACATATACTGATAGGTACCCATGCCGTCATTGAAGATACGGTGAATTTTGCTTCGCTCGGTTTGGTTGTGATTGACGAGCAGCATCGTTTCGGTGTGGCCCAACGGGCACGGTTGTGGACAAAGAATGTGCAGCCTCCCCATGTATTGGTGATGACGGCAACCCCGATTCCCCGTACATTGGCAATGACGCTTTATGGCGATTTGGATGTGTCTGTCATCGATGAATTGCCTCCCGGACGTAAACCGATTGTCACTCTTCATCAGTTTGATAGCCGTCGGATAAGCTTGTATCAGTCCATGCACAAGCAGATTGCCGAAGGCCGGCAGGTCTATATTGTCTACCCGCTGATTAAGGAAAGCGAAAAGATTGACTTAAAGAACCTTGAAGAAGGGTATCTGCATGTTTGTGAAGAGTTTCCCGAGTATAGGGTTTGCAAGGTACATGGAAAGATGAAACCTGCTGAAAAGGATGCTCAGATGCAATTGTTTGTATCCGGCGAGGCACAGATAATGGTGGCTACCACCGTGATTGAGGTAGGTGTAAATGTGCCCAATGCTTCGGTGATGGTGATTGAGAACGCCGAGCGTTTCGGGCTGTCCCAGCTTCATCAGCTTCGGGGACGTGTAGGACGTGGAGCTGACCAGTCCTATTGTATCCTGGTTACCGGCTACAAGTTGGCGGAGGATACAAGGAAGCGTTTGGAGATAATGGTGCGGACTAATGACGGCTTTGAAATAGCGGAAGCAGACTTGAAACTACGTGGTCCTGGAGATTTGGAAGGGACACAGCAGAGCGGCATTGCTTTCGACCTGAAGATTGCCGATATAGCCCGTGACGGACAATTGCTGCAATATGTCCGTGAAGTGGCGCAAACGGTGGTGGATGCAGATCCACATGGCATGTTGCCTGAGAATGAGGTCTTGTGGCGACAACTGAAAGCGTTGAGAAAAACGAACATTAATTGGGCTGCCATTAGCTGAAAAAACGGTTAAACATGCACTTTTATTGCATTTTATGTTGTAAAACATGTTTGCTTGTAAATCTCCTATCCATAGGGAATTAAGGCTTCTTTGCGGGCCTTGTAGTTCCCTCCACTTCGAAAAAATAGTTAATGACTGATGTCGTTTTTCAGAGAGAAATGTTACCTTTGGGAGAATTTTTGAAAATCAATCTGGATATTCGCATAGAACAGGTGGTGTTTGATTTGCCGAGATGCTTGCAACGGATATCAAAATGAATGACGAAACGGATGAATTTTAATTGGATAAAAACTGCTTTATTGGCTGCGACGGCAATGGTTAGCTTGAATTCTTTCTCGCAAGACCTGATTGCCCGCCAGGCCCCTATCGACAGAAAACTTAAGAGTGTTGATTCACTGGCTTTGCAAAAACAGATACGTGCAGAACAATCATTGTATCCGGGTTTGGATTTGTATCCCAACTGGAACAACGAATTCGTACAAGCCTATGGCAATGCGATTGTGCCTGAGAGCTATACATTTGATTTGACAGGTTTCTGTATGCCTACTCCCAATACCCGTATCACAGATGTATTCGGTTACCGTCCCCGGAGAAGAAGAGCTCATTATGGTTTGGATATCAAGGTGTATGTAGGCGATACAATCCGTGCGGCTTTTGATGGAAAAGTACGCGTTGTCAAGAATCAAGGTCGTCGTGGATACGGCAAATACGTCGTTATTCGTCACGACAATGGCTTGGAAACCGTTTACGGACACTTGTCTAAACAATTAGTTGATACAAACCAGTTGGTAAAAGCCGGCGAACCGATTGCATTGGGAGGAAATACCGGACGTTCTACCGGTTCACACCTTCACTTTGAAACCCGTTTCTTGGGTATTCCCATCAATCCTGCGCTTATGTTTGATTTTGAAAAGCAGGATATCGTAGCTGATTCCTATACTTTCCATAAAACAAAAGGCTCTTCCGGTACGGCGCGTAGCATGGCATCGGGTGAAGGTCTGTTCTATAAGGTAAAGAAGGGAGACACATTGGGACGGATTGCAGCACGTCAGGGAACCTCCATCGACAAGCTTTGCAAACTGAACAGAATTACGCGTAAAACAATCCTGAGACCGGGACAAGTACTGCGCTGCTCATAAAAACGTAAACAATCTCTATAGAAGAGGGTACTTTAATAGATTTTAGAGTGCCCTCTTTTTCTTTTTCTTTAATTATTCCTATCTTTGCAGCGCACTGTGAAAAAAGGAAATGAAAGATACCAAGCAACAATTTGAACATGTCATTGCGGTTTGCCGTGACTTGTTCTCTAAGAAACTTCATGATTACGGTCCGGCGTGGCGCATTCTTCGTCCGTCTTCCGTAACAGATCAGATATTCATCAAAGCCAACCGTATCAGAAGTATTGAAACGAAAGGGGTGACTTTGGTAGACGAAGGCATCCGTTCTGAATTCATAGCTATTGTCAACTATGGAATTGTAGGGCTGATACAGTTGGAACTTGGTTATGCCGAAGCTGCCGATATGACCAATGAAGAGGCATTGGTGCTGTATGACAAATATGCCAAAACCTCTTTGGAGCTGATGCTTGCCAAAAATCATGACTATGATGAGGCTTGGCGTAGTATGCGTATCAGTTCGTATACGGATTTGATATTGATGAAGATTTACCGGACAAAGCAGATTGAAAGCTTGTCCGGAGCGACTTTGGTTTCGGAAGGTATTGATGCCAACTATATGGATATGATTAACTATTCTGTATTCGGCTTAATTAAGATTAAATTTGGAGATTGACAAGAAACATATTGTCGGGAAAGTTTGGGTGAACCTCTGCCGTTTTCTGCTGGGGGCTTTGTTCATATTTTCCGGATTTGTGAAAGCTGTTGATCCGTTGGGTTTCTTCTATAAAATTCAAGATTACCTGACGGCTTTCGGCATGATTTCCTGGTTTCCTTCTTATGCGCCCTTGCTGGTAGGGATAGCGTTGTCTGCCATAGAGTTCAGTGTAGGTGTTTTCTTGTTTTTGGGTATACGCCGGAAGGTGGCATCTGCATTGGCATTATTGCTGATGGTTGTAATGACTCCGCTGACACTTTATCTGGCTTTGGCGAATCCGGTATCCGACTGCGGATGCTTCGGTGATGCGTGGATATTGACCAATTGGCAGACTTTCGGCAAGAACGTAGTATTGTTGGTGGCGGCAGTATCTGTATTCAAGTGGCAGGATTTACTGGTACGTTTCATTACTCCGAAGATGGAGTGGATGATTTCCATGTATACGTTTCTATTTGTGTTTGCGTTGTCCTTCTATTGCCTGGAGAATTTGCCGATACTTGATTTCCGACCTTACAGAATTGGAGCGAATATCAAGGCGGGCATGGAAATTCCGGAAGGTGCTAAACCAAGCGTGTTTGAAAGCCGGTTCATTTTGGAAAAAGGAGGAAAGCGTCAGGAATTTACATTGGATAACTATCCGGACAGTACATGGACGTTTGTAGAATCGCGTACGATACTGAAGGAAAAAGGTTATGAACCTCCCATTCACGATTTTTCCATGATGAGTCTGGATACATGGGAAGATATAACGGACAGCGTACTGTCGGATAAAGGATATACGTTTCTGCTGGTTGCCCATCGGATAGAAGGAGCGGACGACAGTAACATCGACCTTATCAATGAAATATACGATTACAGTGTGGAGCATGGTTATGGCTTTTATGCCTTGACTTCATCTCCGGAAGACGAGATAGAATTGTGGCGTGACAAGACTGGAGCAGAATACCCTTTCTGCCAGACAGATGATATTACGCTGAAGACCATTATCCGTTCAAATCCCGGTTTGCTGTTGGTAAAGGACGGAACAATTTTGAATAAGTGGAGTGACAACCGGCTGCCTGATGAATATGTGCTGACCGATAGCCTGGACAAGTTGGAATTGGGCAAGCAGAAGCAGGAAAGTGACTTACAAACAATAGGCTATGTGTTGCTGTGGTTCATCCTTCCTCTGATGATGGTGCTTTGTGTCGATATTTTAGTCGTAAGGCGCCGAGAGAAACAACGCCTCAGACAACAATAGTATCAAATAGTAAATAGTAAATTGTCAAATAGTAAATACATTAACCCTTTTAATAATAAAACAAAATGAGAAAAAACATTGTTGCAGGAAACTGGAAAATGAACAAAACCCTCCAAGAGGGTATTGCTCTTGCAAAAGAACTGAATGAAACATTGGCTAACGAAAAGCCTAACTGTGATGTAATCATCTGTACTCCGTTTATCCACCTGGCATCTGTTACTCCTTTGGTAGACGCTGCCAAGATTGGTGTAGGTGCAGAAAACTGTGCAGACAAGGAGTCAGGCGCATATACCGGCGAAGTATCAGCTGCTATGGTTGCTTCTACTGGTGCAAAATATGTCATTCTGGGTCACTCTGAACGTCGTGCTTACTATGGTGAAACAGTTGCTATTCTGGAAGAAAAAGTAAAATTGGCTTTGGCTAACGGTCTGACTCCGATTTTCTGTATCGGTGAGGTATTGGAAGAACGTGAAGCAAACAAGCAGAATGAAGTGGTAGCCGCTCAGCTGGCTTCTGTATTCTCTTTGTCTGCCGAAGATTTCTCTAAGATTATTTTGGCTTACGAGCCGGTTTGGGCTATCGGTACCGGTAAGACTGCTACTGCAGAACAAGCACAGGAAATCCACGCTTTCATCCGTTCCTTGATTGCTGAAAAGTATGGTAAGGAAATTGCTGACAACTGCTCTATCCTTTATGGTGGCAGCTGTAAGCCTTCTAATGCAAAGGAACTGTTTGCCAACCCGGATGTTGACGGCGGTCTGATTGGTGGTGCTGCCTTGAAGGTTTCTGACTTCAAGGGTATCATCGATGCCTTTAATTAAATAGTTGAAAGCTGAAAGTTGAAAATGGATTGCATGTCGTATCTGCATAACTGTTTTCCATTTTCAGCTTTCCATTTTCCGTTATATAAAGATATTGACTCATGAAAAAGCTTGGTTTACTTTTAGTTGCATGTTTCGCTTTTGCAACGATTTCTGTAGCGCAGAATAATATTGTGAAAAGCCTGGAACGTAATGTGCCGGGACAAGGCAAGGTGACTATCCATCAAGATGCACGCATTGCGGCATTGATAGGTTCGGAGTATGTTCCTGCCGGTTCGGATGAGCAGAAAGTGATTAAAAGTTCGGGTTACCGCATACAAGTTTATGCAGGGAATAATACCCGTCAGGCCAAGAACGAAGCTTATGCGGTAGCTACCCGCATCAAGGAACATTTTCCCGAACTTACAGTTTATACCTCTTTCAATCCCCCTCGTTGGCTGTGCCGTGCAGGAGATTTCCGCAGTATCGAAGAAGCGGATGCCATGATGCGTCAGTTGCGGGCTACTGGTGTATTCAAGGAAGTTTCTATCGTGAAAGAGCAGATAAACATCCCCTTATAAAGAATTATCATGTTAGGAAAAGAAGAAATTGTATCTCCTTCATTAGATGAATTGAAGGAACATTATCACCGCATCCTTACTCTGTTGGGTGAAGATGCCGGACGTGAAGGTTTGCAGAAGACACCTGAACGGGTGGCGAAGGCCATGTTGTCGTTGACGAAAGGGTATCATATGGACCCTCACGAGGTACTCCGTTCAGCCAAGTTTCAAGAAGAATACAGTCAGATGGTGATTGTGAAAGACATTGATTTCTTCTCGCTTTGCGAACATCACATGCTTCCCTTCTACGGAAAGGCACATGTGGCATATATTCCTAACGGCTACATTACCGGACTGAGCAAGATAGCCCGCGTAGTGGATATTTTCTCTCACCGCCTGCAAGTGCAGGAACGTATGACTCTCCAAATAAAAGAGTGTATTCAGGAGACGCTGAATCCGCTGGGGGTTATGGTTGTTGTGGAAGCCAAACACATGTGCATGCAGATGCGCGGAGTAGAGAAACAGAACTCCATTACCACTACATCCGATTTTACCGGAGCATTCAACCAAGCGAAGACCCGCGAGGAATTTATGAATTTAATCAGGCATAATTCTTGACGGAGAACTCCCCGAATTGAATTTAAAAATTCAGGATGACTCTGTCTCCCAGCCGCTTTGCCATGATGCTTTTTACTTTGTTCAATTCGTTGTAGCGCTCCATGATGCTGTTACACTGGGTTTCATCATTGGCTATGGCAGGGTTCTGTAACGCAAATAGGGTATGCTTCAATTCTTCGCAGACGATGGCATATTTGAAGTTTATCATTAACCGTGGAATTAGCTCATAGAGGCGTTCTTCGTCCGTCACCATTTGTTCTATCTGTGATTTCCTTAACTGATAGCGGTTGCTGATAAGTTCCACACTCAGCTTGCTGATGACGGGGTCGGGATGCGCCACAAAATACCGTTCGGCGGTAAAACCCTCATTGTGGATACGTTCGGTAGCCTCTGTCAGGATTTGCCGGTGAAGCGGATTGTGGAAGGCAAGCTCGTCCTCTTTTAAATCATTGACTATATATTCAGTTACAGTGATAGGGGTTTCCTGCCCCTCTTCATTGGTGACATTGCACATCACCCGCTCACCATAGAGCACTACCATCTTCAGAATAAGTCGTTCGTATTTATAGAACTCCTGGCCCTCCTTGCCCTCCTGTGGGATGAAGGATACATATTCTTCCTCGGGTGGAAAAGGTGGAGGTGTTTCGGAAGGGAGACCGGCAGGCAGTGATTCGGACGGATAGCCAGCTTGTTGTGCGTCGGGGCTGGTAGCTGTAGCTGCAGTATGACTGCCATTGACACCTGCTTCTGCATTGGCTCTTGCGGCATTGGCCGACCGACGCTCGCGTTCTGCTCGCTCAGCTTGTTGCTCGGCTTGCTTTTCGCGACGCTTGGCAACCTCAGAAACCAGCAGTTTATCTTCTACGTGCAATAATTGGGCGCACTCCTTGATATAGACATCACGCACAATGGCTTCGGGAATGATGGAAATGCTCTGCACAAGGTTTCCGATAAGCTCGGCACGCTTGATGGGGTCTTTTCCTGCATCTTCCAGCAACAGATTGGTTTTGAAGCGGATAAAGTCCGTTTCATTCTCTTGTATGAAGGCCTGGAACTCCGTCGCATTGTGTTTGCGTGCAAAGGAGTCCGGGTCGTCACCGTCGGGCAGGAGGCAGACTTTGACGTTCATGCCTTCTTCCAGCAACATATCAATACCTCGGATAGAGGCCTTTATACCGGCAGCGTCACCGTCGTAGAGCACTGTCATATTGTTGGTGAAACGATGAATCATCCGGATTTGTCCGGGTGTCAATGCCGTGCCCGAAGAGGCAACCACATTCTCTATGCCCGATTGGTGCATGGAAATGACATCCGTATAACCTTCGACCAGAAAGCAACGGTCTTGTTTCACAATGGCTTGTTTGGCAAAATATATGCCATACAGTTCATTGCTTTTATGATAAATTTCCGATTCAGGCGAGTTGACGTACTTCACCTTGACGCCTTTGGTGGCGCCGGCAAGCACACGTCCCCCGAAAGCCACCACCTTGCCGGAGAGAGTGTGTACCGGAAAGATGACCCGCCCCCAGAAGCGGTCGCGCAGTCGGTGGTCGTCCGTCTCGTAGCAGAGGCCGGTCTTGACAAGATAATCCTTTTTATAGCCTTTTTTCAAAGCTTCCTGGGCAAGGGCATCGTGGCTCTCGGTACAATAGCCCAACTGGAACTTCTCGATGATGTCATCCCGGAAGCCGCGGCTGCGGAAATAGGCCATGCCGATACTCTGTCCGTCTACGTGGTTCTTTAGGATATTCTGGAAGTAGTCACGGGCAAAGTTGTTCACAATGAAGAGGCTTTCCCGTTCGCTCTGTGCTATCTTCTCCTCGCTGGATAGTTCGCGTTCTTTGATTTCAATGCCGTATTTTTTTGCGAGATATTTCAGCGCCTCAGGATAAGACATCTGTTCGTGCTCCATGATGAAATGCACTGCATTTCCTCCTTTTCCGCAGGCAAAGCACTTGCAGAGCCCTTTGGCGGGGGATACATAGAAAGAAGGGGTTTTGTCATCGTGGAAGGGACACAGTCCTACATAATTCACGCCGCGTTTGCGCAGGGTAACGAAGTCCGATACGACATCGTATATTTGTGCGGTATCGAGAATTCTGTCTATAGTGGGTTGGTCTATCATGAAAGCGGTTCTATTAACAGTGCAAAGATAAAAAAAATCCCTCGTTGAGGACGAGGGAACCTGATGTTTTCACAATGGACATTTTTTCTATTTAATCTTTTCTCTGATTTTGGTCAGATACTTCTTCATGCCTTCCGCATCCTTGTTGTTGATGATTTCCAGCAGATTCTTCAGTTCCAGGCGGATGTTCTCCACTTGTGAGGGAGTGCGCGGGTTGAAGAGAATTTCTTGGAGCAAGTAGTCATCTTCACTCAGCAGTCCTTTGGCAATAGCCATGTGCTTCTTGAATGTAGTGCCTGGAGCTTCCTGGTGTTTCATTACCGCTGCAAACACGAAGGTGGATACAAACGGAATGGACAGCGAATAGGCTACAGTCTCATCATGCTCGTCGAATGTATATTCGAAGATGTTCAGTTTCATTGTCTGGTAGAGGTCCTTGAAGAAGATTTTTCCCAAGTGGTCACCTTCGCTGATGATGATCGCATTCTCTGTATTCAGATTGCTGAGACTGGCAAAAGTAGGGCCGAACATGGGATGTGTCGATACATATCGGAAACCGCTTTCTTCGTAAAATTTCTTCAATCCGGTCTTTACCGAAGCAATGTCACTGATGATGCAGTCCTTAGGCAGTACTGGCAGCACTTGGCGGAAGGCGTCCAGTGTGTATTTCACCGTAGCGGCATTGATGACCAGTTCCGGCTCGAACTCCTTGATTTCCTCCAATGTAGTGAAGCGGTAGGTGTTGTAGACAAAACGCAGTTGGTGCGGGTTGACATCGAACACAGCCGTCTCGTGCTGGAAACTCAATATATCTGTAAAGAAAGAGCCGATTTTTCCGGCCCCAAGTATAAGTATTCTCATGATGTTTAATGTGCTAATGTGCTAATGTGCTTATTGCCATGCGGCATCACTGCGCAGCCAATAAGCACATTGGCACATTAAATAATTACTTATTTATAATTTCCATTTGTTGCCTCACACTTTCTTCGTGTATCGCCTCAAATACCTTTTTGATGAATTCAGCATCCATGCCACACAATGCGCCTTGCGAGCCGCGTTTCTCGAGGATTTCGTTGTAGCGTCCGGTTTGCAGGATGGTCATGTCATGCTCTTTTTTGTATGTACCGATTTCACGTGCCACACGCATCCGTTTGGCCAGCTCCTGAATAAGATTGTTGTCGCATTCGTCTATCTGCTTGCGCAATTCGCTGAGGTTCTCGGTGCTTTGTGTTTCCTTGCGGATGACCAGCAGGTTGAGGATGTAATCCAGCACATCCGGGGTGACTTGCTGGGCTGCATCGCTCCAGGCACAGTCCGGGTTGCAGTGGCTCTCGATAATCAGTCCGTTGAAGCCCAAATCCATAGCTTGCTGGCAGAGTGGAGCAACCAGTTCGCGCTTTCCACCTATGTGGCTGGGGTCACAGATAATAGGAAGGTTGGGAATTCGGCGGCGCAGCTCAATGGGGATATGCCATTGGGGCAAGTTACGGTAGAGCTTTTTGTCATAGCTGCTGAATCCGCGGTGGATGGCACCCAGACGTTTCAAGCCTGCATTGTTGATACGTTCCAAAGCTCCAATCCACAGCTCCAGGTCAGGATTTACCGGATTCTTCACCAGTACCGGGATATCTACGCCTTTCAGTGCATCGGCAATTTCCTGTACGGCGAAAGGATTGGCGGTGGTACGTGCACCTACCCAAAGAAGGTCAATTCCAGCCTTTAGGCATTCGTATACATGTTTGGCGGTAGCAACTTCTGTTGAAACGTACATGCCGGTTTCTTTCTTTACCTCCTTCAGCCATGCAAGGCCGTCTACGCCTACTCCTTCGAAGCCGCCCGGTTTGGTGCGCGGTTTCCAGATGCCGGCACGGAATAGCTTGAGGCCTTTGTCTGCCAATTGTTTGGCGGTGCTCATTACTTGTTCTTCGGTTTCGGCACTGCAGGGGCCGGCTATTACCATAGGGCGTTTGTCTTCAACACCAGGTAATGTGATAGGTTCTAATTCGAGTTCCATATTCTTTATTTGTTTAATAATATTCTTTAATTATGCTTTTTCTTCCTTGTGACGTTTCCTCCTTTTCAGAAGACTTTCTGAGCAAGGTCCCGGAGATTTAGTAAAACGTCGGAGAAGATTTACTAAATCGTTCCTCCCGTTTTAGTAAATCTCCGGTGGAGTTTTAGTAAACGGGATTCCGGCTTTAGGGTGTTCATCTCTTACTTGTAAGCATTTATTTCATGTCCTTGATACGCTTCAATGCTTCTGCCAGTTTATTGTCCTTACAGCAGAGGGAGATGCGGATATACCGTTTCCCGTTACTTCCGAAGATAAACCCGGGAGTAATGAACACTCTGGCTTTATGCAGCACGTGTTCAGTCAGTTCTTCCACGTCTGTACAGCTGTCGGGGATTTTGCCCCAGAGGAACATGCCTACCTGGTTTTCGTCGTAGGTGCAACCCAAGGTATGCATGATTTCTCCTGCCAACTGACGGCGGTTGCGGTAATTCGCGTTGTTGCCGTCATACCAGTCTTGCTCTGCTTCCAGGGCAGTGGCGGCTGCCAGTTGCATGGCACGGAACATACCGCTGTCGATGTTGCTTTTTACTTTCAATATCCATTGCACGAAGTCGGCATTCGAGGCAAGCATGCCGATACGCCAGCCCGGCATGTTGTGGCTTTTGCTCATGGAATTGAATTCTATGCAGCACTCTTTGGCACCCGGAATGCTGAGGATGCTGATAGGATGTTCGTTCAGGATGAAACTGTAGGGGTTGTCGTTTACGATGACGATGTCCTTGCGGCGTGCGAAGTCCACCAGTTTCCGGTACAGTTCCGGTGTTGCGTTCGCCCCGGTGGGCATATTGGGATAGTTGGTCCACATCAGTTTTACACGGCTCATGTCCATCCGTTCCAGTTCGTCGAAGTCGGGCATCCAGCCGTTTTCTTCTTTCAAGTTATAGTTCACGACCTCGGCACCCAGAATCTTGCTTAATGAAGTATAGGTGGGATAGCCGGGATTGGGAACCAATACTTGTTCACCGGGGTTGACAAAGGCCAGCGTCACGTGCAGGATGCCTTCTTTGGAGCCGATGAGCGGTTGTATCTCTGTGTTGGGATTCAATGCTACACCGTACCATTTTTGGTACCAGTCCGCAAAACCGCGGCGCAGTTCGGGGATACCTACGTAGGGCATGTAACCATGTCCGTCCGGATTGCAGGCAGCTTCGCAAAGTGTCCGGATTGTCTTTTCGGAAGGCGGCATGTCGGGGCTTCCGATTCCCAGGCTGATGACATCCATTCCTTCGGCATTCATTTGTGCCACTTCTTTCAGCTTCTTCGAGAAGTAATATTCGCTTACGCTTGCCAGGCGGTCGGCAGGCTTTATTCTACACGTTTGATTTTCCATCTTCATATTCTCCTAATATTTTCAGCTCTTTGGTCAGCGGTGTGATGGCCGCAATGGATTGTTTATATCTCAGTACATTGTCGAAGACGACATCTACGTAAAACTGGTATTCCCATTCACGCCCGATGATGGGCAGTGATTGTATCTTGGTCAGGTTGATGCGGTAGAAAGACAAAATAGACAATACTTGGGAAAGGCTTCCTTCAGTATGGGGAAGTGTGAATACCATGCTTGCCTTGTTGACGTCCTTGCTGCGATGCCGGTTCAGTTCATCTACTTGCCAAGGGTCGGCTACGACCAGGAAACGGGTGAAGTTATGTTTGTTGGTTTCGATACCTTCCTGCAGGACCTTCATGCCATAACGCTCTGCAGCAGCTTTGGAGCAGATAGCTGCATGGCCTTTCAGATGTTCCTGTTGGATGATTTCGGCACTGCGGGCGGTATCTTCGCCTTCCACCACTTTGATTCCGGGGTGTTGTCCCAGGAATTCACGGCATTGCATCAGGGCGATAGGGTGGGAGTTGACTTCGGTAATATCATCCCAGTCTTCATCGGGCAGGCAGACAAAACTATGGGAAATACGCAGCTTGTACTCGCCGACAATCTGTGCGCCACTTTGGCGTAATAGCTCATTGTTATGCAGCAAACTACCTGCAATGGTGTTTTCTATCGCCAGCATTCCTATGGTCTGACTGTCTTTTTTGATGGCACCGAACACGTCTTCAAAGTTGGCGCAACAGATTAACTCTATTTCTTCTCCTTCGAAGTACTTGTGTGCGGCGATGTCGTGATACGAGCCTAATGTTCCTTGAATGGCTACCTTTTTCATTATTTTTATTTTCTTGGTTATGCTATAAAAAAAATCCCGCTTCCATACGATGGAGCGGGATTCTGTATATTTACTTGTTTCTCTATTCAGTCCTTAAGCATCACTGTCACTTGATACATACAAACTCCCGCTCTACTTTCTGGCTAAAGTAAAAGTAAAAAAAGAAGTAATATGCATAAGTAAATGACTTCATACTTGTATTCTCTGTTTTTGAATTACGTGACAAAAGTAATGCTTTTCTTTTATATACAAACAAAAAACAATGTTTTTTTTAGGGATAGTAGCAATTTAACTTGTTTCCCTTTAACTTGTACAATGACTTGAACCGGACGATGGTCGGATGAAATGGTGTCTTCTATGACTTTCCGGTATTGTACGTCAAACCGATACCCATTCTTGGAATAGCCGTAGATGTAGTCTATACATCGGTTGGGACGGTCTGCCGGGAAAGTATAAGAGGTTGTGTCATTGAGGGTGGCAAAATGTTTTGCCAATTCCAGCTGGGGAACGCTTGCTGGTGCAGAGTTCATGTCGCCTGCCATAAAGATGGGCTTATCGACGTTTTGCAAGGCTTTTTCTATCAATGGTACGGCAAGGAGCTGGTCTTCTGGAGTGAGGGACTGGTGTGTGGCACAAAATACATAATCTTTAAATTCTGCAATAATGAGGGTACGTTTTTCTTCCCGTCCGGGCATTGGAATGATTTTGTATTTTATGGGTATCTCTCTGGAGAGGATTCCGATGCCGTAGCTTCCACCCTGAAAAGGAATGGCTGCTGCATAAGTCCCGTGCATTCCGGTCAGTTTTTCTAGTTCTCCGAGAGCATGGATTCCTTTGTTGCGCACCGTTACACTGTCAAGTTCCTGCAGGGCGACTATGTCCGGAGAAGTTTGACTGATAACATTGGCAATGCGCCGGTAATTGTACTCCTTGTCCATACCTATGCAATTATGTACGTTATAGGACAATATGTTCACTTGCTGTGCATGGGCAGGTGCGAACATCAGTACAAAAAGTACTGATAGAAATAAATTTCGTTTCATTGGCGGCAATAATTGAATTTGTCATAATCCCAGGATATTACCGGTACTTCCCCCCGGTTGGTTACCATATTGTCCGTTAAAGTTCTGTATCTCTTTAGGATTGAGTTCCAGTCCTTTCTTCATGTCTTCTGCAGAACCTTCCTTGTCGCCGTTCAGCAACTTGGCACGTCCGCGCTCATGATAGGCCTCTGCGAAATTAGGGTTCAGTTCTGTGGCTTCCGTAAAGAGCTCGATGGCTTCTGCCAGTTTGTTTTGGGTGATGTAAAGCTGTCCTAAGTAGAGGAAGGCTTGTTCGTTGAAGGGATTCAACTCCGTCACTTTCTGATAGCTGCTTTCTGCTTTTTCTTTGTCTCCCGTAGCTTCTTCTATCTTTCCGCGGAGCAAGATGGCACTTTCGTCTTCCGGGTCTTGTGCCAGAATGGTGTCTATGTCTTCCATCGCTTCCTTGTATTGCTGCATTTGGACCAGGGCTTCGGCACGGAGCAGACGTGCTTCGATGAAATCATCTTTCAGTACGATGGCTTTCGTAAGATGGGCGATGCACATGATGCCGTCCCCTTGCCCATTGTCTGCTTTGCCGAGCAGGTAATGTGCCATGGCGTTGCCCTCTTCTATTTCGATAGCCTTCTTTGCCGCTCCTGCCATGGCGGGATAGTCTTCCTGCATGTAGCATACGTTGGCAAGACTGAGGTAGGTGGAGATATGTTCCGGCTCTATTTCGGTCATGCGTTCCAGTAGTTTGTGCGCCTCGTCCAGTTCGCTGGTCTGGGTGTAGACTTGGGCGAGATATCCCATGGTCTCGAAGTCTTCCTGAATGGCAAGGGCTTCAGTGAAGCATTTGATGGCGTAGTCTGTACGGCCCATGCGTTGTGCGCGCATACCGTCATACTTGAATATCTCAAAATTCTTCTGTTCGTTTTTTTGTTTCTCATTTGCCGGACTGTCTGACTTGCCGGAGAAAAAAGATTTAAAGAATCCCATAGGTGATTAAAAATTAAAGAATTAAAAATTAAAAAGGAAAAGGAGGGGCATGGCTGATAGGAGATGTTCCTCTCAGCGGCAGGACATTCTTTTCCAACGGCAAAAGTAATGAATTATTTTTTGATTTGAAGCATTCCGTTGACAGCAATTACCTTGCCTTCGTCCAACAATCCATGTAACACATCGATGAGCATGTTTTTATCGTCTGCTATCTGTTCTGCCAAAGTGGCTGGAGTTTGTCGTTTATCAGATAGGGCTTGAAGAATCTTTTCAGAAAGTTCCTTTTCCGAAAGGTGGCCGGAAGGTTTCTTGTTCTTCAAATTGATGCAAGTGTCGCACTGCCCGCAGTTATGCTCGTTCTTCTCTCCGAAGTAGTGTAGCAGCATCCGGCTACGGCACACGGTATCGCTGCTCACGTAATCCAGCATGGCACTTATGCGTTTCTCATATCGCTCTTTGCGTTCCTCGTACACGGTGGAAGGGATTTGCAGGTGGCGCATTTCAACCCTCTCTCGCGTGTATATTATATATGGTGTCTTTTTGCGGGGGATGTAACTGACGATATGTAGCTTGGCTAGGTGGATGAGCTGTTCATACACTTGCCGGCGTGTGAGTCCAGTGCGTATGGCCAGTGAATCTTCATTGATGAAAGCATGGTCTGTGAAAACCCCGGTATAGGAGCGGAGAATGGTTTGGATGAGTTTGTCCATATCTTCGCCGAGCTCTCTCAGTTTATAAAGTTCATCTCGACGGATAGTGAACAGTAGCCGGGATGCATTGTCTTGTTCGTCTGTATATTCCAGGTATCCCGCTTGTGTCAGAATCTTCAAGGCACTGTCCACGGGAACGGGGAAGTACTTGAACTTTCGACAAAAGTCTTCTATATTGAACTCGCGTACACAGCCTTGTCCGTCTCCCATTGCCATCTGGTAATAGTATTGAAGATGCTCATATACTTCCTTTATATACTCTTTTTCAGGAAAGGTGTCGGGAATGCGTTTGTGCAGTGTTGCCTTATCCGACTTGGCGTAAAGGACGACCGCGTAGGCTTTTTGTCCGTCCCTTCCGGCACGTCCTGCTTCCTGGAAGTAGGCTTCTATGGAATCGGGCAGGTCCATGTGGATGACAATCCGTACATCCGGTTTGTCGATACCCATACCGAATGCATTGGTGGCGACCATGACACGGCTTTCTCCTGTTTGCCAGCGTTGTTGGCGGATGTCTTTGGTGGCGTCATCCAGTCCGGCATGGTAGAAATCTGCGGTGATGCCTTCGTTGTGCAGCAGTTCGGTAATTTCCTTGGTGCGGCGGCGGTTGCGCACATAGATGATGGCGCTTCCGGGCATACGGCGCAGGATGTGCAACAGCTCTCCCGTCTTGTTTTCCGTTTTACGGACGATATAGGCGAGATTTTTGCGCTCGAAACTCATGCAGAACACATTTTCCTCACGGAAATGCAGACGGGCCTGGATATCTTTCACTACTTCCGGAGTGGCAGTGGCTGTCAGTGCCAGCACGGGTACACCGGGTAGCAGTGTGCGTATCTCGGCTATCTTCAGATAGGCAGGACGGAAGTCGTAGCCCCATTGCGATATGCAGTGGCTTTCGTCTACCGTAATCATACTGATTTTCATCTTCTGCAGTTTGGTGCGGAAGATTTCAGTATCGAGCCTTTCGGGGGAGATATAGAGGAACTTGAAATTGCCGAATATACAGTTCTCCAGTGTGACGATGATTTCCTGCCTGCTCATGCCTGAGTAGATGGCAAGCGCCTTGATTCCCCGCTTTTTCAGGTTTTGTACCTGGTCTTTCATGAGGGCAATCAACGGAGTGATGACCAGGCAAAGTCCTTCTTTAGCAAGTGCCGGAACTTGGAAAGTGATGGATTTTCCTCCTCCCGTGGGCATTAGTCCCAAAGTGTCCCGTCCCTCGGTAATGCTGTTGATGATATCTTCCTGGATTCCCCGGAAGGTATCGTATCCCCAGTATTGCTTCAGAAGCCTCACCCCCAATCCCTCCCCCATAGGGAGGGGAGTTTTGAAGTTACTACTGCTGCTCATGGTCTTATTGAACTTTCTTGCTACTTCTTATCGTTGAATTGATATTCTTTCCTTCTCTATGCTAATAGTAGTGATTACTAATCTTATAGCATCAACCAATTTTCATCATTTCCTTAATATAAGGAGACTATTCTTATTCCCCTCCCTGTGGGGGAGGGGTTAGGGGAGAGGCTTTCAGTTCGGCTTTATGTCTTCAATCTGCAACTGCACTTCACCCCTCTTATGGGTATTCTCTTCAATGGAATAGCAGATGTCGAAGGAACGTTTGGTCTTGATGAAGCGTACGTGGGAACTTTGCCCGAAAGCGATGCCGTTCATTACATTGTTCGATTTATTATCCACCAGTTCTAGCTTGATATGTTCCTGGTCGCGGCCTACGACTTTGCTGGTACCATAATCATAGACATTGTGCGTACAGAAAATGGGTTTGGCATTGTCCGGTCCGAATGGATTGAATTTCTTCAAGTCGCTGAAGAATTTCGGAGTGATGTCTCTGAAATCAATCTCGGCATTGATGTCGATGACGGCGCATGTCTGTTCCGGCAGGATATTTTGTGATACGAACTCTTCGAAGCGTTCGATAAAGGCCGGTACATTTTCCACCTTCATGGAAAGACCGGCGGCGTAGGTATGACCTCCGAAGTTTTCCAGAAGGTCGCGGCAGTATTCAATGGCTTTGTAGACATCGAATCCGGAGACGGAACGGGCAGATCCGGTTGCCATGTCATCCGTACGTGTCAGTACTACTGCCGGCCGGTAATAGATTTCCGTCAGCCGGGAGGCTACGATGCCGATGACGCCTTTATGCCAGTCTTCATTGTACAATACGATGGAACGTCGGTCGGCAAGTCCGTCCAGGTCAGCTACAATCTTGTTGGCCTCCTCGGTCATGGTCTTGTCCAAGTCCTTGCGTGTCTCGTTGTATTGGTTGATTTGTCCGGCTTTCTCCAGGGCAAGAGAGAAATCTTTTTCAGTAAGCAAGTCAACAGCTTCTTTCCCGTTCTGGATACGTCCGGAGGCGTTGATGCGGGGACCTATTTTGAATACAATGTCACTGACGGTGATGTCCTTGTCCGTCAGTCCGCAGACATCAATGATTGCTTTCAGGCCTACGCTGGGATTACTGTTCAACTGCTTCAAACCGTGGTAGGCGAGAATGCGGTTTTCACCCATAATGGGGACAATATCCGATGCGATACTGACGGCGCAAAGGTCCAGTAAAGGGATAAGGTGATGGAACTCGATACCGTTGTTGAGGGCAAATGCCTGCATGAACTTAAAGCCTACACCGCATCCGGACAGATGTTCATAAGGATAGGTGTTGTCTTCCCGTTTGGCATTCAGAATGGCTACAGCAGGGGGCAGTACATCATCGGGGACATGATGGTCGCAGATGATGAAATCAATGCCTTTCTCCTTGGCGTATGTGATTTCTTCGACGGCTTTGATACCGCAGTCCAATACAATAATCAAACCTACACCACTCTCTGCGGCATAGTCTACTCCTTGGATTGAAACTCCATACCCCTCATTGTAACGGTCGGGGATATAGTAGTCGATGTTCGAATAGAACTGTTGAATAAACTTGTAGACCAATGCCACAGCCGTGGTACCGTCTACGTCATAATCTCCATAAACAAGAATGCGCTCTTTCTTTCCCATTGCCTTGTTCAGGCGCTCTACGGCTATATCCATATCCTTCATCAGGAATGGGTCGTATAAGTCCGGTAGTTGGGGGCGGAAAAACTTCCGGGCATCCGCTGCCGTTGTTATTCCCCGCTCCACCAGCAATTTTCCCAATATTGGGCTAATTCCCAATTCTTGGGCCAGTTGTTGGCTTGCTTCTGCCTGTTCGGGTGTAATGGGTTGATAATTCCATTTGTGAGTCATTTTATATATTATTTTTTCTTTTTCTATCTCAAGATGTTGGGGGAGTAGAGGGGGGCAATACGTGCACTTTTCTCCAACAAGGTGTAAAGGTATGAAAAACTCTTGAAACGGAGGTGAATTCTGCGGAAAAACTTTATAAGTATATGTATTCTCCACTAAAAAACTTTATTTTTGTATCCATTAAAAAATATCGCTATGCTTGTTTTTATCTCTTGTGCAAAGACCATGGCAGCGCGCTGCTCTGTTGTCGTGCCCGAAGTCACAGTCCCGAAATTCGAAACGGAGGCTGTGCGGAATGCGTTGGAAATGTCGCAGTATTCAGTATCCGAATTGGAAAGGCTTCTTCGGGTGAATACCAAAATTGCTGCCGAGAACCGTTTGCGTTTTCATGATTTCTGTTCGGAGGAGAATCGTTCGATGCCAGCCGTTTGCGCCTACACGGGAGCTGTTTTTAAACGCATTCTTCCGAAAGATTTTTCAGCGGAGGATTTTCGTTATGCGCAAGAACATCTGCGTATCACTTCTTTTCTTTATGGGTTGCTTCGCCCGCTGGACGGTATCAAACCCTATCGTTTGGAAGGAGATGTCCGTTTGCCCGAAAAAGGTGGAATATCCATGTTTGATTATTGGAAGCCTTTGTTGACGGATTACTTCATAGAGGAAATTAAAAACTGTGGCGGTGTTCTCATTAATTTGGCAAGTGCTGAAATGAAAGATTTGTTCGACTGGAAGCGGGTGGAGCAAGAGGTGCGTGTTATTACGCCCGAGTTTCAAGTTTGGAAGGCCGGACAGCCGAAGACTGTCGTTATCTATGCCAAGATGTGTCGCGGAGAGATGACGCGTTTTATTGTCAAGAACCGTCTGGAGTGTCCTGAGGAGTTGAAATCCTTTTCTTGGGAGGGCTTCGTCTGGGATGAGATACGCAGTACGGAGAATGTATGGCATTTTTCGTTAGGTACATTTATGTAATGAAAAGGTACATTACGTTTGGCTCAGATGTTACTATATGTTGCTTTCGATGTTTGCGCAAAATGAAGAACTAAATACGCAATTTAGGATGAGGGAAAAGAATGAACCCTCTACATTTGCATGCAGTAAACTTAAAAGCAATATACTATGAAGAGAAACAGATTAAGAACAGTTGTTGTATTAGCTTTGACCATATTTCTATTGAATGCTCCGGTTTGTGCTACAGCTTCCAGATTGCAGGATACTTGTGCGGAGGCGCGGGATGAGGTTGCACTGCGGCCTGAGTGGATGAGGATTCTCCATGATACGCTTCCTATATGTAAGATTTCTATTCCTGGTTCACACGATAGCGGTAGTATCAAAGGAGGGCATATGTTGAAAACACAAGCAACAGATATTCCCGCTCAATTACGGCAAGGCATCCGTGCTTTCGATATCCGTTTGGAAAAGAAGGGTAATAAACTGGGGGTGTTTCACAGTCATGCCTTTCAGGATATATATTGGGAAGATGATGTTTTACCTGCTTTTATACACTTTCTGCAAACATATCCTTCTGAGACTTTGATTGTTTCCTTGAAAAAGGAAGGGGGAGAATTGCGGGATTATGCTTCTCTGCTGTCCGTTTCTTTAAGCAGCCCTGAGTATCAAAGTTATTTCGTGATGGACTTTCGCCCTGAACTGACGCTGAAAGATTGCCGTGGAAAGATTCTTTTCCTGCATAGGGATCATGCTATGGATAATTATCCTGGAGCAGCATGTGTAGGTTGGGAGGATGACAGTACTTGCCTGCTCACTCTTCGCAATAAAGATGGTAAGGAAGGAGTGGCTTTGCTCGAAGATGAATATCAATATGAATCGGGTGAGGAGGCCGGGAAGAAGGTAGGGGTTTGTGTCCGTAATATTGAAGGGATGTCTGCTGAGCCGGTTTCCTCACGTCGGTGGGGAATTACTTTTGTAAGTGCGACGGGGCTGCCCTTGGGAACCCCTAAAGTCTTTGCTGATAAGGTGAACAAGCCTATTGCTGACTATTTAAAACAAAAGAATAGCCGGAATTGCGGTATTGTTTTTATCGATTTTGTCAGTGAACCTGGAGGAAAAGATTTGGTGGAATATTTGATTGACAGTAATGTTTGCGCAAAATGAAGATTTATATGCGCAATTGGGAATACTGAAAAAAAAGCATTTTCTTAATTTTGCACATGTTGAACACCTTAATGTTATATACTATGAAACTGTCAATAGATTTAGGAGGAACCAATATTCGAATAGCCCAAGTGGAAAAAGGGAACTGCTTGAATAAAGTGTCGGTTCCATGTTTAGCTCAGCAAGATGCTTCTACTGTGCTAAACCAGCTTTCCCAGCTTATTCGGAATATGATGAATGAGCAGGTAGATGGTATCGGTATCGGTGTCCCTTCAATTGTTGATCCGGAGAAAGGAATTGTATATAATGTAGCAAATATATCTTCTTGGAAAGAAATACACTTGAAGGAGATTTTGGAGAACGAATTCAAGGTGGCAGTTGCCATTAATAATGATTCCAACTGTTTCACTTTGGGGGAGAGCCTATACGGCGAAGGAAAATCTTATACCAACATGGTAGGCGTTACTATTGGGACCGGAATTGGAGCTGGCGTTGTCATTGGCCGTCGTTTGTATGGTGGGCAATATATGGGAGCCGGTGAGATAGGCTCATTTCCTTATTTGGACTCTGATTTTGAACACTATTGCAGTAGTTTCTTGTTTAAACGTTATGGCACTACCGGTGCGGTAGTAGCTGAAAAAGCCCAGCAAGGAGAACAAGCTGCATTGGAGATTTGGAAAGAGTTTGGGAGGCATTTGGGTAATCTTATAAAGGCAATTCTTTTTGCCTATGCTCCCCAGGCTATTGTTTTAGGAGGCGGTATTGTATCGGCTTTTCCTTTCTTTAAAAATGCTATGGAACAAACAATGCAAAGTTTTCCCTACAAGATTATATCGGATAATGTGAGTGTGGTGGCTTCGCATCAAAAGGATTCCAGTTTATTGGGTGCTGCCGCTCTTCTTGAGTAATAATCCCTATACGGTTTGATTGAAAATAATAAATATTTTGCAGTTATATTATTTTACGCATAAATAAGGACTGTTAGAGAATTGTTCCTTTTGTAATAACTATGTAATTCTGCTTTCTGACCTTTGTGGCGGAATTATAATTTTCTATATTATAAACTTTAAATTTTGAATGCATGAAACAAGTAAATCTTAGAATCTATCGAACGATTCTGACCCTATTGTTGGGACTGTTCTTGTCGGCAGGTGCTTATGCACAGCAGATTTCTGTGAAAGGAACAGTAAAGGATCAGACTGGCGAACCTGTGATTGGTGCCAATGTGTTAGTAAAGGGGACGACTAATGGAGTGATTACGGACGTTGACGGAAACTTTAATGTTTCGGCCGATAAAAACGGCGTATTGGTAATCAGTTTTGTCGGCTATGTGACTCAGGAAGTACCAGTGGCAGAAAAACAAATGGTAATTGTGCTTAAAGAGGATACAGAACTTCTGGATGAGGTTGTTGTATTAGGGTATGGTGCGAATACACGTAAGCAGGACTTGTCTGCTTCAGTGGGTGTAGTAAGTAATACTGAAGAATTGGCTGCTCGCCCGGTAACTTCTACCGAAGGCATGCTGCAGGGACAGCTGGCAGGTGTTACCATTACGGCCGATGGTGGCGACCCAACTTCTTCTCCTAACATTGTGATTCGTGGTCAAGGCTCACAAGATGGAGACAATGTACTTTGGGTTGTGGACGGTGTTCCCGGTGCACCTATCTCATCCATGAATGATATTGAAAGTATCGTTGTTTTGAAGGATGCTGCTTCTGCTGCTATCTATGGCGCACAGTCTGGTGCAGGTGGTGTTGTGTTGGTAACTACCAAAAAAGCGAAACAAGGTGCTCCTTCGTTGACTTATGACGGCACTTTTGGTATTCGTCAGGCTACCAATTTGATAGAACCACTGAATGCGGAGCAGCAGATTGAGATGCGTAAGATATCTCATCAAAATGCAGGACTTTCGCTTCCAGTCGGTTGGGATGTTACCAAAAATCCATGGATAGGTACGACTCGTACTGATTGGATGGATGAGATTTTCCGCACTGCCTTCTACCAACGTCATAACGTAGCGTTGAATGTAGGTTCTGATAATTTTTCAAATCGTATATCTTTTGCTTACGATAATGATGAAGGTGTTTTGATTAATACTTTCAAGAAGAATCTTACATTACGTTATAATGGTAAAATGCAGCTGAACAAGTGGGTGAGCGTCAGTGAGGATTTTGTATGGCAGAACACTACCCAACGTTCCAAAGCTACGGATAACGATGCTTATACAGGACCTATCCTTTCGGCTATCTACATGCCGGCAAGTGCCACTGTCTATAATCCGTTGGACGGAAGTTATGGTGGTGTGACTACGGAAGATCCTGCCTATATTGAAAAATATGGTTCGAATTTCTCTGATATCCACGGGGATGCTGTAAATCCGGTACGTCTATTGGAAGCAGAGAATTTGTATGACAAGATAAGTGACATATGGAGCACTACCAGCTTGGAGATAGCTAATGTACTTCCTGGATTGAAGTTTACGAGTCGTTTTACTTATAATATGAAGACTAATCATTACAAGAAGTTCAATCCTATTCGTGATGAAGTAGGTAAACCGGCTTTGTCGAATAATCTTCAAGAAACTACTTACCGTAGAGATGCTTGGAAGACGGAAAATACCCTGACTTATGATAAGACATTCGGTGAACATACGGTTGGTGCCTTGTTCTCGACTACGGCAGATCATTCTGAAACGCGTGGACTGGAAGTGACGGGTAAGGATTTTGCGGATGAATCGGAATTTTTACAATACATGGCGTATGCAGGATCAGTGACAGCATCTGACTATTTGACTGGACCTGATGCCAATGTGTCGTTGATTGCCCGTTTGGCTTATTCTTATAATGACCGTTATTTTGCTACTGCATCTTGGCGTCGTGATTATGCTGGACGTTTGCCTAAGGAAAATAACTATGGTGATTTCCCTGCAGTGACCCTTGGATGGAAAATATCTAATGAAAAATTCTTTAAGAAGAGTGATTTTATCAGTTTGCTGAAATTGCGTGCTTCTTGGGGGCGTGTAGGTAATTTGAGCTCTATAGGGCTTAATTATAAGTCTGCTTTGTTGAAGAAAAGCTCGTGGACAGAACAAGCACAATATGGTCCTGAGGCAAATAATATCTGGAATACTTTGATTTACAACGGCTCTGCGTTAAATCCTGATTTGACCTGGGAAACTTCAGAACAGACTGACTTGGGCTTGGATGTTGAGATGTTTAAAAACCGTTTGTCGGTATCATTAGACTATTTTGATAAACGTACTTTCAATTTGATTCAGACACAATCAATGGGGTGGCCTTCTACTATGGGACTCGATGCCATGTTAATCAATCAAGGTGAAGTGCGTAACCGTGGCTTTGAGATTCAAGCTAATTGGAGCGATAAGATTAACAAAAACCTTTCTTATTTCGTATCGGGTAACTTCTCGTATTTAAAGAACTGGGTATCAGATATAGGTGTGAAGGATGCGGATGGCAATCCGGGTTTGTGGCCTAATGATAAAAGGTTCCGTAGCATCCCTTATATGATGCAGAGTACGGAAGGGGAACCTCTGAATTCCTTCTACTTGATTAAGACAGATGGTTTGTTCCAAAGTGATGCAGAAGTTGCCGAGTGGAATGCTAAACATGGAACATATGTGACCAATGATAATGGTGAAAAAGAGTGGGTAGGTATTCAGCCGAATGCCAAGGCTGGTGACTTGAAGTTTGTGGATCATAATGGCGATGGTAAAATTACGGATGCAGACCGTCAGTATATGGGTAGTGCGACTCCGAAGACGACTTTTGCCTTTACATTGGGAATGACGTGGAAAAAACTTTCTTTCAGTGCCATGTTCCAGGGAGTAGGTGGAGCAAAAGCTTTATATGTAGGAAAGTACATGCTGTTGAGTGATGTAGAAGGAAACTTTAACCGTTCCAGCGGGATATTGAATGCTTGGAGTCCTACAAATACCGGTTCTGATATTCCTCGTTTGTCAAAGAATGACCCGAATGGAAACTTTACGACTGCATCTGATTGGTATTTGGAGAATGCTTCTTATCTGCGTTTGAAGAATGTAACCCTTTCTTATGATTTAAGCGATGTATTCCGCAAGTGGTCTCATTTGAATGACCGTAACAGCCGTTTGTCTGTGTACTTCAGTGGTGAAAATCTTGCTACTATCACTGGATATTCTGGTATGGATCCTGAATGTGGTGGCTGGGATGCTTTGAAATATCCGGTATCTCGCGTATTATCTGTTGGTGTAAAATTGACTTACTAATAATTAATAGAGAAGAATGATTATGAAAAAAAATATATTATTTTTTGCGATGTCTGCCACATTGCTTATGAGTTCTTGCAGTGACTTCCTTGATGTGCAACCAGAGGGAGATGCTACTACAACGACTTATTTTACCAATGACCTGCAGGCTATTGATGCTGTAGATGCATTGTATGAAAGATTTCATCAGGAAGCTGTATATGGACGCGAACTGTTTTGGGAACAAGGTGCCGCGTGCGACGTTGTGTGGGGAAAGACCCGTGATTTTCCAACACTTGCTACATTGAAATATACAGGAGACGAATCCCCTTTGCGTACTATTTTTGATACTATGTACAAAGTGATGGCACGTTCCAACTGGGTAATACAAGAGTTGCTTAAGAAAGGGAAAAGCACCACTTTGAGTGATATTGAAAAGAGAAGTCTCGGTGAAGCTTACTTCACTCGTGGATGGGCTCATTTCTTGATTGCTTATCGTTACGGTCTTGATACACAAGGGGTACCTTTTGTCCGTTATGAAGATTTTGAAGGTGGCTATGACAATTCTATTCCTCCTCAGCAAGCTTCGGTCATCGATAATTATAAATTGATTATCTCGGATATGGACAAGGCAATAGAGTATTTGCCCCGTTTTGAAGAGTATGGAGATAATGATAGAGGACGCGCGCACGATGCGGCTGCAGTAGCTTTTAAAGCTAAAGTTTATGCTTATTGGGCAACTTGGGATGCTACACAATGGGGAAATGTAATCAGTATGGTCAATGAACTGGAAACTGCTTACGGACGTGATTTAGCCGGTACTTATGAAGAGTTGTTCTCTTCTGATTTCTCTAAATGGTGGAATAAAGAGTATATTTGGACTATTCCTGGAAATGGTGGCTCTCAAGGTGGCGGTTCGGAGTTTCCGGGAGTTGTCCTTGAGAACAAAGGCTGGGGACAATATAATGGCTGGGGACAGAACAAGCCGTCTTATGATATTTACGAAGAGATGTTGAAAGACGGAGCTGGTAATGACCGTTTGGTTCGTACGGTTTTAGAGTATGGTCAGGAATTTCAATTCTTGGGTGAATCCCGTGCTTTTTATTCAAGCTCGGATATTGAATCCGGTTTTATGATTAATAAATACATGGATCCCTTTAAGTATGAAGATGCAGCCAATAAGGGGTATATCAATACAAACGGAGACTGGCCGACGGTACGTATTAATTTTCCGGTTATCCGTTTTGCAGAAATGTTACTTTTCCGTGCGGAAGCTTATTTGATGACTAATAAAGCGGACTTGGCTACGGCTGATTTGAATCGCATTCGTAAACGTGCCAATGTTGCATTATTGACGGGCACTGCTACTATGGCTGACCTATATCATGAACGCCGTTGTGAATTGGCATTTGAGTTTACAGACCATTTATATGATTTGAAACGCTGGTATCGCTCAGGCAATACTGAAATAAAGGCTTTGGCTGCTGCCGAATTGAATGCCCGTCCGCGCGTACGTCATTATGCCAACCGCCAGGACCCTGCTTCCACATTCGTTGTAGGTGAGTATGAGGATTATACGGATAAGATTGCTTATCAGGATTACATGATCGTATTCCCTTATCCTTCGGTTCAGATTACCAAATCTGATGGTAAATTAAAACAGAATCCTCATTATGATTGATATTTTCTCTGAAAGAGATAAAATATAAAAAAAGACCTCATTGCCATTGGTCTAATCTGCAGGGGTTGGTATTTTCGGGTATTGATCCTTGCAGATATTTCTTCTTTTTCTTTCATTTGCAAAGGCTATTCATAAAATCATTTTAATATACGGAGAGACGGCATTCCCGACAGTCTGCAGCGCTCTTCAAATATACAGTCTGATGAAATTAAAAACTCTTATATGTGCAACTACTGCCTTTTGGGCTTGCTGCTCTTGTACATCCGGTGAACTATCTCCCGTAGACTATGTAGACCCTTTTATAGGTACCGGCTTTCATGGGCATACTTATCCGGGGGCAACCGTTCCGTTCGGGGCGGTACAGTTAAGTCCTGACACGCGTGCCGGAAACTGGGATGCTTGTTCGGGGTATCATTATAATGATACGACTCTAAAAGGTTTTTCACACACACATTTAAGTGGGACCGGATGCATTGATCTTGGGGATATACTGTTTCGTCCTACTACGCTGAAACCGGATTTGACTACGGAAAGCATTTACCAGCCAGCGGCTTTTTCCCATAAAGACGAAGATGCTTCTGCCGGATATTATTCGGTTGTTCTGAAAGAAGAAGGAATAAAAGCTGAATTGACGGTAACGGCACACGCCGGTATGCACCGCTATACGTTTTCTTCCGGCAAAGAAGCATCTATTATTATAGATTTGACTCATTTGCTTGATAACGAATATATTTATGAGGCTGAACTTGAACAGACTGCCGCCAACGAAATAACAGGTATGCGCAGAACCAGGGGATGGACGGACAATCAGTACGTTTATTTTGTAGCCCAGTTCTCGAAACCTTTTCAGGCCATAGACTTTATACAGAATAAAAAGATGGTTTCTGCAGGAGTTAAGTTGAACGGTACCGATTTGCAGGCTTGCTTGTCCTTCGATAATAGTAATGGAGAGCCGGTTATAGCCAAAGTTGGATTATCCATTGTCAGTGAAAAGAATGCACGTGAGAATTTGGAAACCGAGGTGATAGGTTTCGATTTTGATGCCGTGCGTAGTGCTGCCCGTTCCGCTTGGGAACAAGCTCTCTCTGCTATTACGGTAAAAGGCGGCAATACGGACGACTTGAAGAATTTCTATACAGCCATGTATCATTCTATGGTTGTACCCAATGTCGTGAGTGATGTCAATGGTGAGTACCGCCGTCATAATATGGAAATTGGGCAATTGCCAAAAGGCAAAGTGCAATATTCTACATTTTCGCTTTGGGATACTTTCCGTGCATGGAATCCGTTGATGACTTTGATTGATACAACTTTGGTCAATAATATGATAAATTCCTTTCTGGACATTTACGAATCTTCGGGTGAACTTCCTATCTGGCCGCTTTCTGCCGGAGAGACGGGAACTATGATTGGTTATCATGCAGTGTCCGTTATAGCAGATGCTTATATGAAGGGTATTAGAGGATTTGACGCGGAAAAGGCGTTGGAAGCTATGGTAGTTTCTTCTGAAAAGAACAAAAAGGGAGCTGATTACTATATTCAGAATGGCTTTATTCCTTCTAATATAAAGAAAGAGTCCATCTCTTGTTTGCTGGAGTTTGCCTATGATGACTGGTGTATTGCACGTATGGCTCAGGAAATGGGTAAGGATGATATTTATCAAAAGTATATTCAACGTTCCCAGAACTATATCAATGTTTTTGATGGTAATACAAAATTCTTCCGCCCCAAGCGGATGGATGGGAACTGGGAAACTCCCTTCAATCCTATTGAGATAGGTCGTGCCTATACGGAAGCCACAGCCTGGCAGTATCGTTTCTTTGTACCTCACGATGTAAGCGGTATGGCACAACTGTTTGGTGGTAAGAAAGAGTTTATTACCGCACTCGATTCTATCTTTACAGTAGAGTCGGATGTACATGGCGATTTAGTGGATATTACCGGACTGATAGGTCAATATGTTCATGGCAATGAGCCGAGCCATCATATCGCCTATCTGTACGATTACGTCGGACAGCCTTGGAAGACGCAGGAAATGACACGCCGTCTGCTCCATGAAATGTACGCTCCTACGCCTGAAGGAATCATTGGTAATGAAGATTGTGGACAGATGTCCGGTTGGTATATATTATCCAGCTTGGGTATTTATTCAGTTTGTCCGGGAAGCAATGAATTTGCACTGACTACTCCTCTATTTGAGAAAGCGGTTGTCAACCTGGCAAATAGAAAGACTTTGACCATCCTTGCCAACAATCCGAAGAAGAATGTCTATATCACAAAAGTAGAATTGAACGGACAACCGATAGATGTAAATTTTATTACTTATGCACAGTTGATGGAAGGTGGAGAACTTCGTTTTACTTTGTCCGATAAGCCGAATATGGAGAGAGGTGTTTCCTCTGAAGCATCCCCTTATTCCTATACTAAAGATGAAGTCGTTTCCATTCCCTATGTGGATAAGGATTTGAACTTGTTTATGGATAAGGTAACGGTTGCATTGGCCACAACAACCAAGGATGCCGAAATCAGATATACATTGGATGGCAGCGAGCCCACAGAGCAGTCGGCATTGTACGAGCAGCCTTTTGAACTGGACAAGACCACTTTAATAAAAGCCAAAGGATTCAAGGAAGGTCTCCGCTCAAGCAGAACATTATCCATATCGGCAACGAAAGCTGAATTAAAGGCTGCTCTTTCTGTAAATCCTACTCAGAATGGTACATCTTATAAGTACTTTGAAGGCACTTACCAGAAAGTGGCTGATGTAGAAAAGTCACCGTTGCTGGAGTCTGGTGTCATGCCCGAACCTTCTATTAAGGGTGCTAAGCAGGAGGATCATTTCGGTTATATCTTTTCTGGATTGATAAATGTTCCCGAAGATGGGGTCTATACTTTCCAGACCCGTTCGGACGATGGCAGTGTCTTGTACATTCACGATGAGCAGGTAGTCAATAATGATGCTTCCCATGCTGCAATTCCTGCTACCGGAATGGTCGCGCTGAAGAAAGGTTTTCATCCTTACAAGCTCTATTACTTTGAAGATTATGAAGGTGAGTATTTGAGCTGGGCTTGGAAACTGCCTTCTGCCGAGAAGTTGGCACCCATCCCTGCATCGGCTTTATTTGTGAAATAATAGTTTAATATATATGCTATGAGAAAGTTATTTTTGTTATTTTTACCTTTGTTCGCTGCATCATGCGGACAGGTGAAGCAGCAGGCGCCTGCACCAGAGCCCGTTAATGTCATGAGTTTCAATATTCGCTATGACAATCCGGAAGATAGCTTGGACAACTGGCAATACCGTAAAGACCGCGCGGCAAATGCCATCCGTTTTTATGATGTGGATATATTGGGTACGCAAGAAGTACTTCATAATCAGTTGGAAGACCTTAAACAACGATTGCCGGAATACGGAGTCATCGGTGTAGGTCGTGAAGATGGAAAGGAAAAGGGTGAATATAGTGCACTCTGGTATAAGAAAGATCGTTTCAACTTGCTGGATTCTGGCTATTTCTGGTTGAGCGAGACTCCTGAAGTTGCCGGTTCCAAGGGCTGGGATGGAGCTTGTGAGCGTATCGCTTCATGGGCAAAACTGCAAGATAAAGTAAGTGGCAAGGAGTTCTTCGCATTGAATACCCACTTGGATCATGTAGGTGTTGCTGCACGTCGTGAAGGTATAAGCCTTATGCTGGATAAAGTAAATGAGTTGAGTGGTAACTTACCCGTAGTAGTAACGGGCGACTTTAATGCTAGTCCGGAATCGGATGTCATCAAACACGTGACTGACCCTTCCAATCCGGAACACTTGACAGATGCACGCCAGGCATCGGCAATTGTTTATGGTCCGGCATGGAGTTTCCATGATTTCGGAAAGATTCCTTACGATAAACGTCCGCTGATTGATTACGTTTTTGTACGTAATGGACTGAAAGTTTTGAGGTATGGTGTATTGGCTGAAACAGAGAATAATGCTTTCCTCTCCGACCATGCCCCTATTTTAGTAACGGTTGAATAATAAAACAATAATTATGACTAAGATATTAAGAATATGTATCGTTATGCTCTTGGCAGTCTTGCTACTGCCGGTAGAGTTATCGGCACAAAGCCGCCGTGATAAAGAACAGACCTATGTTTTGGACCAACCTTATGAGGTGACAAAGATTACCCCTCCCCAGGGCAAGAAGATAAAGAATGTCATCTTGATGATTGGTGATGGCATGAGTCTTATGCACGTATATTCTGCCTGGACAGCCAATCGAGGCAAGTTGTTTTTGGATAACTGCCAGGTAGTGGGTTTGTCTAAAACCTATTGTGCCAACAAGCTGATTACAGACTCGGGAGCGGGTGGAACAGCCATAGCTACGGGGCAGAAGACAAACTATCATTCTGTGGGTGTAGATACCGAAGGACGTCCTTTGAAATCATTGGTAGACCTGGCTGCTGCTAAAGGTAAATCGACCGGTATAGCGGTGACTTGCCGTCTGTGGGATGCCACTCCTGCTGATTTTTGTTGCCATAACAAGGATAGGGATGCGGAAGCTGAAATCGTAGCAGATTACGTTAATTGCAGTGCCGATTATGTATTCGGTGGAGGTGCCAAGCTTTTCGAAAACCGTGAAGATGGACGTGACTTGTTTAAGGAACTACGCGATAAAGGATTTCAGACTCCTCGCAGTTGGGATGAATTGGCTGGCATAAAGAGTGGTAAGGTATTTGCCGTACCTTATCCCGTCGATACTCCTCTTCCTGCTGAACGTGGCGACCTTTTGGCACGTGCTTCATTGAAAGGTATCGAATTGCTGGACCAAAATAAAAACGGTTTCTTTATGATGATAGAAGGTTCGCAGCTGGATGACTACGGACACTTCAATGACATTGATTTGCTGATGCAGGAAACACATGACTTTGACCGTACTATCGGTGCCATTTATGAATGGGCTGCCAAGGATGGAGAAACATTGGTAGTAGTTACTGCAGACCATGAGACTGGTGGACTTACGTTGGTTGATGGAGATTTGGCAGAAGGCAGAATCGTATGTAAGTTCTCTACCGGTGGTCATAGCGGTGTAATGGTACCAGTGTATGCTTTTGGTCCCGGTGCAGAGGAGTTTACAGGGATTTTTGAAAATACTGCTATCTTTGACAAGATAAAAAAACTGCTCAATTTGTAATTTAAAAAATAACTATTTCCTATGTTGAAACACATTTTATTGGTAGGCTTGCTTTCTTTTTCCACTCTCCCTTTGCTGAAAGCTCAGAGCTGTGGCAATGATGAAAAGTATCATTTGCCTTATAAAAATACATATGTAAAGGAACCGCTGGTCACTGAAAATGAGTATCGTGTGGCAAAACCTGAGACGATTGTGCCGAAAAGCTTCGAAGAAGCTCGGCAGATTCTTCCCAATCCCATTTGGGGTGGACATGACAAGGAACTTGAAATGTATTGGAAGGCATGGGAAATAGCTATCGGCAATATTCGTGCTCCTCAAGCAGGCTCGGGTTTTGTCTCAAGCTATTTGGATACAGCTTATAATGGTAATATCTTTATGTGGGATTCCTCTTTCATTCTGATGTTTGCCCGTTATGGTACCCGTTTCTTTCCTTTCCAGAATACGCTGAACAACTTTTACGCCAAGCAGCATCCCGACGGTTTCATTTGCCGTGAAATAAAGGCAGATGGTGCCGATTGCTTTGAACGCTATGATCCGGTGAGTACCGGACCGAATTTGATGCCTTGGTGTGAGATGGTCTATTTCCATCAGTTTGGTGATACGGAACGCCTGCACAAGATATTTCCGGTACTTTGTGCTTATTATAAGTGGTTGAAATTGAACCATACTTGGAGAAATGGAACCTACTGGTCAAGCGGATGGGGGACCGGCATGGATAATATGCCCCGTGTTCCGTCGGAATACAGCCCTATCTACAGTCACGGGCATATGATTTGGTTAGATACAAACCTACAGCAATTATTTACTGCCAATTTACTACTTGAGATGGGCTTTTATCTGGAACGTTGGCAAGAGATAGAAGAGTTTGAAGACGAAGCCAAAATGCTGGGAAAATATATCCATGACAATCTTTGGGATGAAAAGACCGGTTTCCTTTATGACCAGTATGCTGACGGTACGCTCTGTACAACCAAGGGAATAGGTGCCTATTGGGCTCTGTTTACTGATGTATTGGATTCTGTACAGTTGGACCGCATGGTGAAGGAATTGGATAATCCTGCCACATTCAACCGGAAACACCGTATTCCTTCTTTGTCTGCCGATAATCCCAAGTACAAGGAGAATGGCCGTTATTGGCAGGGTGGCGTATGGCCGGGAACTAATTACATGGTGATGCAGGGCCTTGTGCAGAAAGGTTATGGTAAACTGGCACGGGAGATTTGTTTGAATCATTATGCCCAGGTGTTTGAGGTCTATAAGAAGACTGGAACTTTTTGGGAATATTATGCTCCGGAAAGTGCTGAGCCGGGATTTATGGCAAGGGATAATTTTGTGGGTTGGGCAGGACTTCCTCCTATTGCTGAATTGATAGAATTTATTATCGGTATTCGGGGAGATTATGCCAAAAAGCAGATTATCTGGGATATGAATTTGACGGAGATTAACGGCATAGAACGCTATCCTTTTGGTCCCGAAGGGCTTATCTCCTTAAAAGCTGAAGCACGCCGTTCTGCAAGTGATGAACCCCGTATCACAGTAGATTCTAATATTGATTTTGAACTGTGTGTACTCTATGGTGGAAAAGAGAAAAAGATAAATGTGACATCCGGTAAGCATACCTATTAAAGAAGAAATCAATCATGAAAAACAATATGTCAAGACGCCAATTTCTGAAGACTGGCGGGCTTGCCTTGGCTGCAATGACCTTTCAGCCCGCTTCCGTATTATCTTCATCCGGGACTTTCAGCCAGAGATATGTTTCGTTGCGTCCTTCTGCAAGCAAAAGGAGCTTCATTTCGAAGGCAGTAGATGCTGCCATTGAAGAAGCAAAGCCTAAAATAAAGGACGAGAAGTTGCGTTGGATGTTCGAGAACTGTTTTCCCAATACGCTTGACACTACTGTCAGATATAGAGTGAAGAATGGCAGACCAGATACTTTCGTCATTACAGGTGATATAGATGCCATGTGGCTGCGCGACTCTTCAGCGCAAGTATGGCCCTATCTGCCGTTGATGAAGAAAGATAAGGACTTGCAGTTGATGGTGGCAGGACTTGTCAACAGACAGACTGAATGTATCTTGATAGACCCGTATGCCAATGCCTTCAACGACGGGCCGTTGGGCAGCTATTGGGAAACCGACCATACACAACATATGGTTAAGGAACTGCATGAACGCAAATGGGAGATAGATTCTTTGTGCTATCCCATTCGTCTGGCTTATCATTATTGGCAATACACGGAAGACACGTCTGTGTTCGATGAAAATTGGCATAAAGCTATGCTGCTGGTGGTCAAGACCTTTAAAGAGCAACAGAGGAAACAAGGCTTAGGACCTTATAGCTTTACGCGCGATTGCGACCGCCCTACAGATTCGCAGATTAACAACGGATGGGGAGCACCGGTAAAGCCGGTCGGCTTAATCGTTTCTTCTTTCCGTCCGTCAGATGATGCTACACAATACGGTTTTCTGATTCCTGCTAATATGTTTGCGGTTGTGTCATTGCGCCAATTGGCTGAGATAGAGGATAAAGTTTATGGAAACAAGGACTTCTCCGGAGAATGTATAACATTGGCAGATGAAGTGGATGCAGCTATCCGTAGGTATGGTACTTTCAATCATCCGGTTTGTGGACGTATTTATGCCTTTGAGGTCGACGGTTTTGGTAACGCGCTTTGTATGGACGATGCCAATGTACCCAGTTTGCTGGCTGCGCCTTATCTGGGTTATTGTTCTTTTAAAGATGCGATTTATCAGAATACCCGTAAAATGATATGGAGCGGCAATAATCCTTATTTCTTTAAAGGAAAAGCCGGTGAAGGGGTAGGAGGCCCTCATGTGGGATTGAATTATATCTGGCCGATGAGCATCATTATGAAGGCTTTTACAACGGATGATTCCGAAGAAATACGTGCTTGTCTGAAGCAACTTCGTGATACGGATGGAGGGACGGGCTTTATGCATGAGTCTTTCCATTCGGAGGATGCCGCGGACTTTACTCGTTCCTGGTTTGCCTGGACAAATACTTTGTTCGGTGAACTGATACTGAATACAATCAAGGAATATCCCAACTTATTATCCCAAATACTATGAAGATAAGATATTGGTTACTGGCTATGTCATTCATTTTTCTCTCTTGTGGGAGAGTGGCTGATGATGTAGCGGCAAACTATGGTATTATACCCATGCCGAATGAACTTGCTCCAATGCAGGGAGTGTATGTCCTGCAAGGGGAAAAAACAGTGGCTGTCCCTTCCGGGGAAGCCGCGATGAAAGTTTTTCATTATTTGGAGGATGCGTTGAAAAACACTTCTGTAACGCTGAAGGGTATTTCGGAAACGGGAAAGGCCGATATTTGCTTATCTATAGATAATTCCTTGCCCGATGAGGCCTATACATTGGAGGTTTCTTCCGATAGGATAAATATATCTTCCAATGAAACTGCCGCCGGATTTTTTTATGGTGTCCAGTCTTTGCTGCAGCTCATGCCGGCAGCCATTTATGATGGTGACCGGAAATACGAAGGAAAGATTAGGATTCCTGCTGTCAGCATTACGGATGCTCCCCGTTTCCCTCATCGTGGGGCTATGATGGATGTAGGGCGTAATTTTCTGCCAAAAGAGGAAGTGCTGAAGTTTCTTGATTTGATGGCATTCTATAAATTGAATAAATTCCATTTTCATCTGACAGATGACCAAGGATGGAGAATAGAAATAAAGAAATACCCGAAACTGACTGAAATAGGTTCTTATCGTAAACAGACTCAGATAGGACACTCTGATTATTATTTTCCACGGCGTTACGATGGAAAAGAAAAGAGAGGCTATTATACGCAGGAAGAAATAAAGGAAATTGTGAAGTATGCATCCGACCGTTTCATTACGGTCATTCCCGAAATTGAAATGCCGGGACATGCATCCGCAGCACTGGCTTCCTATCCGGAACTTTCTTGCGGACTGGGAAAGACTTATGTGGTGCGTGATTATTTTGATGTTTTTGATGAGGTCTATTGTCCCAAAGAGCATACATTTGAATTCTTACAAAATGTGCTGACCGAAGTTATGGAACTCTTCCCCAGCCATTATATCCACATTGGTGGAGATGAGTGTCCCAAGAAAGCATGGAAGAAGTGTGCCCATTGCCAGCATTTGATGAAGTGGGAAGGTCTGCCCAACGAAGAAGCTCTGCAAAGTTGGTTTATCCATCGGATTGAGCAATTTGTGAACAGTAAAGGGCGTGACATCATCGGGTGGGATGAGATTCTGGAAGGAGGGCTTGCCCCTAATGCTACCGTCATGTCATGGCGTGGCGAGAAAGGAGGTATCGAAGCGGCTCGCCAACGGCATAAAGTCATTATGACACCCGGCAAAAAGTGTTATTTGGATTACTACCAGGAAAGTCCGGAATTTGCCCCGTTGGCTATCGGCGGTTTTCTTCCGTTGGATACGGTGTACAATTATAACCCGCTTCCTGCTGAACTGACTCCGGAAGAACAAGCTTATATAATAGGTGTACAAGCCAATATCTGGGGAGAGTACATACAGACTCCCGAGTATTTTGAATATATGGCTTTCCCTCGTTTGCTGGCTATGTCAGAGGTGCAATGGACACAGCCGGAACATAAGGACTTCGAGTCGTTTGCCCGTAGGCTGGATAAGGAGTTTGAACGATTGGATTATTGCGGAGTGAATGCTTGCCGCAACTTCTATGAAGTCAATCAGGCTGGTGCGTGGAACAAGTCGCAGCAGACTTATGAGGTGACTTTGAACACCTTCTGTCCGGATGCCGATATTTACTATGCGGTAAATGATTCAACGGTCAACACTTCATCTTCCCTTTATGAGACTCCGATACCGTTGGACGAGGATGCAACTATTTATTCGGCAGTTTACAGAAGCGGTAAGCCGCTAGGGAAAGTGACCCGCAAGAGTTTTGCTGTAAACAAGGCAACCGGATGTGACTATACTTGTAATCCTGAAGCAGGATGGGAACACTTGAATAAAGGCTTCGGGCTGACTGATGGACGACGTGGCTATGCCCGCGACATGCGTCGCTGGATTAGCTTCTACCAGGATACTGTACAGATTGTAGTGGAACTGAAGAAACCTCAAAAAGTCAAGGAAGTGGCCTTTTCTTCTTTATGGCGGCCGGTAAATGAGATATGGCCGGCAAGAGCGATGGGTGTCTCTGTTTCAATGGATGGTCAGACTTTTATTCCGGTGGGCACTAAACGGCTGACTTATGATTTTAGCTTGACGGAAGGCACCCGTTTTCCGGCATCTCTTTCATTTGCCGAAACGGAAGCTACATTTGTCCGCTTGGAATTATTGAGTGGTGGCTTGTGCCCGAAAGGATATTTTCATGAAGGGTTGCAGAGTGAGTTGGCAATAGATGAAATAGAAATATATTAATCTCAAGAAATTATGAAGAAAATAGTTGTTCTTTTAGTTGTACTGTTGGGCTGTATGCCGGTAACGGCTTTTGCGCAGAAGCAATTCTTTTTTAAGGATGGCAAGTTTGTAGTAGCACAGTTTACAGATTTGCACTGGATGCCGGGTTCTGCAAAGTGTGCCGAAACGGCAGCTACTATCCGTGCTGTCCTGGCAGCCGAACATCCGGACATTGCTATACTGAGTGGGGATGTGGTGACCGATGACCCTGCTATGGATGGATGGAAAAGTGTAGTGGATATTTTCAATGAAGCCAAGATGCCTTTTGTGGTGATGATGGGAAACCATGATGCAGAATACTTGACGCGCAATGAAATCTATGATTTCCTCTTGAAGTCTCCCTACTATGTGGGGGCAAAAGGCCCTGAAGATATTATGGGATGTGGTAATTGTGTGATTTCTATTTATAGTCCGGAGAAGAAGGACCAGGTAGAGGCATTGCTCTATTGCATGGATTCCAACGACTATCAGCCTAATAAAATCTATGGTGCTTACGACTGGATTCATTTCGACCAAATAGAATGGTACAGAAAGCAAAGTAAGCACTTTGCAGAGAAGAACGGTGGTAATCCCGTTCCTGCTTTGGCCTTTTTCCATATTCCGCTGATTGAATACAACGAAATCAGAGGTGACGGGAAAACTTATGGCAATGACAAAGAAGGTGGAGTTGCCTCTGCTAATATCAATTCCGGTATGTTTGCTTCCTTCCTTGACATGAGGGATGTAATGGGAGTATTTGTAGGACATGACCATGATAACGATTTTATAGGAATAGATAAAGGTATTGCATTGGGATACGGACGGGTGACCGGTGCGGATGCGTATGGAGAGTTGACGAGAGGAGCCCGTATCATTGAACTGTACGAAGACCAATTCAAATTTGACACATGGATTTCCACTCCTTCGGGAAGGGAGGCTGCCTACTATTACCCTTCAGGTCTGAATTCGGATGAGGAGCAGAGTATGGCTTATTTGCCGGCTACGGGAACTTCTCCCAAGAAGCAGGGCGTGGCATATACCTATTATGAAGGCAAATGTAAACGTGTTGCCGATATTGCCGCCTGCAATAAAGTGAAGGAAGGGGTGATGAAGAACTTCTCGATTGAAGAAGTAGCCGTCCCTGATCATTTTGCTTATGATTTCCGTACGTTGGTGAAAATTCCAGAAAGGGGAGTATACCGTTTCTATACTTTTTCCGATGATGGTTCTAAACTATACATAGACGGTAAATTGATTGTTGATAACGACGGTGGACACAGCGGACGCCGTGCCGAAGGGAAAGTCGCTCTCGAAGCAGGGTACCACGAGTTGCATCTGCTGTATTTCGAAGATTACATGGGCCAGGAATTGGAAGTCGGGTATTCGGGACGGAATGTTCTGGAAACCGTGTTACCTGATACCATGTTGTTTGTACCGGATTAAATCAGCGCTGGTAACTCTTTGTCTGGTACTCTTTCCGATATTCATTGGGGGAAACTTTCTTCAAAGCTTTGAATTGGCGGGACAAGTTCTTCAGATTGTTTATTCCGACTTGTTCCGCCACATCTGCAATCGGAGCATCACTGGCCAACAGCAATTGGGCAAAACGTTCCATCCTAAGGTTGAAGATGTATTTGTGGATGGATTGCTGAGTGACTTGCTTGAAACGAATCTCCAATAAACGGCGTGATAATGGTACTTGTTTCACTATATCCGATACGGTGATATCAGCCGCTATATTCTGATGGATATATTTCAGAGCGGTTTGGATATGGGCATCGGTGGTAGAATAGAAGTCGGTCGAAAGCCGGTTGATTATATTAACTGGTTGGAGCACTACGTCCTGATAAGTGGCCTCCTCATCATTCAATAGATGTTCTATGAGGGCAGCTGCCTCAAATCCGCCTCTTACAATGTTTTGGCTGATACTGGATAGGGGAGGGTCTGAAAGATTGCATATAATCTCATCATTGTCGACTCCTAATATTGCTATCTTGTCGGGCACTCTGATGTTGTTGACTTTACAGATTTCCGTAATGCGGTTACCTTGATTGTCATCGCAAGCCATGAGTGCCGTAGGTTGTGGCAATGACTTTAACCAGTTGAGCAGGGGCGGTGCTTCATAAAACCATAAGTCATCAAGGGATTGGTCCTGATAAGAATAGAAATTGTTTCCAAACCCTTGGGCTGCTATACATTCATAGAAACCCTCGCAACGTTCTTGTGACCATACCGTATCGCGATAACCATAGAATGCGAAGTTCTGAAAGCCTTTACTCAGAAAAAACTCTGCTGCCATTCTGCCGGTCTTGCGGTAATCGCCGGTGATGTTTGGAATATTGCTGAACCTTGATTTATAATCCTGGGCCAATGCGATAATTCCGTTTTCACGGAATAGCTCCACGTTGTCATCATTGTCAAATCTGCCGATGATTGCATCTGCATGCCATGTCTTTGCCCATTTCAAGACTCCTTCTATACCATGACTGTTTTTGTAGGAGGGTGGCATACGGCATACTACCCATGGCTCATGGCTTTTGGAATAGGCCAATACCCCCTTTAGCAGATTGTACGAAAAGGACTCTGTAAAATCGGTCAATAATATCAATCGAATCATAGCAGTTGACTAAATGTAACTGATTGTTACTTATACAAATGTTAGCTTAATTGACAAATATAGGATTTTATTTCTTTTTCTTCAAATCTTTTCCCTCATATTTGCAGATTGCTTCAATCCATTTTTCTTCCAGTGGCTTGGACTCGTGTTTGGCGAGGTCGAAGGCTACCATGACGGAGGTACATACGCATTTTACTTCTTGGGTTTCCGTATCAATGACCCGTTGGGCGAGGTGGAAGCTTTTGGTTCCTATCTCAGTGACGGCAGTTTGCACGGCGATATGGTCCGAACCATAAATCTGTGCGAGGAAGTTTGCTTCAATATGGACGACAACGATACCATCCTTTTCCCAATCTACATCCGGGCATACGGAAGCGAAATATTCCGTTTTTCCTAAATCATAAAAAGAGAAGTAAACAGTGTTGTTTACATGGCCGAATTTGTCGACGTCATTGAAGCGTAGTTGTATGGGCAGGGTGTGGTTAAATTGAATTTCTTCCATTGTTTTCTCTTAAACTTTGTTTATAATCGCTGCAAAAATACTATTTTTGCGTGTTAATCCGTGAACTTATATATCAAGAAATGATAGAAGACATCAAAAAAGCCTGCCAGGTAATGAGCGAGGGCGGGGTAATTCTGTATCCGACAGATACGATTTGGGGTATAGGTTGTGACGCTACCAATGAAGAAGCGGTGCGCCGTGTATATGAAATCAAGCAACGCTCTGACAGTAAGGCGATGCTGGTATTGGTAGATTCTCCGGTAAAGGTGGATTTCTATGTGCAGGATGTTCCGGAGGTTGCCTGGGATTTGATAGAACTGGCTGACAAGCCCCTTACCATAATTTATTCCGGAGCGCGTAATCTGGCTCCTAACTTGCTTGCCGAAGATGGTAGTGTAGGTATCCGTGTCACCAGTGAGGCATTTTCAAAACGGCTTTGTCAGCAGTTCCGCAAGGCGATAGTCTCTACTTCTGCCAATGTCAGCGGGCAACCGTCTCCCGGTAACTTCAGTGAAATAAGTGAAGACATCAAGTCTGCGGTGGATTATATAGTAGGATACCGCCAGGAGGAAACGGGACGCCCGAAACCGTCCAGTATCATCAAGTTGGGCAAGGGCGGAGTCATTAAGATTATTCGCGAATAAAAGGAAAAATGGCAGAGGACAAGAGGAGTTTGTTGCAGCGCTTCATCATATGGCGCGAAAAGAATATCAAGGAAAAGCGGTTCATACTGATTCTCAGTTTTCTTGTAGGTATCTTTACGGCATTCGCCGCACTGATACTGAAAGTCATCATACACTGGATACAGAACTTCCTGACGGATAATTTCAATGCGACGGAAGCCAACTACCTTTATCTGGTCTATCCGGTAGTGGGTATCTTCCTGACCGGATTGTTTGTCCGCTACGTGGTGAAGGACGACATCAGTCATGGTGTTACCAAAATCCTATACGCCATCTCGCGGCGGCAGGGACGCATCAAACGGCATAACACTTGGTCGTCCATCATAGCCAGTTCCATTACCATCGGTTTCGGTGGTTCGGTCGGGGCAGAGGCGCCTATTGTGCTGACGGGTTCGGCTATCGGTTCCAATCTGGGAACCATCTTCAAGATGGAGCATCGTACGCTGATGCTATTGGTGGGATGTGGTGCTGCCGGTGCGGTTGCAGGCATTTTCAAGGCGCCGATTGCCGGTCTGGTATTTACGCTGGAGGTACTGATGATAGATTTGACAATGTCCTCCTTGTTGCCGTTGCTGATATCTGCGGTGACGGCTGCAACTGTTTCCTATATCGTGACGGGTACGGATGCCATGTTCAAATTCCATCTGGACCAAGCTTTCGAACTGGAGCGTATTCCGTATGTCATTATGCTGGGTATCTTCTGCGGATTGGTTTCCCTTTATTTTACCCGGGCCATGAACTCTGTGGAAGGCGTGTTCGGAAGGTTGAGAACTCCCTATAAGAAACTGATAATGGGCGGTGCCATGCTGAGTATCCTGATATTCCTTTTCCCACCGTTGTATGGCGAAGGTTACGATACGATAGAATTGTTGCTGAATGGGATGAGCAATGCCGAATGGGACACGGTGATGAATAATTCCTTCTTCTACGGGCACGGCAATCTGTTGCTGATATACCTCATACTGATTATTCTGTTCAAGGTCTTTGCCTCGAGTGCCACGAATGGCGGGGGCGGTTGCGGCGGTATCTTCGCACCTTCGTTGTATCTGGGTTGTATTGCCGGTTTTGTCTTTTCACATTTCAGCAATGAAATAGAGATGACGGCTTATCTGCCCGAGAAGAACTTTGCCTTGATGGGAATGGCGGGGGTCATGAGTGGGGTCATGCACGCTCCGCTGACCGGCGTGTTCCTCATAGCCGAGCTTACGGGAGGATACGACCTGTTTCTGCCACTGATGATTGTTTCCGTCAGTTCTTATCTTACCATCATCATGTTCGAGCCTCATAGTATCTATTCCATGCGTTTGGCCAAGAAAGGAGAACTGTTGACGCACCATAAGGACAAGGCCATCCTTACCCTGATGAAGATGGAGAATGTGGTGGAAAAGGATTTTGTGACCGTGCATCCCGAAATGGATTTGGGCGAACTGGTAAAGGCCATTTCTGCCTCGCATCGCAATGTCTTTCCCGTGACGGATAAGGAAGGGGTGCTGATTGGCATTGTCTTGTTGGACGATATCCGGAACATTATGTTCCGCCAGGAGTTATATCATCGCTTTACGGTGGGAAAACTGATGACTTCGGCTCCGGCACGTCTGTATGATACGGACAGTATGGAGCAGGTGATGCGCACCTTTGATGATACGAAGGCGTGGAATCTGCCGGTGGTGGATGCGGAAAACAAATACTTGGGCTTCGTGTCCAAGTCGAAGATATTCAACTCGTACCGTGAAGTATTGGTACATTTTTCGGAAGACTGAGGACTTTTTGGTATTTACTATTTTACTATTTACAAGTTACTATTTGCCGTTCGGGGTGATGGGGCATTGTAAATCGCAAAGAAGATGCTTCGTACATTGTAAATGGTAAATTGTAAATGGGCAAATGAGCTGCCTCGCAAATGGTACATTGTAAATGGTAAACTGTAAATGAAATGGTGGAAAAGAAGAATTTGAGGATTGTATATATGGGTACTCCCGACTTTGCGGTGGAGGCTCTTCGTTGCCTGGTAGAAGGAGGCTACAATGTGGTGGGTGTCATTACGATGCCCGACAAGCCTGCCGGACGGGGACATAAACTCCAGTTTTCTCCGGTGAAGCAGTATGCACTGGAACATAATCTTCCGCTTCTTCAGCCGGAGAAGCTGAAGGATGAGGCTTTTGTGGAGGCGTTGCGTGCATGGAAGGCCGATTTGCAGATAGTCGTTGCTTTCCGCATGTTGCCGGAGGTGGTATGGAACATGCCGCGATTGGGCACCTTCAACCTGCATGCTTCCCTGCTTCCGCAGTATCGCGGCGCAGCCCCCATCAACTGGGCGGTGATTAATGGTGATACGGAAACGGGCATCACCACTTTCTTCCTGAAACATGAGATTGACACCGGTGAGGTTATCCAGCAGGTACGGGTACCCATTGCCGATACGGACAACGTGGGTATCGTCCACGACAAACTGATGCTGTTGGGCGGTCGCCTGGTGGTAGAAACCGTAGATGCCATTCTTGCCGGTACAGTGAAAAGTATTCCTCAAGAAGAAATGGCCGTCGTGGGTGAACTGCGTCCGGCACCGAAAATCTTCAAAGATACTTGTCGTATTGACTGGAACCGCCCGGTGAAGCGTATTTACGATTTTATACGCGGTCTTTCTCCCTATCCTGCCGCTTGGACGGAGCTGGTCCAACCCGGTGGAGAATCTGTTGTGGTAAAAATCTTCGAGACGGAGAAAATAGGGGAATCCCATCAACTGACTCCCGGAACCTTGCAGACAGACGGGAAGACCTATATCCGCGTTGCTGCCGAAGATGGCTTTGTCGGCATCTGCTCCCTCCAGCTTCCGGGCAAGAAGAGACTGAAAACGGATGAACTGTTGCGCGGCTTCTGGTTGACGGAAGGATACGTGATGAAATAACTGATTGTCATTCAGTGACTTCCTACTGCAAAACTACTGCACTCGTTTTGCAGCGTCACTGCAAACCACTTTGCAGTGTTGCTGCAACTAATATGCAGTGTGACTGCAACTGCTTTGCAGTAGCACTGCAACACGTTTGCAGTGACGCTGCAAAAGGTATGCAGTAAGTTTGCAGTGAGAGTTTTGACTTCCAATGTTAGGCTGAATTAAATCTTTTCTCTATATTTGTACATAACAAAGTTCGTAAACTTTAGAACATAACATTATGAAACCAATCATATCCCCTTCTATTCTCTCTGCCGATTTTGGTTATCTGGCACGAGACATTGAAATGATTAACGAAAGTGAGGCGGAGTGGGTACATATCGACATCATGGACGGTGTGTTTGTCCCTAATATTTCTTTCGGATTCCCGGTACTGAAGTATGTGGCAAAACTGTCGCAGAAGCCTTTGGATGTGCATCTGATGATTGTACAGCCGGAGAAGTTTATTCCGGAGGTGAAGGCTCTGGGAGCACATGTCATGAATGTGCATTACGAGGCTTGTCCGCATCTGCACCGCGTGGTGCAGCAAATTCGCGAAGCAGGGATGCAGCCGGCAGTAACGATTAATCCGGCAACTCCCGTGTCCTTGTTGAAGGATATTATTAATGATGTATACATGGTGCTGATAATGAGCGTAAATCCCGGCTTCGGCGGACAAAAGTTCATAGAGCATTCTCTTGATAAAGTGCGCGAATTGCGTGAATTGATTACGGTTACCGGTTCGCAGGCCTTGATAGAAGTGGACGGTGGCGTAAACTTGGAAACCGGTTCGCGTCTGGTAGAGGCTGGAGCAGATGTACTGGTGGCAGGCAATGCCGTTTTCTCGGCTCCCGACCCGAAAGAGGCCATCCGTGCATTAAGGAATCTGTAATCCGTCTTCTGGATTGATAATCGACAGCTGGCAACGGCATCCTTTCCTTCGACTGTTGATGCCGTTGGTAGTTGGTATTTTGTGTGGAGATGCGTTTCCACATGTGCTTTCTGCATGGGAGTATGTGGCAGGTTTTCTGCTTTTTCTTTTTATTATAGGTAGATACAAGCATACCGGATGGGTGTATGGAGCGGCGGTATACCTTTTCTTGGGTGGTACGGGGTTCTGCTTGATGAGTTGGCAGCAGGGAAAGACGGTATTTCCCTTTTCGGGCAAACCTGCTGTTTATAGGGTTTGTATCCGTGAGCATCCAGAAGAGAGGGAGCGCAGCATATTGTGCAGGGTTGCCCTGCTGGGAGAGGTGGAGCAGGATACAGTTACGGGTTGTCCCCGGAATCATCTTTTTCTGGCTTATTTCCCGAAAGATTCTGCTACGGTCACTTTGTGCCGTGGTGATGAGTTGCTGGTATCTACCCGGCTTGCTCCTCCGGCGAACAATGGTAATCCCGACGAGTTTGACTATGCTCGCTACCTGAGGCGGAAAGGTTATAGCGGCACGGCCTACGTGGCTGACGGACATTGGCGGAAGACGGGGCATGATGCCTCCCGCACTGTCAGCCAGGTGGCACTGGATTATAGGGAGAAAGTGATTGGCTTATACCGGAGTTTGGGTTTTGAAACTGATGAATTGGCGGTACTTGCTGCGTTGACAGTGGGGGATAAAGAGGAACTGAGTGATGATATTGTGGAGACCTACTCCGTCTCGGGAGCCAGCCATGTACTGGCACTTTCGGGATTGCATATAGGGTTTCTGTATGCTTTGCTCTTGTTTGTGCTTCGTCCTTTGTGGAGGCGATGGCGGCGGTTGAAACCTTTGTTGCTTTTGCTTCTGGTCCTTTTCTTGGTGAGTTTTGCTTTTTTCACGGGATTGTCTTCCTCGGTGGTGCGGTCGGTCATCATGTTCTCTTTGTTGGCGTTTGCCGGTTTGCAGCCGGAAAAGCCGCTGACTCTGAATACGCTGGCGGCAACTGCTTTCCTGATGCTGCTGTGCAAGCCGGTCTGGTTGTTTGATGTCGGTTTTCAGTTGTCATTCTCGGCGGTTGCAGCTATTGTACTTGTACAGCCTAAGTTATATGCCCTTTGGAAGGTTGACAATCGTTTCCTGCGATATTTGTGGGGACTTATGACAGTGTCTGTGGCGGCTCAGCTGGGTACGGCCCCTTTGGTCATTTTCTATTTCTCCCGTTTTTCCACTCATTTTCTGTTGACTAATCTTTGGGTAATTCCCATGGTGTCGCTCGTTCTGTATTCTGCTGTCTTTCTGTTGATGCTTACGCCGCTGCCTTTTGTACAACATCTGTTTGCAAGGGTAGTAGAGGCATTGGTACATGTCCAGAATGAAGTGCTCCGCTGGATAGAGCGTCTTCCCGGCGCTGCTGTCGATGATATTTGGTTGGATATATGGGGTGTTCTGCTCGTCTATCTGTTCTTGGGGATGGCATATTATGGCTTTCTACGCCTTACGGTACGTAGAGTCTGCTTTGCGTTGCTGGCATTGTTGGCAGTGGTTTCCTGGCATTCCCTTTCCATCATGTCCAATGCTTCCCGGCAGGGGATTGCTTTTTATAGCGTGAGAGGCTGTCCCGTTGTCCATTGTATGGCAGACAACCGTCATTCTTGGTTGGCATGTGCCGATAGCTTGCCGGATATGCCGTGTTTGTGCCGTGCCCTTTCTCCGCATTGGAACCGCCTGCGTCTGGAGACTCCCCGACTGGTTGCCGGAGATTATACCACTTCCGGCTTATCCATGCGCAACCAGATTGTCTCTTACGCCGGTAAGCGCATCTGTCTTCTTTCCGACAACCGTTGGAGAAACAAGAGCTCTTCCCATCCCCTTTCAGTTGATTATCTGTATGTCTCCAAGGGGTATCAAGGTGGGATAGAGGAACTTACTTCGCTCTTTTCCATGGGCATGGTGGTGCTTGACGCTTCTCTTTCAGACTATTATCAGAATAAGATTGCCAATGATTGCGTTCGCTTAGGTATTCCCTATCTTCTTCTTTCTCAAAAAGGTTCTTACCGCATATTGTTATAAATCACAAACTTTTCGTACTTTTGCCCCTTCAATTTGTTATAAACGCCAAATAGTAAATAGTCAATCGTCAAATAGTAAATAAAAATATGTTGACCAAAGTAATAGAACAATCCAAGATAGACCATTTCACCAAATGGTTTGACCGTGCAGACAAGATAGTAATCGTTTCGCATGTGGGTCCCGACGGGGACGCCATCGGCTCTTCTCTGGGCTTGTGGCACTTCTTCAGCTCGCAGGGAAAGACGGCGAATGTTATTGTGCCGAACGCCTTTCCCGACTTCTTGAAATGGATGCCCGGGAGCAAGGACGTCCTTCTGTACGACCGCTACAAGGAGTTCGCTGACAAGCTGATTGCCGAGGCGGATGTCATTTGCTGTCTGGACTTTAATGCTATCCATCGTATAGATGCCATGGGTGACGCTGTTCTTGCATCCCCGGCAAGAAAAATACTGATAGACCATCATCTCCATCCGGAGGATTTCTGCAAGATTATCATTTCCCATCCGGAGATATCTTCCACTTCGGAACTGGTTTTCCGCCTGATTTGCCGTATGGGCTATTTCAGTGACATTTCAAGGGAAGGAGCAGAGTGTATCTATACGGGTATGATGACGGATACCGGCGGGTTCACCTATAATTCCAATAATCGGGAAATCTATTTCATCATCAGCGAACTGTTGTCGAAAGGTATTGACAAGGACGAGATTTACCGTAAGGTGTTCAATACTTATTCAGAAAGCCGTTTGCGCCTAATGGGATATGTCTTGTCACAAATGAAGGTCTATCCGGACTATCATGCAGCCTTAATTTCTCTGACTAAAGCCGAACAAAGCCAGTTCGACTATGTGCGTGGAGATAGTGAGGGGTTTGTGAACATTCCTTTAAGCATCAAAGGGGTGATTTTCTCTTGCTTCCTGCGTGAAGATACGGAGAAGCCGATGATAAAGATTTCTTTACGTTCGGTCGGTACATTCCCCTGCAATCAGCTGGCTGCCGAGTTCTTTGGCGGCGGCGGTCATTTGAATGCTTCCGGCGGTGAATTTTATGGAACGATGGATGAGGCCCGCAAGGTCTTTGAGCAGGCTTTGGAGAAATACAAACCGCTGCTGAATGCCAAAGGATAAAAAAAGTTCAGTTGTAAAGGTTAAAAGTTACGAACTTTCTATCCGCAGCTTTCAACTTTCAAGGAAATCAGATACTTTTGTACGAAATTACTAAATAACAGAAATGAAGAAACTTACTTTATTCTTTTTTGCCTTACTTGCAGTTTGTTTAGCCTTCCAGGCATGCGATAATTCTAAAACTTATGCCGAAATGCTTGAGGAAGAAAAAGATGCCATCAAAGCATTTATCAAAGACAGTAGCATTGTCGTTATTTCTCAAAGTGAATTCTATGCGCAAGATTCGACAACGGATGTAAGCAGGAATGAGTATGTGCAGCTGGCAAGCGGGGTGTATATGCAGATTGTGGATAAAGGTTCGACGAATCCTGCAGATACAGTTAAACCGAATGATTTGATTTTGGTGCGCTTTGAAGAACAAGGGTTGATAGCTGTTGGAGGGGTGAAATCGTATATAACCAATATGAATAGTCCGACTGTTGTGGATGAGTTTAGATATTCTGTTACTTCTTCGTCTATTGCCGGACTTTTCACTCAAGGCTATATGCTTATATATCATGGTTCGTCTGTACCTGCTGGCTGGCTGGTTGCGTTGAATTATATTCGTAACGGAGCACATGTGAAGCTGATTGTTCCTTCCAAGATGGGACAGTCGGATGCTATGCGGGACGTTCATCCTTATTATTACGATTTACATAAACTCCAAATTTGGAACTAACCGATAAATTTTAAATCATTAACCTATGACTCTAATCAAATCTATTTCTGGAATCCGCGGAACAATTGGCGGTGGTGCTGGCGAGGGATTGAATCCGCTCGACATTGTGAAGTTCACTTCAGCTTATGCTACCCTGATTCGTAAGACGTGTACTGTAAAAAGTAACAAAATCGTGGTAGGGCGTGATGCCCGCATCTCTGGCGAGATGGTCAAGAACGTAGTAGTCGGTACCTTGATGGGTATGGGCTGGGATGTAGTGGACATTGATTTGGCTTCTACTCCGACTACCGAGCTGGCTGTAACCATGGAAGGTGCCAGTGGAGGTATTATTCTGACTGCCTCACACAATCCCAAGCAGTGGAATGCGTTGAAACTGCTGAATGAAAAGGGCGAATTTCTGAACGCTGCCGAAGGCCAGGAAGTACTCCGCATTGCCGCCGCCGAAGAATTCGACTATGCCGAAGTGGACCAACTCGGCTCGTACCGTCAGGATTTAAGCTACAACCAGAAACATATCGACAGCGTATTGGCACTTGACCTCGTAGATGTGGAAGCTATCCGAAAGGCAAACTTCCGTGTAGCCATCGATTGTGTAAACTCTGTAGGTGGTATTATTCTGCCGCAACTACTTGAGCAGCTTGGTGTTCAGCACGTAGAGAAGCTCTATTGCGAACCGACCGGTAACTTCCAGCATAATCCCGAGCCTTTGGAAAAGAACTTGGGTGACATCATGAACCTGATGAAAGGGGGGAAGGCAGATGTTGCATTTGTTGTAGACCCTGATGTAGACCGCCTGGCAATGATTTGCGAAGACGGCAAGATGTACGGTGAAGAATATACGCTGGTTACTGTTGCCGACTACGTATTGAAACATACTCCGGGCAATACGGTATCCAATTTGAGTTCGACCCGTGCCTTGCGCGATGTAACCCGCAAGTATGGGCAAGAATATTACGCTTCTGCCGTAGGTGAAGTGAATGTAACTACCAAAATGAAGGAAGTAGGTGCCGTTATCGGTGGCGAAGGAAACGGTGGGGTAATCTATCCGGCCAGCCACTATGGACGTGATGCCTTGGTAGGTATTGCCTTGTTCTTGAGCCATCTGGCACACGAAGGTAAGAAGGTGAGCGAACTCCGTGCATCCTATCCTGCATACTTCATGGCAAAGAATCGTGTAGACTTGACTCCTGAAACAGATGTAGATGCTATTCTTGCCAAGGTGAAGGAGCTGTATAAGAATGAAGAAATCAATGATATAGACGGTGTGAAGATTGACTTCCCCGACAAATGGGTTCATCTGCGTAAGAGCAATACGGAACCGATTATCCGTGTCTATAGTGAGGCTGCCACACCGGAGGCTGCCGAGGAAATCGGCCAGCAGATTATGAAGGTGATTGAAGACCTGGCTAAATAAGGCCGAACGAAATGTTATAATGAATGTCCCACTTTCCCGTGAAAGAGAAGTGGGACTTTTTTTAAACCTTCCCATGAACTCCTCCATCAAACTACTACTATGAATGGTATTTTAGATTCTATAGGCTCAGCAATAACCATTGTCAGTGACTTTGTCTGCGGGTATCCCTTATTTATCCTTCTGATAGGGGGAGGACTTTTCTTGTTCTTTTATTCCGGAGCTGTGTCCCTCTGCCGCATCGGATATTCGATAAAGGCCTTGCGCTATAAATCGGAAGTGGCGGGCGAAGGACAAATCAGTTCTTTCCAGGCCTTGATGAGCGCCATAGCGTCAACAGTGGGTATGGGGAATATTGCGGGGGTGGCTATCGCTATTACAGTAGGAGGTCCCGGAGCCATTTTCTGGATGTGGGTAAGTGCCGTTGTGGGTATGTCCACCAAATTCTTTGAAGGGGCTCTTGCCATTATGTACAAAGGACACGATTCTGCCGGAGAACCGCAAGGGGGGACGATGTATATCATTCTTCATGGGTTGGGCGAACGCTGGAAACCGTTTGCTTATTTCTTTGCGGTGGTGGGGTTGATAGGTACGTTGTGTGTAATGCAAGCCAATCAGTTGGTCGAGTCTGTCACTACGGTATTTACTACTCCGGCAGGAATAGAGAATACACTCGGTCTGCGTTTTGTGATGGGTATTGTCATTAGCCTGGTGGTAGGGGCAGTCATTATCGGTGGCATCCGGCGCATTTCGGTTATCTCGGCTAAAATAGTGCCGATGATGGTTACTTGCTATATGCTGCTTGTCTTCGTTGTTCTTTGTTTGAATTTTGATAAGTTGCCGGGAGTGTTGGCTTCCATTTTCCAGTCTGCCTTCAGCCTGGAAGCCGGTATCGGTGGAATTTTGGGAACTGCACTGACTGGTGCCCGCCGTGCTGCCTACGTCAATGAAGCAGGTGTAGGTACGGCCTCTATGATGCATGGCGCCTCCCGTAATGACAATCCCATTCGTGAGGGGCTGGTAGCCATGATTGGACCGGCCATCGACTCGGGGCTTGTTTGTACATTGACGGCCTTCCCTATTCTTATAGCTGGAAACTATGCGTCGGAAGGAGGCATAAAAGGCCTTTATATTGCTTTGAATTCTTTTGAGCAGCTCCTTCCCGGCTATGGGCATTATCTGTTGATGGTGATGGTCTTTTTCTTTGCCTTTTCTACCATGTTCTCTTATTCGTATTATGGACTGAAGTGCACCAACTTCTTGTTTGGTGCGGAGAATGCCAAGTATTATAACTACTTCTATTTGGTGATGATTGTTGTGGCTGCCATGATTCCGTTGGGAGCAGTGGTTGCCATCATGGATTTGGCTTTTGCCTTGATGGCATTGCCTACGATGACGTCACTGCTGTTACTTGCTCCACGGGTCAGGAGAAAGATGAAGGAATATTTTGCGAACTGATAGAAAGCAGCTTCCACTACAAGTTGATGACCTTTCCTATCTCTCCTTCAAAATTCGGGGTGAATACACCTTTGCCGATATTTGCCTTGATTTCATCGGGGCTCCAAAAACGTCCTCCGTCCAGCTCGTCACTGGGATGTATTTCACCGTCGTAGACAGTTTTGTGTACGAAGACCAGTTCCTTTTCGCGGGCAGACTCGAAGACGTAATGCATGACGGTTTCGGGAATAAAGTCGGTAATGCCGAGCTCTTCGCGTACTTCGCGTTTTAGCGCCATCTCTACACTTTCACCTAAATCGACGTGTCCGCCTACGGAGGTGTCCCACTTCCCCGGTTGTATGTCTTTCCATTCGGGACGTTTCTGTAGATACAACTCACCTTTGGAATTGAATACATGAAGATGGATTACCGGATGAAGCAGTTTGCTACCGTTATGGCATTCGCCACGGGTGGCGGCACCTGTGATGTTGCCTTGTTCGTCGACAAGGGGGAACATCTCTTGATTGTTATCGTGGTTCATTGTGCTTAGGGTATTAATAATGATGAATCTCCATAGCTCAGGAAGCGGAAATCATGTGCCAGTGCATAGTTGTAAATCTTCGGCCAATCACCGTGTACGAAAGCTGATACGAGCAGCAGCAAGGTACTTTGCGGTTGGTGGAAATTAGTCACCATAGCCTTCACGATTTTGTATTCATATCCCGGAGCGATAATGATTTGAGTGCTGGTATGCAGAGCCTCCATGCTATGTCTGTCCAGATAGGCAGCAATGGCTTGCAGGGCTTCTACTGCAGAGGTGGCGGTGGCCTTGGCAGACATTTCATAAGGTTGCCATTGGTGGACGTGCAAGTCTTCCTCTGTGGCTTCTGGATTATTCAGTAAAGTGACTCCGATGTGATAAAGGCTTTCCAATGTGCGCACTGAAGTTGTTCCTACGGCCACTGCCTTGCCGCCGTGTACTATGAGTTTTTCCAATGTGTTGCGCGAGACAGAGATGTATTCCGTATGCATTTCGTGCCCTTCTATTTCTTCACTTTTCACCGGTTTGAAGGTTCCGGCTCCCACATGGAGTGTCAGCTCTTCCAATTCTACTCCTTTATTGCGCAATGCGTCCAATACGCGTGGGGTGAAATGCAGTCCCGCTGTAGGGGCAGCCACCGAACCTTTGATTTTGGAGTAGACAGTCTGGTAAGTCTCCTTGTCACTTTCCTGGGTCTCCCGGTTCAAGTAGGGGGGGATGGGCAATTCACCGAAGACCTCGAGAATGTCGGCAAAAGTCACTTCCGGATTATTCCAGCGGAAGTTTATCCAATGGCTGGTTCCGTGGCATTCACCCCGTTCGGCGGTCAGGGTGAGTGACTTGCCTTTCACGGTCATCTCACGTCTCAGCATGCCTTCCTTCCATTTTTTCAGGTTGCCGACCATGCAGAGCCAGGCGGCATGCTCGGTTTGCTGGAAGTTGAGGGCGTAGTCGTTCGGCTGTATGGGTTCCAGGCAGAATACTTCAATCAGTGCTCCCGTTTCTTTCCGGAAATGCAGGCGTGCTTGGATGACTTTGGTATTGTTGAATATCATCAGGCTTCCCGATGGCAGATACTCCGGCAGTGAAGTGAATCTGTCTTCTGAAACTTCTCCGTGGCGATACAATAACAGTTTGGACTGGTCACGTACGGACAATGGGAACTTTGCAATGCGTTCGTCCGGCAACGGGTAGTTGAATTCGCTGATTCTGATATGTCTGGGGTCTTCTTTCATGATGGCTTTCTCTTTATTATATCGGCTGCAAAGGTACGGATATTTGGGAAGATTTGAAGAATAAGGGAAATAATTCCTAACTTTGCAGGAAGAAAGTAGGAAAAGACAAACTAAAAGATAAGTTACTATGAAGATAGGAGATAAAGTTCGTTTCCTCAGCGAAGTTGGGGGCGGTGTTGTGACAGGATTTCAAGGGAAAAACATCGTGTTGGTGGAAGATGCCGACGGTTTTGACATACCGATGCCCATAAACGAATGTGTGGTGATAGAGACCGATGATTATAATATCCCCACTCCGGCAGCCAAAGCGGCTGCCAAGAAGAAGCGGGAAGAAGAGCAACAATTGCGCACGGCCGCTACTGTGGCAAGGCCGTCTGCTATGGAGTCTCAGGTTTCGGAGCCTCAATCGGTCCGTTTGGAGAAACCGCAGATATCTGTTTATCGTCAGCCCGAGATGAAAGGCGGAGATATCCTGAATGTTTTTCTGGCTTTTGTTCCGGAGGATATCAAGGCTGTCAGCACTACACCTTTCGAGACATATTTGGTGAACGATAGTAATTATTATATGTATTATACCTATTCGAGTGCCGAAGGAAAGTCCTGGACAGCCTGTTCGCATGGTTTGATAGAGCCGAATACGAAACTTCTGCTGGAGGAGTTCGAAAAGTCCGAGTTGAACGACCGTGAACGTGTGATGGTACAGCTGGTGGCATTCAAAGATAACCGTGCGTTCACAATGAAACCGGCTGTCAGTGTGGAAGTCCGCATAGATATGGTAAAGTTCTATAAACTGCATACATTCCAGCAGACGGTTTTCTTTGAAACACCGGCCTTGGTGTATGATATTGTCCGGAATGACCAGCCTGTCAAGCAGGTGTATGTTTCGGCAGAGGAACTGAAGGAGGCTTTGATACAGAAAAAAACGGCAGATACTCCGTTCAAACCGCAGACGGTCATCAAGCGTGGCGGCAAGAATGGGATTGTCGAGATTGACCTGCATATCGGCGAGTTGCTGGATGACACCTGCGGTATGAGCAACAGCGAAATATTGAATTACCAGCTGGATAAGTTTCGTGAAGTGATGGAACAATACAAAAAAAGGCGCGAACAACGCATCGTCTTTATTCACGGCAAGGGAGATGGAGTGCTGCGTAAAGCCTTGCTGGACGAGCTGAAACGTAAATATCCTGACTGCCGCCATCAGGATGCTTCGTTCCAGGAGTATGGATTTGGGGCGACGATGGTGACGATTAAATAAAATCAAGTATTTGAATAGTGAATAGGGCAGTTCAAACGTTGGAATGCCCTATTCATTATTTATAGTCTGACATTGACTCTTGTATTTTTTCTTATGTGTATTTCTTGAGTGGAAGGATTGGACTGCATCATTTCTGATTCTATTTGCTGGATTGCTCTTTTGGCTTTGTGTACAAACCTGCCTTTGGGATATTTTCGCAAATATTCTTCGTAATCTGCTACCGACTGGCAACTATAGAAGAGGCGTTCTTCATTTTCTCTTCTGACTTCTCTTATATCAGTAATGGGAAGAACTGGCTGTGAAGAAGGTTGTGGATGTGGGTGGACAATCTGTTTTTTAGGTTCCTCTTGGAACTGTTCAAGTTTTGCAGTATCCGTTTTTACCGAGTCCATAACGATGTTTTCTTCTCTATTTATTGGGGAGATTGGATTTACCTTGTTTCCCAAAAATTGTTTTATAAAGTTTGCATGAGATGAGGAGGGGTATTCTTTTAGAAAATCTCTGTAGTCTTCTTCTGTACGGCATGCAGCGTACTTGCGCTCTTCTTCAAGGTGTCTAAAGTATATGGAACCTCCTTTGACAAGCAATAGAATCAATACTATACCAAGGCCGGTCCATCCTGCTATGCGTTTATGCATGTTCGAAGGACAGAACTTTTCTTTAAGGCGTGGTGATGTTGTTTTAGGAAAAAGTGGAGCAATAGGCTTCAGCTGTACTGAAGGAGAGTCTGTCTTTGTTTGTTTTAGTATGGAGCAAGCAAACTCATAGGCTTGTTGGGCTGTGGGGCGGTCCCAAGTGTTGAGGGCAAGGCATGCGTGAACAAACTGGGACAATTGGGAAGAATATTTCTCATCTAATGCTGGAATATGTGCACCATTCAGTTGGACACAACCTCCCATACCTTCCCATAATACAAGACCAGTGGATAATTCATAAACACTCATCCCTAAAGACCATATATCGCTGGTAGCCACAATCAGTGGTTTCTCTGCAAAACGTTCTGGTCCCATATAGGCAAGTGTTCCGGAACTTTCTACTTTGTTGATACTTTTACGAAAAGTATGCTCCAGTTTACGGCTGATGCCAAAATCTGAGATGATGAATTTGTCATCATCCCCTATCAAAATATTATCGGGTTTTATATCTTGATGAATGATAGGAGGATTCTGATTATGAAGAAACATCAATCCGCATGATACATCGCGTATGAAGCGCCAGATTTGCTTTTCAGACATTTTGCCTTTCAAGCTCGCTGAGGACCCTTTGGGACAGTAAGGCATTACCAAAAAAGGGCACTGTCCAAAAACATCAAAATGATTAAGGTGCAGTAGATTGGGATGGTGTAATTTGTAGGCAAGTTTGAATTCTTCCCGGAAATCTTTTATGCCGTTGTCATCCAACAGTCCGTACAACTTTATGGCAACGTCTACATCTGCCAATATATTTCGGGCAAGCCAGACTTCACCAAAGCTTCCGACTCCTAATAGTTTCTTCAGCTGATAGTGTTCAGCAAATATATCACCATTTTTCAGTTGCATAGTTTCACAATAGTAATCAATCTGTTAGGGTAGTGTTAGTAGTGTCTGTCTCTGTAACTAGAACCGTATCTGCCTGATATAGTATCGTTTTCCATTTTGCATATTGCTGTGGATTTCTATATAAATAGAAGCCTGCCGCTAAAGCCAGTACCAGGAGTAACAGAAGAATTTTCCGGATTTTGTGGTGGTTGGGTTTGCTGAACACTGTATTATTCAACTTTACTTTGGGCTCGGTATCCTGTAGCATGATGTGGCATAGCACAATCGTAATATTGTCATATCCACCTGCTTCAAGAGCAGCTTCTATCAACCTATCCTTGCATGTCATTAAATCATCCTGGTTCTCTTCTATAATTTGCATTATCTCTTCGTCGTGGCATAAACCACATAACCCATCACTACACAGTAGGAGAGTATCGCCATCCTTTAAATTATAGGAACGGAAATCGGGATTGGAACGATTGGTCGGGTCTCCCAAACAGCGGGTAATGATATTACTGTAAGGATGGTCAAACGCATTTTCAGGATCTAGTTTTCCCTGATCTACTAAATCTTGTACATAGGAATGGTCTTTAGATAAACGGCAAAAACCTGAATTGCCATTGAATACATAACAACGACTGTCGCCACACCAACAGATATAGGCTTTATCGTTCAATATCCAAGCAATGACAATAGTAGTACCCATTCCCTGGGTACTACTATCTTCTTTACTTGCATTGACAATATTTAAATCAGCGGTTTTGACAGTTCTGCTCAGAAATTCTTCAACGGCTTCTTCTGAGGTAACAATGCCTTCCTGCGTAACGATATCTCCTAAATTCTCGGGGGTGAATGCATTTTGCACCGTCTCAATGGCTATGGCAGAAGCAACTTCTCCGGCATTGGTGCCGCCCATTCCGTCGGCCACTACCAATATGCTGCCATACCGTCCTAAAGAAATGGGTTCTATCGATTGGGGGATAATCCACTCTGATTGGCATAAATCACGATTGACAACAAAATTGTCTTCGTTGTTTTTCCTGACTAAACCAACATTGGTACCTGCCGCTAATTTAATGCTTATCTCGGACATGTTTAATTTTAATGTATTAAATTTCTGATTGGTACTAAACGATCCTTACCCTCTATGCTTCCTACCATGAAACCCACTACTTTGTAAGAACCATTTTCTAGAAGGAATGCTGGAGAACCATAATAACCGGGCTCTGCCACACGATTCTGTAATATGGTAGTCTCATATTTTGTGTCGGCTATATTGGTATGGTCATTGAAATGAGCCGGAGTAAGATTATGAATATCAGCATAACCTGCATAGCCCACCATTTGAACTTCTGTACCTCCACTCATGTTGTCTGCGGCGGTAATGTCGTAAGGCAATCCCTCACCATAAACGCCTTTTCCTCTAATGTATGCCCAACTGTTGGCAGCAGGGGTAACAATGCTGACACTGATATATTTCCTACGTGTATAGGTCAATTTTATCCCATGTTCCCTTAGTTGTACCCTGATGGATTTATCTACTTCTATTTCGGTCACTTGTACATCATTTCGTCCGTCTTTGGCAAAATCGCTACTGGTAAATGTCAGAGGCTTTCCAGTTCCTTTGGTACTGTATGCACGGTAATGGATAATGATATTACATCCTGCTCCTTTGTATACAGCCAATAGTTTACGCCATGGGTCTTTCCACTCTGTGTTGGAGTATATCCATGGCTCGACATTCTGCCTGTCTGTTACAAACATTCCGTTTGATAGCATGAAGCCAGTTCCGCAGATTATATCTGAAACTTGTATGCCCGGATCAAACTTTGTTCCATTATATTCGATTTCAATACGGTCGACTTTAATTGTATAGATATAATCATAATAATCTTTCAAATCTCCTGAAGCATTACTGTCTTGTTCATCTGCTATATCAGGGTCTTCATAATATTGGTCTTTGGAGAGTCTGGTGCCTTCTTGTATATTTGCGTTAATGGCATTGCTTGAATTCTCAATGCTTTTAGTGCTTATGCTGTTTGAAAGATTGTCCAAGTCTGATTTGACCTTATAGAAACTTGCATTGACATTCTTTAATTGACTATTAACGTTGTCCAACTGTGTTTTTAAGGCCTCTGCATTACCGTCACTGTTTCGTAATTTGGTCTCTAACTCCCGTTGCTGTGCTTCTAGAGATGCTCTTTCGGTCCCCAGTGAATCCAATTGGTTTTGGTATCCTTTCAGTTGAAGTTCTTGTTCTTCTGTCTTCTGTGCCAACAAATCATTTTTTACACCTAAACTGTAGTTCCAGGCAGCCAATCCTGCCACCGCCAGTACGAAAACAATTCCCATGATTGTTAATGCGGTCTTGTAGGGGCGTAAGGCTTGTTTGCGGAAAAGGCTCATTCTCTCAGTCAATCCAATGCTGGAAGTTAATGCTTGGCGACCTTGTGGAACAATGAATCCCAAGCGTGGTCCGCCAACGGATAATTGTATTTCATCTCCTGTTTGTAAATAGTAGGACCCATTTATAGGATGTCCGTTGACCAATGTCGGATTGGAGTGTGAAAGGTGGATAAGTTTCCAGTTTTCACCGTCGCGTACAATTGCAGCATGTTTGCGGCTAACTGTTTCGAAACTTTCATCAAAGCGTACTTGGCAGGAAGCGTCTCTACCTAATTCTACTTGGTCGACAATGATTTTTTGGGATTCTCCCGCTTGATGATACTTTGAAGAGGTCTTGTGCTCCAAAATAAAGTAAGTTCTACCGGAAGCACCCATTAATGCCCCCATACCAGCCCCTACTGAGCCGGCTAAGGTACGTTTGTAATTTTGTGTATCCATACTACTTGATATATAATTAATAGTTTTCAAATCTCATTTTTACATCTCCAATGGAGATGATATCTCCAATTTTCAGTATATGCCCTTGTTTGGTGACTTGGGTGGAATTGACATAAGTCCCATTACTGGACTCCTGCCACAACTTTAACTCCTGCTGCCATTGCCCGTCCCGAATAATCCATTTATCAGTGGCGGGATTTGTTTCTATTGTGCAATGATGGCGTGATATATAGGCACTTTGCTGTTCCGTTATATGTAGCAGATTGTCGCGTTCTCTCCCGATAGTAAGGATTCTATTGCCATATTTTATAAGTTCACTTAATTGATATATTTTTCCGTACTCTTCACCTTGCATAATACGTATACAGAAACCATTGACTGTTTGTGGTGGACAATATCCTCTTTCCATAGGGACTTGGCTTATTGCTGGCAGGTGTTCCAATACCTCTTGCACAGACTGGAAACGTTTTTTGAAATCTGGATTAAGACATCCTGCAAAGAGTTGCTGCCACTGCTCTCTATGTTTCAACTGTGTCAATTTCTGCCGGTTCCAATCTCCATTTTTCCCACGTTTCTGGTATAGTGCCAATTCATTATGACTGCTCAATTCGCCAAAGGGCAAACTGCCAGTCAATAATTGAAAGGCTAATACTCCAAAAGAAAAAATGTCCGTAGTGGGTAGGACAGTGGCCTCACCTCGCATGCGGTTCACTTGTTCTGGCGGCATATATGCATAAGTCCCGAAGATTTGGTTGGGTTTACCAAAAATATTGCGTTCAGTCATACGTTTGTTTCTATCCCCTGCTATACCGAAATCTGTCAACGCAGCAATTCCGTTACTCTTGAAAAGGACATTCTCCGGCTTTAGGTCACGGTGAACCTTGCCTCTGGTATGCAAAGCATGTAAACCTATTAGAATTTGTTGGCAAATTAGAGTAATCTTACTGCTTCCAGAACCTAAATAAGGTGTTAAATCTCCTCCGGAACAGTATTCCATTACAATATAAGGGTTGCCTCCAACTGTACCGTAGTCCAATGAACGCACTAAATAGTCACAATCAATTTGCCCAGTTTTGAATTCCATCTCGAAACGTTCCATTAATGGTTTACGTATTTCAGGAGGAACTTCCCATAATCTCAGTAGTTTAAGCGCATAATCTTTGCTTGCGCTGTCCGTAACCCGATATACTTTACCGAATGAACCTTCGCCTAATGTTTGGGAAACCCTATAACGGTTATTGATATATTCCCCTACATTATAATCACATCTGTCGACAGTCCGGTTATTCACAAGAGTTATATTTAGTCACATTCAAACTTGAATCTTCGGTCGCCTAGTACAATGATATCATCCGGTATGATTTCTATTTTTCTGTTTACCTGGATATAGGTCGTTTGGAGCATACTTCGGTCAAGCAGATACCAATGACCATCATCGAAAACTATTTCAGCTTGTTCCTTTGAGGTGATTGTACGATTAGACATTTCTGTATTTTCCCGGTTCAAGATGATGGAGTTCCCTTCATATTCAAATCTTTTCGGAAGAATGTTCTCTTCTTCTTCCGGTATAATTGTTAATGAACAGTGAGGTTTGGTTTCCGGTTCTGTCTCTGTGATGTTCTTTATTTGTCGGCGTATGGTTGGCCGATGTACGCGGACACCGCAGTTCGGGCAAAAAGAGCAGGTTATTGCTATCTTACTTCCACATTCATGACAGAGCATTTTCTCTTCAGAAACGGAAGATGCTTCCTCTTCTACTCTTATTGTTTTGTATTCATTGTTTGTTGATATGTTTGCCTTTTTTAATGGAGTTCCGCAGCAAGGGCAACTTGTGAAATCTCCTACTACCGGGTAATTGCAATTGGGACATTCTATAATTGGCTGTACAACAGTAGAATGATTCTCTTCTTCATTTGTTGTGGAAAACACTACAGTTTTTCTGCATTTTTCTTCATTAGAGCTGACATTCAATACTGTCGGTTTGGGTATAGCTTCTCCATGACCTTCTTTTGAAATAAAAATGTCCTGACTGTTGGCATAATTCTCCGGCATTCGCAAAGGTTGCCCGCATTTCAGGCATACTGTTGTGTTGGAATGGTTGTCCCAACCGCAATTCATACATCTCATAAGATTTTACTTTAATAATGGAATTACTTTGTATAAATCAGAGTTTCTCACCATTGTCGGTTTACCATGAATTTAGAATAGACCTCCCTTTTTCTGGGAAAGAATAATTGAAGATATTTTTCCTCCTTTGCTTTTAACTATGAGAGTTCCTTCTCTGGCCTTCTTGGTTTTTCCCACTTTTAGAATGAGTTTGCCACGGTCTTTTGCTATAGCTTCACACCATTCAGGAATATCTGCAACTTCCCATTCGGCATTGGAGTCTACTTGCAGTTCCTTAATTTCTCCTTTGGAGCCGAATTCCAATTTATCTAATGCGATATTGATGAATTCTTCTTGGCCACCTTGGGTAACACTGACCGTAGCTTTCATCTTTTCATTACTGATTGTAATGGTGGCTTTACGTTCGGTAGTCAGCCAATTGGTCTGGCAGCTTATGGAGAGTTTCTTCTCACCGGGAGTCACTTGACACCAGTCTGCATCTGATATTGCAGTCCATTGTTCTGGAAGACTTTCTATTTTTATACTTTCTGCAGTCTTTGTCTCACACCCAAATTCCAGGCTTTTTCTGTCTATGGTAAGTCTGGTGATTTCGGCAGGAGGCGCTGGCTTGGGAGCAGGATTTATTTTTTCCTCACACTCTTTGATTTTATTTTTGCATGCTTGCTCCAGATTGCTGTCGCATTTCATGGCTGCTTTAAAACTTTTAATAGCGTCTCTGTATCTTCCTCTTTTCATGTATGTCTCTCCCTTTTGATAGATGGAGGCGCATTGCCCCCATATACTTATTGGCATAGAGAGAGCGAACGCTAAAACAATCAGTCTGATAAGTTTATTCATTTTCATTGTTGTCTATGTTTATATATGGTTCTATTTTTTTTGCACGGTCTTCAAAAGCCTGGGCTGCTACGGCTTGGTCAAGGTCTTTCATGATATTTGCCTTTTCTTTAAAAACATGATAGGCAGAATCCAGTATGGCCTCTACTTGCTGTTTCAGTTCTGTTGCATTTAAGTATATTTTCGCGGAGATGGAATCTTTGTAGTAATTTATTTGGCGGTATTTGCCAATGGCATTTATGTAAAAATCCTCAAATACGGAATCATTGTTTTGCTTTAAAGTGTCAATGTCAAATCGGAAAACATCTCCTTGTATTTTAGAGTTTTCGCCTTCTTGAATGATTGACAGACACATTTTGTCGTAATCAATCGTTGGAGTCGGTTCCGGTATGGATTCCACTACTGGTTCTTTGCCGCTTATTAGCGAAAAGATGATGACAATTGTTGCGAATATAGCTGTGATTGCTGCTACGACTATAACTTTTTTGCGTTTCCCTTTGTCTTGATAGGGTGACATCTTATTTATGTCAGAAGAGTGTGCGCTAATGGAATCCTCATGGGTTTTGTCCTCTTCCTCTTGCAAAGTATCATGGCTGTTGTTTGACAGGCTAAAGGGGACGGGACTTCCATTGATATGTTGGGAAGTGTAGTCTGCAATTTGTCTGGCTGTGGGTCTGTCCCATGGATTTAAGGCAAGGCACTTGTAAATGATATCCTTTAATTCTTGAGAAAAGTCTTCGTTGATAAGTGGAATGTCTGCACCGTTTTTTTGCAATACGCCTCCATGATCGCCATAGGGCGGCATACCGGTTAGAAGCTCATACATTGTTGCTCCCAATGACCAAATGTCACTAGCCATAATAGGGGCGGGAGATGGACCAAAACGTTCTGGTCCCATATAGGCCAAAGTTCCTCCACTGGATTCTTGGCCTTGGTTCCTGCGTAATGTACTTCTAATCCGTGCGCTGATTCCGAAATCCGTAATCATATACCTATTCTCATCATTAATCAGAATATTATCGGGTTTTATATCCTGATGGATAACCGGGGGAGTTTTTGCATGAAGATAAGCCAGTCCCTCTGCAACATCATGGAGCAAATGCCAGCTTTCCGTTTCTGTTATCCGGTTGTTGTCAGTAAGGTATTGGAAGGCCGAACCGTTTTTGCAAAAAGGCAAAATCAGGTATGGCATCCGTTCCCAGCAGTCATAATAAGTAGGATGCAGTAAATTGGTATGATTCATATCAAATACGAGGGAGAACTCTTGTGTGAAAAGGGATATCCCCGCATCGTCAAGCCCCATCCCTGGAGCATATATTTTTATGGCGACCTTAACATCCGTAAGTTTGTCTTGTGCCAGCCAAACTTCAGAAAATCCTCCTCTTCCTAGTTGTTTGAGTAGCTCGTATCTATCTGCTATGATTTGTCCACTGTCTAACATAGAACTTATAAATTATGTAAAAGAACTGTTTTCTTTTGGAAACAGCCTTTCTTTGTGTGATTGTATTATTTTGTTTGATTGAGTATATTCGCAATTCTTTATCCACAAAGTAATTAATAAAAATGTAAATAAGAAAATGAGAAAAAGTTTGAAATGTACTAAAATGTTGTTTCAATGGTTTATGTAGCTAAATATTGTACTATGATGTGATTTTTTGTTTCGTTTTAATAAAGCGGTAGCGTATGCTCTTTTGTGGTTGAGAAATACACCTTATGCTTGACGGTATTTCGCAAAAATATTTTAAGTTTGCAGATGTATTGAATAAATAATCTAATTACGAGAAACATGGGAGAGAGGATGGATAAGCGAATTCGATTTTATATTTATTGGATATTAGGGTTTGTGCTTCTAGGAGCTTGTGCGCCCGGAGATAAAGAGGACGTATACACAGAAATGAGAGCTTTTGAGGATTTTTCCCATATAAATGGAGATTCTGTGGCCATTGTGCCCCGAAAGGTAAGGCTGAAGGCTTTTCAAAAGATGGAAGAGGCAAAGGATAGCTTGGTCAAGTATAATTATCTGGCAATGACACTGAAAACATATTTGATTACTTCACAGCTTGATTCGGCACAAATCGTAATCCAGCAGATACATGACTTTATAGAAAGGCAGCATAGTTCTTCTCAAATGGCAGATTTGGAGTCTGAATGTTTCAATATGAAGGGAAATATCTTTGCACGTGTTGGGAATATGGATTCTGCCGAAATTTGTTTCCGGAAGGCTTATGAATTACGGATGAGAGGGACTAGGATTGAAGTGGTGCCGGATATTTTGATGAATCTTGCTGATGCGAATAACCGTTTAGGAAAATTGGATATAGGGGCAGCTTGGTATAGGAGAGCTTTATTGATGTGCGACTCTTTGCATATAGCTTCTACCAAGAAACCTCCCATTTATTATGGTTTGGCACAAGTATATGTTACCATGCGTGATTTTGAACAGTGTGATTACTATTATAATCTGGCAGGAGAAAGCTATGACAGTATGCTACCTTATGAAAAATATATTTATTTGAATAATAGAGGGACTTCTTACTATTATAGGGAGGATTACCAGACAGCGATAAAATATTTCCAAAAGGTTATTGATTTAGTCGAAGGATATGCTGATATGAGTTTTGAACTTAATCTGGGGAGGTTGAATTTAGGAGACTGTTATCTTCAACTGAATAAGGTTGATTTGGCTGTTAAATATATAAATGAATGCCAACTTTTTTTTGAGGAAATGGGGGTGAGTACTGCACTATATTATATCGATACGCAGAAAATAGAATTGGCTCTGCTTCAGAAAGACTTTCAAGAGGCACGTCGTTTATTGTCCGAGAGTGTAGTCCCTCCGGGCATCGACCCTGATATGGTACATATCCGTAATAAATACCTTCAGCAGTTTTACGAGGAAACCGGCAACTACAAGAGGGCTTATCACTATCTGCAGAGGAACAACCTGCTTGATGATTCTATCAGGAATGAGCGTGTCCGGATGCGTACGGCAGACTTGACTTTGCGTTATCAGCAGGATTCTACCTTGATGGCACATCGGGTTTTGCTTCAGGAGCAGAAAAACGAGGTGCTGGTGCTGAGGCAGACACAGTTTGTCGTGTTTGCTGTAGCTGTTGTATCTATATTGACGGCGGTTTTCCTTTATCTGTACAGCAAAAAGAAACGTGCTTTGTTGCTTGCACGGAATCATCGCACAGTCTCTACACTTCGTCTGGAGAATATCCGTAACCGCTTGTCCCCTCATTTCATCTTCAATATGCTGAACCGGGAGATGGCGGAGCGGAATGTGGAAGAAAAGCAAGAGCTTTCGTCGCTGGTAAAACTGATGCGTCGCAATCTGGAATTGGCGGAACAACTGTGTGTAACCTTGGCAGAGGAGCTGGATTTTGTGAAAACATATATTAATCTGGAACGCCGTTCTTTAGGTCCGGATTTTCATTCGGAACTGAAGATAGAAAAGGATGTGCAGCCGGAGCAAATAAGGATTCCGTCTATGATGATTCAAATTCCGGTTGAAAATGCAGTGAAGCATGCGTTGCGCGAGAAGGAAGGTGAACGTAATCTTTGGGTTTCGGTCTGCCGCCGGGGAAGCGGTATCTGTATAAAGATAACGGATAATGGTGGCGGTTATCGTCCGGACAGTCGGAACCGGGGCACGGGGACGGGAATGAAAGTCATTATGCAGACCATTCAGATTCTCAACAATAAGAACAAGGAGGCCATTGATGTTTCGGTGTACAATGTCTCTCTACAGAGTGGTGAGATGGGCTGTGAGGTGACTTTCTGGCTGCCTGACAACTACGATTACAGAATTTAAAAGAACCGTTTAATCTTATTTTTTGCAAGGATAGGCATATTTACAGACAAATAGTCCGTAAATGACCTTCTATTGCTTTGTATGGGAGTAGGATTATGTATATATTCGCGAGAAGAAAAACATAAAAGGAACATGGATAAATATAAGGTTGCAATAGTTGACGACGATGAGGTGGCTCTTGAGAATCTGAGTTTTGAATTGGGAAAGGATGCACGCTTCTTTTTGAAAGGAACTGCCCGTAATGGTAAACAAGGGAAAAAACTCATTGCCAAGGTACAGCCGGATTTGTTGTTCTTGGATGTGGAATTGCCGGACATGACTGGAATGGAATTACTGCAGGAAATACGTGACAGTGTTTCGTGGAATATGCGGATTGTTTTCTATACGGCTTATGATAAGTACATGATTCAGGCTATCCGGGAGGCTGCGTTCGACTATCTGCTGAAACCTTTTGAAGAGCAGGAGTTGCGGGATATTCTTGCGCGTTTTGTAGAGCAGGCAGAGGCTGGGCAGAGAATGTCATATCCCATTGGTGCACCGTTGCATACCGGACAGACATTTATCGTATTTACGCCAACTAATGATATGCGTGCGTTGCGTCCGGCTGAAATCGGCTTTTTTCGCTATTGTTCCGAGCGTAAACAATGGGAGGTGATACTAAACAACCAGCCGCCGTTGGTGTTGCGTCGCGGAATGACTGCTGAGCAGATTACTCAATATTCATCCAGTTTCGTGCAGATACATCAATCGTATATTATCAATATTGATTATCTGATGATTATAAAGGATAGCAAATGCATGCTTTATCCACCATTTGACAAAGTGACGGAACTGCTGGTTTCCAGAAAGTATAAGAAAGAGCTGCAAGACAGATTCTGCTTGTAAAGTGATAAGAATTATTTGGTTAGGGAGTTGACGCCGCAGGTTTTGGTGGCGTTGACGTAAAGAAAAGGCATTGAACCTCTAAAGTCCAATGCCTTTTTATTTATCAAATACTATTTTCGTATTTATCAGAAGCGAAGTTTATTTCACTTCGATACCTTTGTTCTGCAGTGTGACGTTCAATACTCTGGCATAATCAGCATACTGCTTTTCATTCAGAGTCTTTTTCATCAACTTCAGATTACCATAAACTGCATTACGGAGTAACTTCTCCTGATTCTTCTTGGAATTTGTAGCGCGTTCCATCTGTTCTGTAAAATATTCGCAGATGTTTGCCACTTCTTCATGCTGGTTGGAATCCAGATTCAAATACTTGCTCAACTTTGTTATGTTGATATTACCTTCCCATTTTGCAGTTGTAGGTTGGTTTCCTGCTGCAAATGTTGTAGCAGTCAGGCAGACTGCTGCCACTAATGTTAATCCTAAACGTTTCATAATACCTACTTTTTAATTGTTATTCCTAAAAACTAATCTCAATCTAATACCTATTGAAAACTCTCTAAGCGCTTAGCTTTTTCTTTTTACCTATGCAAATATAGGTATATGTTTTATAACACAAAAATGAATACGTAAAAAAGTGTAGTTTATACCTTCATTTCTTGACTTAAATCAATTTTGTAGTGTGAAAATGCTTTATTTGGATGCTTTTTGTAATACGAATGTAATGTAGGTTAAATGAAATTCAGTTTATTGTAATGGATAAAAGGATTTTTATTAGTCAAAATGTTATTGCCAAACAGTTTCGGGCAATTCTATGATTACTCTGCTTTCAGAGCAGACTCCCACAAAGCCTAATCCACCTATGACGTTGCAAGGCAGACTGATAGGTTCCATTAAAGTATTGTCGTAATCCCCATCATCCAGGCAGTTTAAGGCTTTCAGGTAGCGGTATTCGGCTTCAGTGATACTAAGCAGCCGTACGGTGATGGTTTGTTTGCGGGATATATGGTCGTAGTAGTGTCCCTCTACCGGATAATATTCTTGGTAGAGAGGGGTATATACTTTTAATGTGGCATACGAATCACGGAAAGTGTTATCATTGAATATGTTGTATTTGTTATTTATGGTGGGAAACAATTCATTTTCTTCATCATCATAGTTGCCAGGGTGGCCGTCAGTCAGTATAACATCTTCCCGGTTGATGATTTCGTTCTGTCGGGGAGCAAGGATGGTAGTGTCTCTGGGTATGGAGGCCCAATGCCAAGAGCCGTCCTCGTCTTCCACTTTGATGAGGCTGCCGTTTTCATCTTCCAGGTATTCTTTCCATTTGCAATAGTAACTACGGTCATTCCAAATGTCCAGCCGGTAGTAGTTCTTCTCGTTGGGGCGGTCTTGCAATGTAATTTTGTATTGGCGGTAAAGGGTTTGTCCGCTGTACTCGCGCAGGTAGGCCAAGCAAGTGTCCACGTGCAGGCTCTCTATCGGTTGCGGCACGGTGACTTCGGCACTGGCATGGTATTTTCCGTTTTCGGCAGTGGCTTCTAGGCGTATGTTGTCGCCGGGATGCAAAGGGGTGTTGAGGCGAAACAGCTTATACAAGATAGCATCGTATACAAAGATGGCGTCTTCCGGATAATTTTCCGGTGGACCGAAGATTTCCTCCGGTGTCAGTGCTTGAGGAGTTTCAGCAATGCGGTTATTGATAAACAAGGTCAGTGTAGCTTCGTTCAAACGTACTATGCTGCTGCCCTTGCTCAAGTGCAGAAAGACTTCATTAACGTCTTTTCCTGTATCCAGTTGGGCATTCATGATGAGTAGCGGTTGTTGGTTGTCTGGATTGTAAGGAATTTCATTTTCACATGATGCCAACAAGACAATAGCTACTATATATAATAGGTGTAATTTCATTTGGATCTTCATATGCTGATGTGTTTAAAATCTGTAAGTATAGGTAACTGAAGGGATGCAGGGCAGGATGGTCAGTTTTTTGATACTGATTTTCCCTTCCTCTTTATGTTCTATGAATCCTCCATTACCATCCGGTTGGTATAGATAACTGCTTTTCTTGTATTTGCTGTAAACGATGTTCGGATTCATGGCATTGTATGCATTGTAGATACTGATATTCCAGGTGCGTATGCCATGTTTGGTTTTTTTGTTGAAGTTAACACCTAGGTTCAAACGATGGCTGGCAGGCAGGCGATAGTTGTTGCGTCCGGAGATGTAGCCGGTCTCTTCGATGACTCCATCGGGGCTGACGATAATAGTAGCCTTTTCGGGGATAGTGATACATCCACCGGTATTGAATATCCAGGAAGCTCCTGCATCAATGCGGTCACTGAACTTATGGCTGAGATTGAGGCTGATGCTGTGGCGGCGGTCATATTTGTAGGGGAACCATCGGCCTTGGTTGATGGTACCGTTCTTAAAACGGTGATCGGTCTTGGATAGGGTATATGCCAGCCAGCCGGTAGTCTTACCCAATGTTTTCTGTACCATCAGTTCCAGACCGAAGGAGCGGCCTTCGCCCATTTCCACTTTTTCTTCCCAGTTGGTAGAGGTGCCGAAGAAGGATACACCGTCTTGATATTCAAGTATGTGTTTCATCTGTTTATAATATCCCTCGACGGAGAACTCCCAACCCGGCAGTCCGGAATAGTAGCCTCCTATGGAGAACTGGTTGGCATACATCGGACTGATGTCTTTGGTAATGGGTACCCAGAGGTCGGTAGGCATAGACAGCGGAGTAGAGGACAGCAGATGCACATACTGTGCCATGCACGTATAGGATGCTTTGGCAGAATATCCTTGTCCGAGGTCATAGCGGGCGGAAAGGCGGGGCTGCAGCGAATAGTAGCTTTTCCCTTGTGTGTGGAACAGCGATGTGCGTACACCTGCATTCAGACTGAGCCTGGCGTTTACATTGAAATTGTCTTCGGCGTAAAGGGAGATTTCTTGTCCGCGCATGGCATGGCTGTTGCTGGTATTGTAAACCGTATCTTCCTGGAGGGCGCCATTATCTATATCTTGTATTTTCGAGGTAGCTATTCCCGGACGGAACGTATGGTGGATGTACTCTGCACCGAACTTGATGTGGTGCTGCGGCATGGGGGTGTAGTCAAAGTCCATACGCGCACTCCAGTCACGGATACCGGAGTTGAACTTGGAGGAGTAATAGTATCTGTCTTGTACTTTATTGGCGACAGTATAGGTATCTTCCATGTTTCCGTCCAGCCCCATCTCATATTTGTTGTATGAGACGGTGGTGTTGCAAAACAGCTTGCTGTTGAATACATAGTTCCAGCGGCCGTAGGCGATGGTGTTTCCCCAATTCAGATGGCTGTTGTCCTTGGAATAATTCTTAATGCTGTTGTCGTAATTGTCACCGTGGTAGTAACTGTCATAATGATAGTGGTCTTTCCCCTTGTAGAAACTGAGGAAGATGCGGCTACGGTCGCTGAACTTATGATTGACCTTTGCATTGACGTCGTAAAAATAGTAGTTGTATTTGTCGGAATAGGTGTCGTCTTTGTCTACAATGAGATTTTTGAAGAATAGGGTGGGGATGGCTCGTGCGCTGAAACTGAAGGAGGTCCGTTCTTTCCAGATAGGGCCTTCGATATGCAGTTTGTCCGTCAGCAGGCCTATGCTGAATGCGCCGTGGTATTTATGCATGTCCCCGTCGTTGGTCCGTACATCTACTATAGACGAAAGACGCCCGCCGTAGCGGGCAGGAAAAGAACTTTTGAAGAGTGTGGTGTTCTTTACCGCCTCGGGCGTAAAGATGGAGAATACTCCCAGCAGGTGGTCTGCGTTGTAAACTGGAATTCCGTCCAGCATAACCAGGTTCTGGTCGGGACCTCCCCCTCGCACATACATGCCGGCAAAACCTTCCATGCCGGCTTGCACGCCCGGCATCAGCTGAATGGTCTTCAGCAGGTCGGCTTCTCCCAATATGGACGGGGTATGCCTGATTTGTGTCATCGGTATCTCATGCGCTCCCATGGCTGTGCTTTCTATGCCGGCCTCCCGCTTGTCCGAGAGCACCACGACCTCTGCCAGCTGGTTATTGCTGTCCAGCCTGACGTTGAGTAAGGTGTCTTTCGTCAGTTCGAACCGGCTATGCCGGCTTTCGTAGCCCAGGTAGGAGAAAACCAGTTCCGTTTCCCCTTCCGGCAGGGTGAGGGAATAGAAACCGAAAGGATTGGTGGCAGTACCTGTGGAACGACGACTCTCAAGGATATTGGCACCAATCAGCGTCTCGGAAGACGCTCCGTCGGTCACGTATCCGCTGATGGTGAACTTACGGCTAACGGGTTTCTGCGGCACGGGTCGCTTATGGAGTAGAATGTGCTTTCCGGATATTTCGAACGTGATGGGTTCGTTTTCAAAGGCACGTTGTAATATCTCACTGATGTTCTTTTGTTTCATCTCCAGTGTGATGCGGTGCGTGAGCTTTACTTCTTCCCCATAGATGAAGGAGAATCCGGTTGCATTTTCCAGTTGCTTCACGAAACTCTCTAAAGTTGCGTTACGGATATTCAGGTTTATACGTGTTTCCTTGTTTTGTGCCTGTGCATGGAGTGAGGCGCTTAAAAGAACCACACACATCAGAAGTACGGTTCTGATGCGGTGGTGCGAACAGATAGTAGAGCTGGTCATTGTCAGTTAAGTTTAGTAGTAAGGATAATAGTGTTGTTTTCTTTTTTATAGGTAAAGTTGCCGGCGTCCTTCAGTAGGTCGAGGATTTCTGTAAGACTCTCCCCTTCGCGGAAGGTAGCTGTCATATGATAGTTCTTCAGGCTGTCTCCTTCGATACGTATATCGGTACGGAACGTTTCGGAAAGTTGACGGACGATTTCCTGCAAGGGTTGCTGATCGAATGTCAGTACGCTATGGATTACTTGGGTTTCCTCGGTAGTATGTATGGCTTCTGTGGGAATGGCTTCCCGTTGTGGTGCTACGTATAAGAACTGATAGGCTGCCCAGCTCGTTACACAGAGCAGGACTACGGCTGCGGCACTGGCTGTACGCATCCAGAACCGCTTCATGCTGCGGCGCTTTAGCAAACGGCTTTCCAGCAGCCTCCAGCTGTTCTCTGCCGTAAAGCGTCCTCGTGGGGAACGGGTAGAAGCAACCAGTTTGTTCAGTACCTTGTCGAAATTCTCGTTATTCACTTTCATTTTTGGCAATTTATTAAGAGCCTATGACTCCTTTTCTGCATGTAAAGACAGCTCCTTTTCAGGAATTCCCTATGCCTATATCCTGAAATAATGTTAATCTAAAGCTCTTTGTCCGTGAAAGTCCGTCCTGCCTACGTGTGACTTCCTTGCTTCTCTGTTTCAATCAATAGGGAAAGTCTGCATGAGATGTGCATCTCATGTTGTGCGAGATGTGCATCTCATGCGGTTCGAGATGTGCATCTCATATATGCATACGGGGCTTCTTGCGAGGAAGATGAAGCAGAGTTCACTCCGTCAGCAATGCTTCCTTGAGTCTTGTGAGTGCTTTTTGCAGTTGCGCGTCTACTGTCTTTGTGCTGATGTTCAGCTCCTTCGCCACTTGTGCATAGCTTTGTTTCTCTTCGCGCAGACGGATGAATACTTCACGGCAACGCTCCGGCAGGCGGTCGAGCGCCTTGACATATCGGGCAAACAGTTCTTCGCTGATAAGAGTGTCTTCGGGAGAATCGGCCTGGCCGGAAAGTTCGGGAAGCTGTTCGGACGAGAGTGTAGGGTGTCGGTTCTCTTTTTCCAGGTAATTGAGGGAGGCGTTTTTGGTAAGGATAAAGCAGTAATCCTCTATGTTGTTCACTTCCGGCAACCGGGCGCGTTGTTCCCAAAGCTTCATGAAGACGTCGAGCACAATTTCTTGCGCCCACTCTTCGTACTTCACGAAATAGCAGGCAATACGGAACAAGCGGTCGTAGCACAGATTGTAGAAACTGTGAAAAGCCCGTTCCGAGTCTTCTTCCTTCATTTGGCGCAAGTAGCGTCTGACTTCTTGTTCGGTCATGCAGTCTCCCGGTTTTGTTGTTATTCAATGAACATCAGGTCACTTATTATACCGTCCGAAACAAAGATGCCTTCCCGGGTCAGGTGCAGGCGGTCTGCCTGCATCTCCAGTTTGTGGCTTTGGAGGTAGGGGGCTGCCATCTTCGTGCAATATTGGCGCAACTCTGTGCCGAAGGCTTCTTCCGTATATGTCAGGGAGACTCCCCACATGGTACGCAGGGAAGTCATGATGTATTCATTGTAACGGGTCACTTTATCCAGAATTTCTGTTTCGGAGGAACGGTGCCCCTCTTCAATGGACTTTATGTATCCTTCCAGAGAAGCTGTGTTCCATTCCCTTGTCTCCGCATTGAAGGAGTGGGCGGAAGGGCCGCAGCCCAAATACGGAATGCCTTTCCAGTAAGCAGTGTTGTGGCGTGAGTACATGCCGGGCTTGCAGAAGTTGGATATTTCGTAATGCTCATACCCCGCGGCTCCCAGGGTGTCCATGAGCGCCGAGAAGAAGCGCAGGCTACTCTCTTCGTCCACTTCGCTGATACGATGGCTCTGCAGCATTTCGTAGATGCGGGTGCCTTTTTCGTAAGTCAGATGATAAGCGGAGATATGCTCCACATCAAGGCCGACGGCTTGTTGCAGGTCGCGTTCCCACCGTTGGTCTGTTTCATCCGGTAGTCCATAGATGAGGTCGATGCTGATATTCCGGAAGCCGGCTTGGCGGAGGCGGTGTATGGCTGCGATGGCTTGCGCGGCATTGTGCCGGCGGTTCAACAGTTTCAGGGTGGGGGCGTCGAATGTCTGTATCCCCATGCTTATGCGGTTGAAGGGGAGGGTGCGCAGCATGGACACATATTCTTCCGTCAGGTCGTCGGGATTGGCCTCGAGGGTAATTTCTTCGGCATGTTCTGTTCCATACACCTCTTTGATAGTCCGGAATATCTGCTCGAAATCTTCGTGAGCGAGCTGTGAGGGAGTTCCTCCGCCAAAGTAGATGGTCTCTATCGGTTCTTCCTTCAGATAACCCTTGCGGGTTTTCAGTTCAGTGCACAAGGCACGGATGTACTGCTGCTTCAATTCGCTGCGAGTGGTGGAATAGAAATCGCAATAGATACAGCGTGTCTTGCAAAAAGGTATATGAATATAGATGCCTGCCATGGTATGCTTATGGATATTTGTTGCAAAAATAGTCTTTTGGCAGGAGAATATATCGGTTTTCGGGACATTTAATGTAATATGGAAGTAGTCAGTGTCTTGGTGGATATTCTCAGTTTTGTCTGTAATCCGGAAAAATAGAACATTTTTTGAGTCGTATGGAAATTCATTATTCCGAATAAACTCCTTTCCTTTGTTATCAGAAAAAGGAATGGGTGTCTATTAAAATAATGAGTAATATGTTTGAAGGACTTGACTTTTGGTTTGAACAGATTATAGCTTATTGCATTGCCCTCGTACTGGTGCAGTTCATGAAGAAACAAATATAGCGGCAAATACTTTATTCACTTCCGTCGTAGCACGGCTTAATCTTAGGCTTTTTCTTGTGATTTCTGAGCTTTTGGGGTACTAATGACCGATATTTACCCCTTTTTGAAACAATAGTGCCCCCGAAATTACCGGGAATGGGGTAATTTTGCAGTATTGAAAAACAAACTTAAATAATATCATGAGAAAAAGTAACTACTTATGGCTGCTGCTGGTGGCAGTTTTATTGCTGCCCGCTCAGGAAATGGCTGCCAAGAAGAAAAAAGAGAAGGAAGTGACAGACCGCGAACTTTGGGCCGGGGTGTTGTATCAAATGGCTGCTCCGGTACTGAGCAATATGAGTGAAGGGAAGCTCCAGGAAAATATGCAGGTGGAGCTTAGCCCCACTTGGGATGGACGCGACAAACGGGTGACCTATATGGAATGTTTCGGACGTCTGATGGCGGGGTTGGCACCCTGGCTCTCTTTGCCGGACGATGACACTGCCGAAGGCAAGCAGCGCAGGCAGCTCCGCGAGTGGGCATTGAAAAGTTATGCGCAGGCGGTAGACCCGGAAAGTCAGGATTACCTACTTTGGCGGAAAGAGGGACAGCCGCTGGTCGATGCCGCTTATGTTGCTGAAAGCTTCCTGCGAGGATACGATGCTTTGTGGGTGCCTCTGGATAGTTTGACTAAACGGCGTTACATTGAAGAGTTCACCCAGTTGCGCCGTGTGGACCCTCCTTATACCAACTGGCTGCTGTTCTCGTCTACGGTAGAATGTTTCCTGCGCAAGGCTGGTGCCAAGAGTGATGCTTACCGTATTGTCTCCGCTCTGCGCAAGGTGGAAGAGTGGTATGTAGGTGACGGCTTCTATAGCGACGGACCGGGATTTGCCTTTGACTATTACAACAGCTTCGTACTCCATCCCATGTATGTGGAGTGTCTGGAAGTCTTTACGAACAGTGGAAAAAATAAGATATGGAATGCGCCGGATTGCAATTTCCAGCGTGCCCAGAAGCGCATGCAGCGTTTCGGCATGATTCTGGAACGTTTCATCTCTCCCGAGGGGGCCTTCCCCGTATTCGGGCGTTCCATTACCTACCGCACCGGTACCCTCCAACCATTGGCTTTGTTGGCATGGCGTGGATGGTTGCCCAAGGAATTGTCGAACGGACAGGTACGTGCTGCCATGACAGCTGTCATCAACCGTATGTTCGGTGACAACCGGAACTTCAACGAGAAAGGTTTTCTGACATTGGGATTCAATGGTTCCCAGCCTCATATCTCCGACTGGTATACTAACAACGGCAGCCTTTACATGGCTTCCCTGGCATTCTTGCCCCTGGGTTTGCCCGCCGACCATCCGTTCTGGACAGATGCTCCGCAGGCATGGACCTCGAAAAAGGCGTGGGGTGGTGAAGAATTCCCCAAAGACCATGCCTATTATGAGTAAGACTGATTCATTTTTTATAGTATTTATATTAATTGTTTGGGGGATTGGTGGATTTCCGGTGGCACTCTGTGCGCAGGGTGCTGCCGGTGTCCTTCCCGAAACGCATCTGGTGGAAGTGGGGAAAGGATACAGCCAGACTTCCGTCAACACCGCCGTATTCCGTAATAATTCGCTGGTGACGCAAGGTGACGAGCAATACATCAGTTACTATGATGCGGAAGGGTTCCTGACTCTTGGAAAACGGAACCTCCATGCCGGACAGTGGACACTGCACCGTACACAGTATAAAGGGAATGTGAAGGATGCCCATAACGTCATCAGCATGATGCTGGACGGTGACGGGTATATTCATGTAGCCTTCGACCATCACGGACAGCCCTTGAACTACTGTCGCAGCATTGCACCCCATTCGCTGGAATTGGGTGAGAAGGAGCCCATGACGGGCGTGGATGAAGGCAATGTAACCTATCCGGAGTTTTATCTGCTGTCCGGAGGCGACCTGCTGTTTGCATACCGTTCCGGTTCTTCCGGCCGAGGCAACCTGGTGATGAACCGCTATTCCTTGAAGGAGAAGAAATGGAGCCGTGTGCAGGATGTACTGATTGATGGCGAGAACAAGCGCAATGCTTACTGGCAGCTATATGTAGATGAGCTTGGAACCATCCATCTGTCGTGGGTCTGGCGCGAGACTTGGCATGTGGAAACCAACCATGACCTATGCTACGCCCGTTCCTTTGACAATGGCGTAACATGGTATAAGGCAAATGGCAAGAAATATGATTTGCCCATCCGTCTGGGTAATGCAGAGTATGCCTGCCGCATTCCTCAGAATTCGGAACTGATAAACCAGACCAGCATGAGTGCCGATGCAGGCGGCAATCCGTACATTGCTTCCTATTGGCGCGACCCGGACAGCGACGTCCCGCAATACCGGATTGTCTGGCATGACGGGCAGATGTGGCACAGCCGCCAGGTCTCCGGGCGTACCACTCCGTTTTCCCTGAAAGGTGGAGGCACGAAGATGATTCCGATGGCCCGTCCGCGCATCGTAGTAGATGGCGGGGGGATATTTTATGTATTCAGGGATGAAGAACGGGGGAGCAAAGTCTCTTTGGCGCACGCTACGGATGTGGCAAACAGTAAGTGGAGCATCAGCGATTTGACCGACTTCACTGTCGGTGCCTGGGAACCGTCTCATGACACGGAATTGTGGAAGAGCAGGAAGCGGCTGCATCTATTTGTGCAGCATGCCAAGCAAGGAGACGGAGAGCGGGTTGTGGAGTTTGCACCGCAATCGGTATATGTATTGGAAGTAATAAGATAAAAGAACAGTATTAGTATATGAAAACGACATGCTTATTTTTATTGGGTTTGGCTTTTTGCTGGGGACTGTTCTCATGCACCGCTCAGCAGCCGAAACCGGAAGAAGTGATTGAGATTATCAATCGGGTGAACAACTATTGGCAGGAGACCCATCCGCAACATGGGCGCTCTTTCTGGGACAATGCCGCCTATCATACGGGAAACATGGAGGTGTTCTTCCTGACCGGTAATCCGGAATGCTATGCCTATTCCGAGGCGTGGGCAGAACATAATGAATGGAAAGGCGCGAAGAGTGACAACAAGGAAGAGTGGAAGTACAGCTATGGGGAGAGTGATGATTATGTGCTTTTCGGTGATTATCAGATTTGTTTCCAGACTTATGCGGATTTGTATACCGTGAAGCCGGATTCCGGGAAGATAGCCCGTGCGCGCGAAGTGATGGAATACCAGATGAGTACGGACAAGAACGATTATTGGTGGTGGGCAGACGGACTTTACATGGTAATGCCCGTTATGACAAAGATGTACAAGCTGACCGGCAATCCGTTATATCTGGAGAAACTGCATGAATACTGGACCTATGCCAACAGCATCATGTACGATGCGGAGGAAGGCCTATACTATCGCGACGGCAAATATATTTATCCAAAACATAAAAGTGTGAATGGTAAGAAAGACTTCTGGGCGCGTGGCGACGGTTGGGTGCTGGCTGCCTTGGCAAAGGTACTGAAAGACCTGCCCGAAACAGACCAATACCGCCAGGAGTACATAGACCGCTTCCAGACGATGGCCAAATCCGTGGCTGCCTGCCAGCAGCCGGAAGGCTACTGGACACGCAGTATGCTCGACCCTGAGCATGCTCCCGGTCCTGAAACCAGCGGTACGGCTTTCTTTACCTATGGTCTGTTATGGGGGATGAACAACGGCTTGCTGGACAAGGCTACTTATCAACCCGTAGTGATGAAGGCGTGGAATTATCTGACTACTGTAGCCTTGCAGCCCGATGGCCGCATAGGGTATGTACAGCCGATTGGCGAGAAAGCCATTCCCGGACAAGTGGTTGATGCCAACTCTACTGCCAACTTTGGGGTAGGGGCATTTCTGCTGGCAGCTTGTGAGATGGTGCGTTTTTTGAATGCCGACTGATTGGAGAGATTAAATAAGTGTATATGTTACACAACATATACACTTTCTTTGTATTATAATGTATATAGTGTTAATTTTACACCCGTTAAAAGGTTTAATATAAAAAGATTATGATTGTACGGATGAAAAACACTTTCCGGATGCTTTTGGCGGCAATGTTATTGTCGTTGTTTGCACTTCCGGGATATTCCTGGCAAAAATCCTTTCCCGAAAAAGATTATGTAGCTTATTTGTTCACTTATTTCACTGGGAATAGTGGCGATGAAGAAGCTGTGCGCTATGCTGTAAGCATGGACGGTTATACCTACTGGGCATTGAATGATAATGAACCGGTAATCGACTCGAAAGTCATCAGCTCCACCGGGGGAGTCCGCGACCCGCATATCCTTCGTTGCGAGGATGGCAAGACTTTCTATATGGTAGTGACAGATATGGTTTCAGCCAATGGATGGAGTTCCAACCGTGCCATGGTTTTGCTGAAATCTACCGACTTGGTCAACTGGTCTCACTCCGTTATCAATATACAGAAGCGCTATTCAGGTCAGGAGGATTTGAAGCGTGTATGGGCTCCGCAGACTATCTACGACCCGGAGGTGGGAAAGTACATGGTGTATTGGTCCATGCTGCATGGCGATGGAGCCGATGTCATATATTATGCTTATGCCAATGCGGAGTTTACGGATTTGGAGGGAGAGCCCAAGCCATTGTTTCTGCCGGAGAACGGGAAATCGTGCATCGATGGAGACATTGTCTATAAGGATGGTGTTTTCCACCTTTTCTATAAGACGGAAGGGCATGGAAACGGCATAAAGGTGGCCACCACCCGTTCCCTGACCTCCGGGGCATGGACGGAAGAACCCGATTACAAGCAACAGACTAAGGAAGCCGTAGAGGGTGCGGGCACTTTCAAACTGATAGGGCAGGATAAGTATATCCTGATGTACGACGTCTATATGAAAGGAAGCTATCAGTTTACGGAAACCACTGACTTGAAGAATTTTAAGGTGATAGACAGCGAGGTGAAGATGAACTTCCATCCCCGTCATGGGACCATTATCCCCATTACCCGGCATGAGCTGTTGCGCATTACCGATGAATGGGGCAAGCCGACAGAACTGGGCGCATTGCCCAACAATCCCGTATTGCCGGGTTTCCATGCCGACCCGGAAATCCTTTATTCCCATCAGACCCAAAAGTATTACATCTATTCTACTACGGACGGACAGCCGGGTTGGGGAGGCTGGTATTTCACCGTATTCTCCTCCACGGATTTGAAGACCTGGCAGGATGAAGGCGTCATGCTGGACTTGAAGTCGGAGCAAGTGCCCTGGGCAGATGGCAATGCTTGGGCGCCTTGCATTGAAGAGAAAAAAGTGGACGGTAAGTATAAATACTTCTTCTATTACAGTGGAAACCCCAAGAATGGCGGCGGCAAGCAGATTGGAGTGGCTACGAGCGATTCTCCGGCCGGCCCTTTCACCGATTTGGGACGCCCTGTCGTTACTGCTTCACCCGTCGGTGGCGGGCAACAGATTGATGTGGATGTGTTTACAGACCCTGTTTCGGGCAAATCCTATCTTTACTGGGGCAACGGCTACATGGCAGGTGCCGAGCTGAACGACGATATGGTGTCCATCAAGGAAAATACCGTTACGGTGATGACACCGGCGGGAGGCACCTTGCAGGACTATGCTTTCCGCGAAGCAGCCTATGTCTTTTATCGCAACGGGCTCTACTATTTCATGTGGTCGGTAGACGATACCGGTTCGCCCAATTACCATGTGGCATACGGTACATCCAAGTCGCCGCTCGGTCCTATCGAAGTTGCCAAGCAACCCGTTGTGCTGATTCAGAATCCGGAAAAGGAAATTTACGGTCCGGCACACAACGCTGTATTGCAGATTCCCGGTACAGATGAGTGGAGAATCGTTTACCACCGTATTAATAAATGGTACTTGAAAGATGGCCCCGGCGTTCATCGTGAAGTCTGCATAGACCGGATGGAGTTCAATGAAGACGGAACCATCAGGCCGGTGGTGCCTACCTTTTAATTTAATGATATAACATAATAATTTAATACCATGAAGAATAGATTGAAATTACTGGTTTGGTTGTTTGCCCTCTCAGGTCCGCTGGCAGCACAGAGTGTATCTGTCAATGGTCCGGATGGAAAATTGCAGCTTACGGTATCCTGCCCGTCAGCCAACGGCGAAGTGTCTTACGCCGTCACCTACAATGGAAAGCAAATGCTGGAATCTTCTCCCTTGGGGATGGAGACAAATGTGGGTGATTTCTATAGAGGATTGCAGTTGAAGGAACATAAAGTCACAGCTTTCGATACGGTTTATGAACAATCCCGAATCAAAGCTTCGCACATCCATTACCGGGCAAACGAATTGCTTTGTTCATTCGTCAACGGTGAGGGGAAGAATGTGCAGATAACTTTCCGCGTCAGCAACAATGACGTGGCTTTCCGTTACACCCTGCCGAGGGAGCAGGGAAAAGGAAGCGTCACGGTGAACAGCGAACGGACCGGCTTCCGCTTCCCGTCGCAGACCACCACTTTCCTTTGTCCGCAGAGCGACGCCATGATAGGGTGGAAGCGTACCAAACCCAGTTACGAAGAAGAATATAAGGCAGATGCCCCGATGAACGAACGTTCGGGTTATGGACATGGATATACATTTCCCTGCTTGTTCAAGGTGGGGGATGACGGCTGGGTACTGCTCAGTGAAACCGGAGTGGACAGCCGTTATTGTGGCTCGCGTTTGAGTGATTGGGATAACGGCGTGTATCGCATTGCTTTCCCCATGCCGGAAGAGAACAACGGCAATGGAACGGTGGCACCTGCCTTTTCCCTGCCGGGCTCCACGCCGTGGCGTACTGTGACGGTGGGGGAAACCTTGAAGCCGATTGTGGAAACCACCGTCCCCTGGGATGTAGTGGAACCACGCTATACCACCACCCATGATTACAAGCCGGGCCGTGGCACATGGAGCTGGATTCTCTGGCAGGACGGCAGCATCAACTACGACGACCAGGTGCGCTATGTTGACTTGGCAGCCGCCATGGGATACGAATATGTATTGATTGACAACTGGTGGGACAACAACATCGGTCGCGACCGCATGGAACAGTTTATCAAGTATGCCCGTAGCAAGGGTGTGGAGGTATTCTTGTGGTATAGCTCCAGTGGTTACTGGAACGATATAGAGCAGAGTCCCGTCAACCGGATGGATAACTCCATTGCCCGCAAGCAAGAGATGCGCTGGTTGCAAAGCCAGGGTGTGAAGGGTATCAAAGTAGACTTCTTCGGCGGTGACAAGCAAGAGACCCTGCGTTTGTACGAGGAGATTCTGAGCGATGCCGACGACCACGGTCTGATGGTTATCTTCCACGGCTGTACCTTGCCTCGCGGCTGGGAACGGATGTATCCCAATTACGTAGGCAGCGAGGCGGTGCTGGCTTCCGAGAATCTGGTATTTAGCCAGCATTTCTGTGATAACGAGGCGTTCAATGCCACGCTGCACCCTTTCATCCGCAATGCTGTGGGATGCATGGAGTTTGGCGGTGTGTTCCTGAACAAGCGTTTGAACCGCAGCAACGATGGCGGAACTATTCGCCGCACCACGGACATCTTTCAGCTGGCAACGGCAGTGCTGTTCCAAAATCCTATCCAGAACTTCGCCTTGGCACCTAATAACTTGACGGATGCTCCGCAAATCTGCCTCGACTTTATGAAACAAGTGCCCACTACTTGGGACGAGACCCGTTTCATTGACGGCTATCCGGGGAGATATATTGTTCTTGCCCGTCGTCATGGAAACACGTGGTACATAGCCGCTGCCAATGCAACGGTGGAACCGTTGAAACTGAAACTTGACCTTCCTATGCTGGCAGGACAAGAGGTGTCTCTGTATAGTGATGACAAGAAGATGCAGCCTCAATTAAAGCTGCAGAAGATAAAGACTGACGGCTCTCTGCAACTCACGGTTCAGCCGCAGGGAGGGGCGGTAATCGTGGAATAAAGAAGGCATGGAGCAACCCTTGTTTTGTAATGATATGTCATAACGGATTACTCCTTTTGCAAATCTTTGATTATCAAAGGTTTATAATTGTCCTGATTCAGTCGTATACTGAATGGCATTCACTATACGACTGAACCCTATTCACTATACGACTGAATGGCATTCAGAATACGGCTGATTGTGACTATCGAACTAAATGTGAATGATTAATACCGACTTAATACCATGAATAGATTCTTGAAATTATTGTCCTTGTGTCTGTTCTTGACACTGACCGTTCCTTTGCAGGCTATAACGAATGGAGTGGCGAATGAACCCGATTCAGTCTATCTCTTTTCCTACTCCCATGCCGACGGCAGTGGCGGTCTGAAACTAGCCTGGAGTCCCAATGGCAACCGATGGTTCAGCGTGGCAGAGGGCAGCTCCTTTGTCAACTCGGACTTCGGCCCCTGGGGGCAAATGAAGCGGATGCTGAAACCGCACTTGATGCAGACCCGTGCCGACGACCGTTGGCACTGTATCTGGGAACTGACGGAAAGCGGAAACTCCCTTGCATACGTCGAGTCTCCCGACTTGCTGCAATGGAAAGCGCAGAAATACTTTGACCGTTCTCGCCTTGCCGAATACCGGCCGGCGGAGGTCTATCCTAACGTGCGGAAGGAGGTTCTGCTGAACGGTACCGTACAGCAGGGTTGGATGCAGCGTGTACCGTATGCCACGGTGCAGCGTGTCATCTCCTTTGCAGAGCATAAGAAGTACCGCCAGGCACTCCATGCCGAACGTACCGAGCAAGACCCCGTACGTTTTGCCGGACTGAAACCGGTGGAGGCGACTATCGAAGTGGAGACGGAATGTGCAAAAACCATCAGCAAGCATCTGATAGGTATTTTCTTCGAAGACATCAACTATGCTGCGGATGGAGGACTGTATGCCGAGCTGGTACAGAACCGCGACTTCGAGTATTCGTCTAAGGACGGTTCACACCAAGGTTGGGACGGCACATATGCCTGGGCGGTGAAAGAGGGGAATACTTCGGCTGCCGTTACCATTGCCGCTGCCGACCCCATTCATCCCAATAACCCTCATTATGCCGTATTGGAGGCGCGTCCCGGAGTGACATTGCAGAACGACGGTTTCGACGGCATCAGCTTGAAGAAAGGGGAGAAGTACGATTTCTCTCTCTTCGCCCGCGTGGCACCGGGCAGCAAGGGAGGCAAGGTGGTTGTTTGCCTGCTCGACCAGACGGGCCGTGAGATTGCCCGCTCTTCCGTCAATGTGTCCTCCAAAGAGTGGAAGAAACAGCAGACGGTGCTGACGGCGAATGCCGACGTGCGTGCCGCCGTCCTCTCGCTCCAGCCGCAGACGGTGGGGACACTGCATCTCGATATGATTTCCCTTTTTCCGCAAAATACATTCAAGGGCCATAAGAACGGCTTGCGTGCCGACCTGGCGCAGACGCTTGCCGACCTGCATCCACGCTTCGTCCGCTTCCCCGGTGGCTGCGTGGCTCATGGCGACGGCATTGATAATATCTATGACTGGAAAGGCTCTATCGGACCGCTCGAAGCGCGTAAGCCGTTGCGCAATCTGTGGGGGTATCATCAGACACGCGGACTGGGCTACTTCGAGTACTTCCGCTTCTGTGAAGATATAGGTGCCGAACCTCTGCCGGTATTGGCAGCGGGCGTGCCGTGCCAGAATTCGGGCACACACTCGCACTATGCCGACAACTGTCCGCAGGGGGCCAACAAGGAACTGATGCGCTACGGCCAGCAGGGTGGCATCCCGATGGAAGAGATGCCTGCCTATATCCAGGATGTGCTCGACCTGATAGAGTATGCCAACGGCGATGCACGCCGCACCGTGTGGGGCAGGAAGCGTGCTGAGGCAGGCCATCCCAAGCCTTTCAATCTGAAGTATATCGGCATCGGCAACGAGGATATGATTACCGAAGTGTTTGAGGAGCGCTTTGCCATGATATACAAGGCTGTCAGGGAGAAGCATCCCGAGATTACGGTTGTCGGCACCGTAGGTCCCTTCTACGAAGGCACGGACTATGCGGAGGGCTGGCGCCTTGCCACGGAAATGGGCGTGCCCATGGTGGACGAACACTATTACGTGGATCCGGGCTGGATGATTCACAACCAGGACTACTACGACCGTTATGACCGTACCAAGTCCAAGGTCTATCTGGGCGAATATGCCGCCCACCTGCCCGGACGTCCCAACAACATAGAGACAGCGTTGGCAGAAGCCCTCTATCTGACTTCTGTGGAACGTAATGCCGATGTGGTGGAAATGACCTCATACGCTCCGTTGCTGGCAAAGGAAGGGCATACGCAGTGGAATCCCGACTTGATTTATTTCAATAACACGGAGGTGAAGCCTACCGTGGGCTACTACACACAGCAGATGTACGGACAGAATGCGGGTACGCAGTACATCACCTCGCACATCACACTGAGTAATGGGCAAGAGGCTGTCCGCAAGCGCGTCGGCGTTTCGGTGGTAAAGGATGAGGCCACGGGTGACCATATCGTAAAGCTGGTGAACCTGCTTCCGGTGGAGGTTTCCTCTACAGTGAAGCTGAAGGGCATCGACTTGCAGAATCCCTCGGCAGTGAAGACGCTCCTGACGGGTGACCCGAAAGACAAGCAGGCACGTTCCGTGACTTCCGCCTTCGTCGACATCGGCGGTACGGAGTTTCCTTATACCTTGCCTGCCTATTCGTTTACGGTGATACGTATCCATGAGAATAAGGGGAAATAAGGATAAATCCGTGTAATTCCGTGCGTGGGAACTTAAGAACTTAAAAACTTAAAAGATATGATACGATTATTGACTTTGGCACTTGTTGCAGCCATGACCGGCAGTGTGTCGGCACAAAAGCAACAGACTTTGCATTCCGGTTATCCCATCGACCCGGTTCCTTTCACTTCAGTGAAGGTGACGGACAGTTTCTGGGGACAACGCTTGAAGGCAAGCCGCGAGGTAACCATCCCGTTGGCTTTCAGTAAGTGTGAGGAAACGGGACGTTATGAAAACTTTGTGAAAGCTACTCATCCCAGTGATGAGTATAAGGTGGGAGGCTTCTCCTTTGACGATACGGATGTCTATAAGACGATTGAAGGTGCAAGTTACTCCTTGCAGACTTACCCGGACAAGAAACTGGAAGAATATATCGACAGCGTATTGGTCATAGTGGCCGCCGCCCAAGAACCGGACGGGTATCTTTACACCGCACGTACCATGAACCCCAAGCATCCGCACGATTGGTCGGGGCCGGAACGCTGGTCGGAGGTGGAGAATTTGAGCCACGAGTTCTATAATCTGGGTCACATGGTGGAAGGGGCTGTGGCTTATTATCAAGCTACAGGCAAGCGGAACTTCCTGGATATAGCTATCCGTTATGCCGACTGCGTATGCAAGAATATCGGTGAAGGCCCCGGACAGAAGCGTGTGATTCCCGGACATCAGATTGCCGAAATGGCATTGGTACGCCTCTATACCGTGACAGGAGATAAGAAATATCTCGACCAGGCCAAGTTCTTCCTCGACGCGCGCGGCACTACGGCACGCAAGGACATCTATTTGCAGTCGCACAAGCCTGTACTGGAGCAGGAAGAGGCAGTGGGACATGCCGTACGTGCCGGTTACATGTATTCCGGTATGGCTGATGTGGCTGCCATTACGGGTGACAGCTCCTACATCAAGGCTATCGACAAGATATGGGAGAATATCGTCGGCAAGAAGATATATATTACCGGCGGTATCGGTGCGCGTCACACGGGCGAAGCTTTCGGTGATAACTATGAATTGCCGAATCTGACTGCCTACAATGAGACCTGTGCCGCCATCGGCAATGTTTACATGAATTACCGCCTCTTTCTGCTGCATGGCGATTCCAAGTATTTCGACGTGCTGGAACGTACGCTTTACAACGGATTAATCTCCGGCGTTTCATTGGACGGAGGCAAGTTCTTCTATCCCAATCCGTTGTCTTGCGATGGTAAGTATCACTTTAATGCCGACCATACGATTACACGCCAGCCGTGGTTTGGTTGTGCCTGCTGTCCTAGCAACATCAGCCGGTTCATTCCTTCTTTGCCGGGATATGTGTATGCCGTGAAAGACAATCAGGTGTACGTCAACCTTTTCTTGTCCAACCGTGCCGAGCTGAAGTTGAATGAAAAGAAAGTGGTGCTGGAGCAGGAAACCGGATACCCCTGGAACGGAGATATTCGTGTGAAGGTGGCTCAGGGCAACCTGCCGTTTACGATGAATATCCGTATTCCGGGTTGGGTGCGCGGCAGTGTACTTCCGAGTGACCTTTATTCGTATGCCGACGACCTGAAGTTGGGCTATCGTGTATTGGTGAATGGCGAGGAGGTGACCGGTGAACTTCGTAAAGGCTATCTCCGGATAGACCGGAAGTGGAAGAAAGGGGATGTGGTAGAGGTGCATTTCGACATGCACCCCCGTGTGGTGAAAGCCAATGAAAAAGTGGTTGCCGACCGTGGACGGGTGGCCGTTGAGCGTGGTCCTATCGTTTATTGTGCCGAGTGGGCCGATAATGATTTTAATATACAGAATATCATCCTGAACCGTCATCCGAAATTCCAGGTGACGGAGAAGCCCGAACTGCTGTATGGCATCAACGAAATTACCACAGAAGTGCAGGCTCTTGGTTTTGATGCTGCCGGAAAGTTGGCAACCAGAGATGTGACGCTGACCCTGATACCTTATTATGCATGGGCACACCGGGGTGAGGGCAAGATGGATGTATGGTTGCCGGTAAATAGGATTGATGTAGAATAGGTAAGTATGTCGTCATAATTTAGCTTATGCTATCGTTATAAACAGATTAAAACCATGAAAAGACTTTTATTTCTATTGACATTGTTCGTTGTTCTTGGCATGCAGGCGCAACAGCATGTGATGACTGTTGATGTATCAAAACCGACGGCTCGGATAAATCCTGCCATGTATGGAATCTTCTTCGAAGACATTAATTTCGGTGCGGACGGTGGTTTGTATGCCGAACTGGTAAAGAACCGCTCTTTTGAGTTCCCGCAGCCGCTGGTGGGGTGGATACCTTTCGGCGAGGTGACGGTACAGGACGAGCGGCCCTGCTTCGACCGCAATCCGCATTATGTGCGCATTACCAATGACGGCTGTCTTTTGCGTGCCGGACTGGATAATGAAGGTTATCGTGGCATCGGCCTGAAAAAAGGAGAAGATTACCGTTTCTCCGCCTATGTCCGTACGCCGGATACCAAACCAATGAAGCTTTCCGTCGAACTGGTGAATTCCAACGGAGAGAATCTCCTGAAGAAGGAACTGGAAGTGAAAGGCAGTGAATGGCAGAAGCTGACGGCTGTGCTGAAAGCTCCTTTTACCGATGTTCGCTCGCGTCTGCGTGTTGTGTTGCAGACGGAGGGTACGGTAGATATGGACCACATCTCTCTCTTCCCGGTGAACACTTGGAAGAAGCGTGAGAATGGATTGCGTGCCGACTTGGTACAAGCCCTCTATGACCTCAATCCCGGAGTATTCCGTTTTCCCGGTGGCTGCATCATCGAAGGCAACAGCCTTGCCACCCGTTATCAATGGAAGAATTCCGTGGGTCCGGTAGAGAACCGTCCTTTGAACGAAAATCGCTGGAACTATACATTCAAGCATAAAGCTTTCCCGGATTATTTCCAGAGTTACGGACTTGGCTTTTACGAATATTTCCTGCTGAGTGAAGACCTCGGTGCAGAGCCTCTGCCGGTACTGAGCTGCGGGCTGTCCTGCCAATACGAAAGCAACGAAGTGGTTCCCCTTGGAGAACTCGGCCCGTACGTGCAGGATGCCCTCGACCTCATCGAGTTTGCCAACGGTGCTGCAACCTCCAAGTGGGGAAAGGTGCGTGCCGATATGGGACATCCCGAACCGTTCGGTCTGAAAATGATTGCCATCGGCAATGAACAGTGGGGGGAAGTCTATCCCGAGCGTCTGGAAGTGTTCACGAAAGCCATCCGTGCGGAATATCCCGATATGCAGATTGTAGGTTCTTCCGGTCCGAGTGCAGATGGGGACAAGTTCGATTACCTATGGCCCGAAATGAAACGCATCGGGGTGGATTTGGTGGACGAGCATTATTATATGGCTCCCGACTGGTTCTTTGCCAATGCTGCCCGCTATGATGACTATGACCGTAAAGGACCGAAAGTCTTTGCCGGTGAATATGCATCGCATGACCACCCCACCGGGAAAGCCAATAATTTCTTGGCGGCACTGTCCGAAGCAGCTTTTATGACGGGACTGGAACGTAATGCCGATGTGGTGCGCCTGGCTACCTATGCTCCGTTGTTTGCCCATGTGGATGCCTGGCAGTGGAATCCCGATTTGATTTGGTTCGACAATCTCCGTATGATGCGGACTCCCAACTATTACGTACAGCAGATGTACGGTATGAATGCCGGAACAGATGTGCTGAACCTGCAAATGGACGGAAAACCCGTGACGGGGCAGGACAGCCTTTATGCATCGGCAGTGCTGGATGCTCCTACGGGAGAAGTAATTCTGAAGCTTGTCAATGCGGGCAGCAGATCGGAGAAGGTACAGATAGAGTTCAGCGGATTGAAGAAGCGGCAGCTTGTCTCGGGTTCCTGCACCTATTTGCAAAGTGATGACTGGAAAGCCAAGAATACACTGGAGCAGGAGGCTATTGTTCCACGTATTCGTCCGGTGGAGGTGGCTTCCCGTTCTCTGAGCCTGGAGCTTCAGCCCCGTTCGTTCGGAGTCTATCGTTTGCGGATAAGTACTCAATCAAAATAAATTCCCATTTAGTCACCTATTTAATTATGTGAACTAGTTATGAACACTTATTTAAAGAATTAAATTCAGCCTTTTTTGAACGATTATTCTTCCTTTTAATTATAGGATAGGCGTATCTTTGTGACGGCATACCGGTTCTGCTTGTATGCCGTTGCTAATTTTTATAAACTATTTACCATGAAGAAACATTTCATTACCGGACTGCTTGCGACTTTTGCCATTGCCGCAAGCGCACAGTCCTTCACTGAATGGCAAAACCCTGAAGTAAATGCCGTGAACCGTGCTCCGATGCACACCAACTATTTTGCCTATGAGTCGGCAGATGCTGCGGCTCGTGGAGCAAAAGAACATTCTTCCAATTACATGACTCTGAACGGTATCTGGAAATTCTTCTGGGTGAAGAATGCCGATGCCCGTCCCACGGATTTCTGGAAAGTGGGGTTCAACGACAAGGGATGGAGCGATATGGCCGTTCCCGGTATGTGGGAACTGAACGGTTTCGGCGCCCCTATCTACGTGAATACCGGATATGCCTGGCGCAATCAGTTCAAGAACAATCCACCGCAGGTGCCAACGGAGAATAACAATGTAGGTTCCTACCGTCGTGAGATTGTAATACCTGCCGACTGGAAGAGTAAGGACATCATTGCTCATTTCGGTTCCGTGACTTCCAATATGTATTTGTGGGTAAACGGCAAGTACGTAGGTTATAGTGAGGACAGCAAACTGGAGGCTGAATTCAACCTGACACCCTACTTGAAGCCGGGACAAAAGAATCTGATAGCCTTTCAGGTATTCCGCTGGTGTGACGGGACGTATCTGGAAGACCAGGACTTCTTCCGTTATAGCGGTGTAGGGCGCGATTGCTACTTGTATGCCCGTGACAAGAAGCGCATTCAGGACATCCGTGTCACTCCCGATTTGGATACTGCTTATAAGAACGGTTCCCTGAAAGTACAGCTTGATGTGAAGGGTGGCGGCAATATCAGTCTTGAACTGCTGGACGCTGCCGGAAAACAGGTGGCTACAGCTGTCGCCAAAGGTAACGCTACTGCCTTGATAAATGTGGAGAATCCTCATAAGTGGACGGCAGAAACGCCCTACTTGTATACCCTGCGTGCCACTTTGCAAGGCAGCAGTGAAGTGATTCCCGTAAAGGTGGGCTTCCGAAAGATAGAGCTGAAAGGAAGTCAGATACTTGTCAACGGCCAGCCCGTTCTCTTCAAGGGAGCCAACCGCCACGAGATGGATCCGGACGGTGGTTACGTCATTTCTCGCGAACGCATGATTCAGGATATTCAGGTGATGAAGCAGTTCAACCTGAATGCCGTGCGCACCTGCCACTATCCCGACAATAATCTCTGGTACGACCTCTGCGACCAATATGGTATTTACGTAGTGGCCGAAGCCAATATCGAATCCCACGGAATGGGTTATGGGGAAGAGACACTTGCCAAACGTGAGGACTATAGGAAAGCACATATGGAGCGTAACCAGCGCAATGTGCAGCGTAGCTTCAATCATCCCAGCATCATTTTCTGGTCTTTGGGCAACGAAGCCGGCTATGGCGCTAATTTCGAAGCTGCCTACGATTGGATAAAGGCTGAAGACCCGAGCCGTGCCGTACAATATGAACAAGCCGGTAAAACAGGCAAGACAGACATCTATTGCCCGATGTATTATGGCTATGACGGATGTAAGAAATACAGTGAGGATGATTCTATGACAAAGCCCCTGATTCAGTGCGAATATGCTCATGCGATGGGAAACTCGCAAGGAGGTTTTAAAGAATATTGGGATTTGGTGCGTAAATATTCCAAATTCCAAGGTGGCTTTATTTGGGATTTTGTTGATCAGTCTGTACGTTGGACAGGAAAAAACGGTAAGATGATTTATGCCTACGGCGGTGACTTTAACCGTTTTGATGCCAGCGACGGTAACTTCTGCGATAACGGTCTTATCAGCCCCGACCGTGTGCCCAATCCCCACATGTATGAGGTAGGCCGTATCTATCAGGACATCTGGACTACTCCGGCCGACTTGAAGAACGGCGAAATCAATGTGTTCAATGAATACTTCTTCCGTGATCTTTCTGCCTATTATATGGAGTGGGAGGTACTGAAAGGCGGTAAGGTGATACGGACCGGTCGTGTGGATAATCTGAATGTAGCTCCCCAACAGACAGCCAAAATCAAGTTGGACTTGGGCAAGACTTGCCAATGCACCGAGTGGTTGCTGAATGTTTCCTATAAGCTGAAGAACCGTGAAGGATTGCTTTCCGCCGGACATGTAGTGGCAAAAGACCAGTTGACGCTCAATCCTTACCAAGCTCCTTCCATGGAATTGAAGAACTGCGAACAGAGCAATATCGAGATGACGGCTCCCCAAGTACAGGATAACGATTGGAACTACCTCATCGTCTCCGGTGATGCTTTCCGTGTAGAAATCAACAAGCACAACGGTTATCTGACTAAGTACGAAGTGAATGGCCGGGATATGATTAAAGACGGCGAGGCTTTAAAACCAAACTTCTGGCGTGCGCCTGTTGACAACGACTACGGTGCCAATCTGCAACGCAAATATATCGCTTGGAAGAATCCGGAAATCAAACTGACCTCTTTCAAACAGCGCACGGAGAACAATCAGGTGATTGTAGAATCTGCTTACGACATGCCGGGTGTTTCAGCTAAGCTGAACCTTGTTTATGTCATCAACAATGCCGGTGCCGTCAAGGTGACCCAGAAGCTGACTGCCGACAAGAATGCCAAAGTATCGAACATGTTCCGTTTCGGTCTGCAGATGCCTATGCCGCGCAGCTTTGAAACCGTTGAATACTATGGACGCGGTCCGGTTGAAAACTATATTGACCGTAATCATTGCGCCGACTTAGGCATTTATCGCCAAAGTGTGGCTGAGCAGTTCTATCCCTACATCCGTCCGCAGGAAAATGGAACAAAGACCGATATTCGTTGGTGGAAGATGTTGGATCAGTCTGGTAATGGCATCAAGATTGTGGCGGCCGCTCCCTTCTCCGCATCTGCCTTGCACTATACCATCGAGTCTTTAGATGAAGGCTGGAGCAAAGAGCAAGGACACTCGCAAGAGGTGGATGAAGCTGATTTGACTAATCTCTGTATCGACAAGGTGCAAGCTGGTCTGGGTTGCGAAGACAGTTGGGGACGTATAGCCCGTCCGGAATACCTGGTGCCATACGCTGATTATGAGTTTACGTTCATCCTTTTTCCCGTATGCCATAGTATCGGAATAGAATAACATTTCTTCTCAGTGTATTACATACTGAGAAACAGATTTTATAACACTGAAGCGGTCGCCTTTCCGATGGGGGAGGGTGACCGCTTTGTGTTGATGTTTTGCTTGCTTCTGTATATTTCTTTGTTTTATTGTTTCTGATTTCGGCAAATGCAATCCGTCAGATGGTCGTTGATAAACCCCGAAGCTTGCAGATGGGCATA
>NZ_QSOX01000002.1:0-303 GCF_003466325.1 Bacteroides sp. 4_1_36
TTGATAGGATGCAGGTGTACAGGCAGCGATGTCATAGCCGAGCATTACTAATTGCCCGTTCACTTTTTGCCTTCCGTGTATGGAGGTATATACGTTCAGCAATGTATGGACACTTTACTTTTTTCTCATCATGTCTGCCTTATTCAGGTGACTACAGCACCGGGGTTCCACCTCTTCCCATTCCGAACAGAGAAGTTAAGCCCGGTCACGCCGATGGTACTGCGTAACAGTGGGAGAGTAGGTAGTCGCCGTTTTCAGAAGAAGCCTCCGTGTCTGATAAGGATACGGAGGCTTTGTTCGTTT
>NZ_QSOX01000002.1:313-323473 GCF_003466325.1 Bacteroides sp. 4_1_36
CGTGTCTGATAAGGATACGGAGGCTTTGTTCGTTTATATACCTCCGGAACTGCTCCCCTTAATCCCTGTCATGCGTTGTTGCATACGTATTTTTCTGCTTCTTTTGTCATTCTTTTGTTATCATTACAGAACAAAGTTGGTGTAAAATGAGTTTTTTTTGGAAGAGCAAGAACTTTTCTTCCTTTCTTTCTATTCAATATCAAATGGATTTTTGTAAATTTGGCGTGAATCTAATAGGAAGGGAAAAAATCACGCAATTAATATTGTAATATAAATCATATAATAACTCCTGCAAATATGGAAAACAAGATTCAAGAGCTGACCGATAAGATCTACCGCGAAGGCGTAGAGAAAGGAAACGAAGAGGCACAGAAACTTATCGCAAAAGCTCAGGAAGAAGCCAAGAGAATTATAGAGGATGCTCACAAGGAAGCGGATTCTATCGTGGCTACCGCTCATAAGTCTGCCGATGAACTGGCAGAGAATACAAAATCTGAATTAAAGTTGTTTGCCGGTCAGGCTGTGAATGCTCTGAAGTCCGAAATCGCTACGTTGGTGACGGACAACATTGTGAATGCCGATGTAAAGGCATTTGCTGCAAACAAGGATTATCTTAATGCCTTCATCGTTGCATTGGCGTCCAAATGGAGTGTGAACGAACCAATCGTTATCTCTACTGCCGATGCGGAAGGCTTGACAAAATATTTCGCAGCGAAGGCGAAAGACCTGCTGGACAAGGGTGTGAAGATTGAGCAAGTGAATGGCATCAAAACCTTGTTCTCCGTATCGCCTGCCGATGGTTCGTACAAGGTGAACTTTGGCGAAGAAGAATTTATGAATTACTTCAAGGAATTCCTGCGTCCGCAATTAGTGGAAATGCTGTTCTAAAAACTCCCACAGGATTATGAGTAAATACTATTACTTGGTAGCCGGTTTGCCTGAACTTACTCTGGAAGACAGTAAACTGAGCTATACAGTAGCCGATTTCAAGACGGAACTATATCCTGCCTTGTCGGAAGATGATAAAAAGTTGATAGATTTGTTTTATCTGAAATTCGATAATGCGAATGTCTTGAAACTATTGAAGGATAAGGATGCTGCCATCGACCCGCGCGGAAACTATTCGTCGGAGGAACTGGTGGAATATATCTCACAACTGAAGGATGGCGACGAAGTCTCTGACAGTGTATTCCCATCTTATCTCTCTACGTTCATTTCCGAATACTTCAGCCTGCCTGCCGAGGACGGTTTCTTGTATGAAGACCGCCTGGCAGCGCTCTATTACGCCTATGCTATGGAATCCAGGAATCAGTTTGTGTCTTCCTGGTTTGGCTTCAACCTCACTCTCAATAATATATTGGTGGCGCTCACAGCACGTAAGTTCAAGCTGGACATTGCTCCGCTGATTGTGGGTGATACGGAAGTGTGCGAGGCTCTGCGTACTTCCAATGCCCGTGACTTCGGTCTGGGTACTGAGGTGGATTATCTGGAGCAGCTGGTGAAAATCAGTGAGACGGAGGAACTGGTGGACCGGGAAAAGAAACTGGACCAGCTTCGCTGGGACTGGATGGAGGAGGCCACATTCTTCGATTACTTTACCGTGGAACGTCTGTTTGTCTTCCTGCTACAGCTGGAGATGATAGAACGGTGGATTTCGTTGGATAAAGAGAAGGGTAACCAACTGTTCCGCAGCATTATCGCTGCCTTGAAAGACGAGGTGCAGATACCCGCAGAATTCAGATAAAATAAACAACTAAAAATATATGGCAACAAAAGGAACTGTTAGTGGCGTAATAGCCAACATGGTGACCCTCGTCGTCGACGGACCGGTAGCGCAGAATGAGATTTGTTATATCTCGACCGGAGGAGACAAGTTGATGGCGGAGGTGATTAAGGTAGTAGGTACCCAGGTCTACGTGCAGGTATTTGAGAGTACCCGCGGACTGAAAGTGGGGGCCGAAGCTGCGTTTACCGGACATATGCTCGAAGTAACACTGGGGCCCGGTATGCTTTCGAAAAACTACGACGGTCTGCAAAACAACCTCGATAAGATGGACGGTGTTTTCTTGAAACGCGGGCAATATACCTATCCGCTGGATAAAGGAAGCAAATGGCATTTTGTGCCTTTGGCAAAGGTGGGCGACCAAGTGGAAGCCGCTGCCTGGCTGGGACAAGTGGACGAAAACTTCCAACCTCTGAAAATCATGGTGCCTTTTGAACAGAAAGGTGTGTGCACCGTGAAATCAATTGCAAAGGAAGGTGATTACAGCATTGAGGATACCATTGCAGTGCTGACGGATAGCGAAGGTAATGACATCCGGGTGAACATGATACAGAAATGGCCCGTGAAGCGCGCCATGACCAACTATAAGGAAAAACCGCGTCCTTTCAAATTGCTGGAAACCGGTGTGCGTGTAATCGACACCGTAAACCCGATTGTGGAAGGTGGTACGGGTTTTATCCCCGGTCCGTTCGGTACTGGAAAAACGGTGCTTCAGCATGCCATTTCAAAACAAGCGGAAGCGGACATCGTAATCATCGCTGCCTGCGGTGAGCGTGCCAACGAGGTTGTGGAAATCTTTACAGAATTCCCCGAATTGGTTGACCCGCATACGGGACGGAAGCTGATGGAACGTACGATTATCATTGCCAATACTTCGAACATGCCGGTGGCTGCCCGTGAGGCATCTGTCTACACGGCTATGACGATTGCAGAATACTACCGAAGCATGGGATTGAAGGTACTGCTGATGGCGGACTCCACTTCACGTTGGGCGCAGGCATTGCGCGAGATGTCCAACCGTATGGAGGAGTTGCCCGGTCCCGATGCCTTCCCGATGGACTTGTCCTCCATCATCTCCAACTTCTACGGCCGTGCGGGTTATGTGAAGCTGAACAACGGCGAGTCCGGTTCCATTACTTTCATCGGTACGGTATCGCCTGCCGGTGGTAACTTGAAGGAGCCGGTAACCGAGAATACGAAGAAGGTGGCACGCTGCTTCTATGCCCTTGAGCAAGACCGTGCCGACAAGAAGCGTTATCCTGCCGTAAACCCGATTGACTCGTATTCCAAATATATAGAATACCCTGAATTTGAAGAGTATATCACCAAGCACATCAACGGTGAGTGGATTGGCAAGGTGAATGAAATCAAGACCCGTTTGCAGCGTGGTAAGGAGATTGCCGAGCAAATCAACATCTTGGGTGACGACGGTGTGCCCGTAGAGTATCACGTGACTTTCTGGAAATCGGAATTGATTGACTTCGTTATTCTGCAGCAGGATGCCTTTGATGAAATTGATGCCGTGACCCCGATGGAGCGTCAGGAGGAGATTCTGAATATGGTAATAGAAATCTGTCATACAGAATTTGAGTTCGACAACTTCAACGAAGTAATGGATTACTTCAAGAAAATGATTAACATCTGTAAGCAGATGAACTACTCGAAGTTTAAGTCGGAAGAATACGACAAGTTCCATAAGCAGTTGCAGGAACTGGTTGAGGAACGTAAAGCCTAAGGATGTACTATGTGACTATTTACAATTTACTATTTGCCTTGCGGATGCAGGTGTACGGAGGTTGTAGATAGGAAAATAGTAGAATAGGATGGCAGAGATTTAAATAGTAAATAGTAAATTGCTAAATTGTAAATAAATAGATGGCAACAAAAGCATTTCAAAAAATATATACCAAGATTACTCAGATTACGAAAGCTACGTGTTCGCTGAAGGCAACCGGAGTGGGGTATGACGAGTTGGCGACCGTAAACGGCAAGCTGGCCCAGGTGGTGAAGATTGCCGGCGACGAAGTGACTTTGCAGGTGTTTGAGGGTACGGAAGGTATTCCCACCAATGCAGAGGTAGTATTCTTGGGCAAGGCTCCTACAATCAAAGTGAGCGAGCAGCTTGCCGGACGCTTCTTCAACGCCTTTGGCGACCCCATCGACGGTGGTCCGGCCATTGAAGGCGAGGAGGTGGAAATTGGCGGTCCATCCGTGAATCCGGTGCGCCGTAAGCAGCCCTCGGAACTGATTGCAACCGGTATTGCAGGTATCGACTTGAACAATACGCTGGTGTCCGGACAGAAGATTCCGTTCTTTGCCGACCCCGACCAGCCCTTCAACCAGGTGATGGCGAATGTGGCTCTGCGTGCGGAGACTGACAAGATTATCCTTGGCGGTATGGGTATGACGAACGATGATTACCTTTACTTCAAGAACGTATTCTCCAATGCCGGTGCGCTCGACCGTATCGTCAGCTTTATGAATACCACCGAGAATCCTCCGGTAGAGCGTCTGCTGATTCCGGATATGGCACTGACGGCGGCCGAGTATTTTGCTGTAAACAATAATGAAAAGGTGCTGGTGCTGCTGACGGATATGACTTCCTACGCCGATGCGCTCGCCATCGTATCCAACCGTATGGACCAGATTCCTTCGAAGGACTCCATGCCGGGATCCCTTTATTCGGACTTGGCGAAGATATACGAAAAGGCGGTGCAGTTCCCAAGCGGCGGTTCCATCACGATTATTGCGGTGACGACTCTGTCCGGTGGCGACATTACGCATGCCGTGCCCGACAATACGGGTTATATCACGGAAGGCCAGTTGTTCCTCCGTCGTGACAGCGACATCGGTAAGGTTATCGTTGACCCGTTCCGTTCCTTGTCCCGTCTGAAACAGCTTGTTACGGGCAAAAAGACACGTAAGGACCATCCGCAGGTGATGAATGCCGCCGTACGTCTGTACGCCGATGCCGCCAACGCCAAAACCAAGCTTGAAAACGGTTTCGACCTGACGAACTACGACGAACGTACCCTTGCCTTTGCCAAGGACTACTCCAACCAGCTACTGGCCATCGATGTCAACCTCGATACCACAGAGATGCTCGATGTGGCATGGAGTCTGTTCGGCAAGTATTTCCGTCCGGAAGAGGTGAATATCAAGAAAGAGCTTGTGGACCAGTTCTGGCCGAAAGCAAACTAAATAAATGTACGATTAGACGATTTACGGTTTACGATTGATATTACTGAAATTGTAAATCTGTAAATTGAGAAATTGAGTAGCTTCAGTCGTCTAATCGTAAATCGTTAAATCGTAAATAAAATGGCTATTAAGTTTCAATATAACAAAACCTCGCTTCAGCAACTCGAAAAGCAACTGAAGGTGCGCGTGCGTACACTCCCCATTATTAAGAATAAGGAGAGTGCCCTGCGTATGGAAGTGAAGCGCTGCAAGGGAGACGCTGCCGCGTTGGACGCGAGGTTGGAAAAGGAAATCCAAGCTTACGAAGCCATGTTCGCCCTTTGGAATGAGTTCGACGCTTCATTGATAAAGGTCAGCGATGTTCATCTCGGTGTAAAGAAGATTGCCGGTGTACGGGTGCCGTTGCTCGAGAATGTAGATTTCGAGATACGCCCTTACAGCTTGTTCAATGCGCCCAAATGGTATGCAGACGGGCTGCATTTGCTTAAGTCACTGGCACATACTGCCATCGAGCGTGAATTTACTGTTGCCAAGTTGAACTTGTTGGAACATGCGCGTAAAAAGACCACCCAGAAGGTGAATCTTTTTGAGAAAGTACAGATTCCGGGTTATCAGGATGCTCTGCGCAAAATCAAGCGGTTTATGGAAGACGAGGAGAACCTTTCCAAGTCATCGCAGAAAATCATGAAATCCCATCAGGAGAAAAGGAAGGAGGCAGAGGCATGATTACGAAAATGAAGAAGCTCACGTTCCTTGTGTATCATAAGGAGTACGAAGCATTTCTGGCACAAATCCGGGAACTGGGCGTGGTGCACGTTGTGGAAAGGCAGTGCGGCGAGATGGACGACACCTTGCAGCAATTCATGCAGAAGCGTACGCTCTACAAGAATATGCTTCAGAGCATGCACACCCTGGCAGACAAACAGCCGGAAGAAAAGGTGCATAAAGAGTTGTCGGCCGATGCTCTGGTGAAATTCTACGAGGACTTGCAGGCGCGGATACAAGACTTGAACCAGCAGATTCCCGCCATCGACAAGGATGTGGCGCAGATGGAAGTCTGGGGCGATTTCGATTGGAGAGCCATCCGCAAGCTGGAAGATGCTGGTTGGTTCGTGCAGTTCTATACCTGCCCGGAGAAAGACTATAACGAAGCGTGGGCAGAGGACTACAATGCCATCGTGGTGAAAGAGAACGGCGGACATCTTTATTTCGTGACCGTCACCCCCCAACCGGTAGAACTGGATGTGGAACCGCTCCGTCTGCCTTCACTCAGCCTCTCCGAACTGAGCCGGAAGAAAGCCGATACGGAAGAGGCCCTTGTGCAGGCACATGCCGGATTGAAAGAATTCTGCAAAGCGAATTACTGCACGTTGGAGAAGTACAACCTACAGCTCCAGGAAGAGATAGACCTGCTGAAAGTCAAGCTGAACAGCGAACATATGGCAGAAGGTGCCGTAGTGTTGATGGAAGGCTGGATTCCCGAAGACTGCGAGGCGGATGTGAGGAAACTTCTCGATGAAAGCGGCACTTATTATGAGATAAGGGCTGCCAAGCGCGAGGACAATGCTCCCATCAAGCTGAAAAACAACGCCTATACACGCATGTACGAAGTGCTTACCAAAATGTACGGTATGCCCGAATATGCCGAGTTCGACCCGACACCGATACTTGCGCCATTCTTCTCGCTCTTCTTTGCTTTCTGTATGGGAGATGCGGGCTACGGTCTGGTACTGATTGCACTCGGGTTCATTTTGAAAAGGAAGATGTCCAAGTCCATGAAAGGCATGATGAACCTGGTGATTACGTTGGGTATATTTACGTCCGTCATCGGTGCCATATTGGGAACCTTCTTCGGTGTAAGCCTCTTTGACCTGGAGATACCCGCCAAACTGAAGGAATTCATGATTGTGGGTAAGATAGGTGAGACTACCTATGACAAGCAAATGCTGCTGGCGTTGATTATCGGTGCGGTGCACATCTGCATTGCCATGACGGTGAAGGCCGTGGGACAGACCGTTCGTTTCGGCTTCAAGGAGTCGCTCAGTGCTTGGGGATGGCTGTTGCTGGTGGTGGGATTTATCTGCACCGGCGGACTTTCCTTCTTCAAAATAATTTCGGAAGACGTGTCTACGTGGGCATTTATCGTGATTGGCGGTGTTTCTGCCATCGGTATCTACCTGCTGAACAATATCCACCGGAATGTATTTGTCAACATCGGTGCCGGAGTATGGGATACCTATAACATGGCAACCGGATTGATGGGCGATATACTTTCCTACATCCGTCTCTATGCCCTCGGCTTGGCAGGCGGTATGCTTGGAGGCGTGTTCAACCAGCTTGCCTTCATGGTGAACGATGCTGCAGGTCCGGCCCTGGGATGGCTGTTCTGCGGTCTGATACTGATATTCGGGCATACGCTGAACATTGCCATGTCTTGTCTGAGTGCCTTTGTACACCCGCTCCGTCTGACATTTGTGGAATACTTCAAGAATTCCGGTTACGAAGGTAAGGGCGAAGCCTATAAACCTTTTACAGTAGTAAAGAAATAAACAAATTAAAAAACAAATAAAAATAGAAACATTATGAATGAAATTTTAGGTTATCTCGGTCTGGGCCTGATGTTGGCCCTTGCAGGAATTGGCAGTTGCTTCGGTACAACTATCGCCGGTAGTGCGGCAGAAGGTGCGTTGAAGAAAGACCCTTCCAAGTCAGCAAGTTATATGATTTTGTCGGCCCTTCCGGCTACGCAGGGACTTTACGGCTTCGTGGCTTTCCTGATGTCTATGGGCAGGGATTTTGCGACAGACGGTCCTTTGATGCTGGGCATCGGATTGGGTGTCGGACTGGTATGTCTGTTCTCCGCTATCCGTCAGGGACAGATTTGTGCTAGCGGTATTGTGGGTATTTCCCAGGGACACGACGTACAGACCAATACAATGATTTACGCCGCGCTTCCTGAATTCTATGCTATTTTGGCGCTGGTAGCTGCATTGATGGTATAATCCGGATTATAAGAAAATAAACCCCAGGGATTTACAATTGAAATCCCTGGGGTTTTTTGTTTAAATTCCTGGGGCTTCAACTGAAAACTCCGGGAATTCTTTTTTGAAACTTCGGGAATTTTAGACGAAAAATGCATGGATGGGCGAGCCAATGGGGCTTTTGTGGCTAAACTATGACATTCCGCAAACGATTGTTTATGCATATTTAATCAGTTTTTTCGATTAAAAGGCTATTTTTCAAAGAATAATACGTACTTTTGCAGCCGTAATTAAGATAAAGAGATTATAACATAATATGACTAAAGAACTACTTACCCCCGATTACATCTTCGAAGCGAGTTGGGAAGTGTGTAATAAAGTAGGCGGTATCTATACAGTTTTGTCTACAAGGGCAAATACTTTACAGACTAAATTTCGCGATAGATTATTCTTTATAGGGCCGGATTTCTGGCAGGGAAAAGAGAACCCTTTGTTCATTGAGTCTGATAACCTTTGTGCAGCGTGGAAAAAACATGCAGCGTTGAAAGACAATCTTTCCGTCCGCGTAGGTCGCTGGAACATTCCGGGAGAACCTATTGTTATATTGGTTGATTTCCAACCGTTCTTTGCAGAAAAAAATGAGATTTATACAGAAATGTGGAACCGCTATCAGGTGGATTCACTGCATGGATATGGTGATTATGACGAAGCATCCATGTTTGCTTTCGCTACCGGCAAGGTGATAGAGAGCTTCTATCGCTATAATTTGACGGAAACGGACAAAGTGGTGTTCCAGGCACACGAGTGGATGACCGGCATGGCCGCCCTCTATCTTCAGTCTGCCGTTCCCGAGATAGGGACTATCTTCACCACCCATGCCACGTCCATCGGCCGCTCCATAGCTGGCAACAACAAGCCGCTTTACGATTATCTTTTCGCCTACAACGGCGACCAGATGGCGGAGGAGCTGAACATGCAGTCCAAACATTCCATTGAAAAGCAGACGGCCCACTATGTGGACTGTTTCACCACTGTGAGCGAAATCACAAACAACGAATGCAGGGAATTGCTTGACAAGCCTGCGGATGTTGTGCTGATGAACGGTTTTGAAGATGATTTTGTACCGAAAGGCGCCACCTTTACCGGCAAGCGCAAACGTGCCCGTTCCACCATGCTGCGTGTGGCAAACTGCCTGCTGGGTGAGGACTTGGGCGACGATACGCTGATTATCGGTACCAGCGGACGCTATGAGTTCAAAAATAAGGGTATCGATGTGTTCCTGGAATCATTGAACCGGCTGAACCGCGATAAAGATTTAAAGAAGAAAGTATTGGCGTTTGTCAACGTGCCCAGCTGGGTGGGAGACCCCCGCGAGGACTTGCAGAAGCGCTTGAAGAGCAAAGATAAGTTCACCGAACCGTTGCAGTGTCCTTTCATCACCCACTGGCTGCACAATATGACGCACGACCAGGTGCTGGATATGCTGAAATACCTCGGTATGGGCAATCGTCCCGAAGATAAGGTGAAAGTAATTTTTGTACCTTGCTATCAGGATGGTCACGATGGCATCCTCAACAAGCATTATTATGACTTGATTTTAGGCGAGGACCTCAGTGTCTATCCGTCCTATTATGAACCGTGGGGATATACCCCGCTGGAGAGCGTGGCTTTCCGGGTGCCTACCATCACCACCGACCTTGCCGGTTTCGGACTTTGGGTGAACAGCCTGAAAAACCAGCATGGCATAAACGACGGAGTGGAAGTGCTGCACCGTTCGGACTATAACTATTCCGAAGTGGCAGACGGCATCAAGGACACCGTAGCCTTGTTCTCTACCAAGACGGAAGCCGAAATCAAGGAAATACGCAAGCGTGCAGGCCAGGTGGCAGAGCAGGCTTTGTGGAAGCACTTTATACAATATTATTACGAGGCTTACGACATTGCACTGCGCAATGCCATGAAGCGTCAACTAAAATAAAAGAATTATTAATCAATTAGTTATCATACAATGAAGATTAAAGTTAGTAATGTAAACACTCCTAACTGGAAAGATGTGAATGTGAAATCGCACATTCCCGCCGAACTGGAGAAACTGTCTGAACTGGCACATAACATCTGGTGGGCATGGAATTATGAAGCCACCGAACTGTTCAGAGACCTTGACCCTGCTCTCTGGAAAGAAGTGGGACAGAACCCCGTACTTCTGCTGGAACGTATGAGTTATGCTAAACTCGAGGCACTCGCAAATGACAAAGTTATTCTGCGCAGAATGGATGACGTATACTCCAAGTTCCGCACATACATGGATGTGAAGCCTGACAGCAAGCGCCCGTCCGTGGCTTATTTCAGTATGGAGTATGGTTTGAGCCATGTACTTAAGATATATTCCGGCGGTCTGGGTGTACTTGCCGGTGACTACCTGAAAGAAGCTTCCGATAGCAACGCCGACTTGTGTGCAATCGGTTTCCTGTACCGCTACGGTTACTTTACACAAACATTGTCTATGGACGGCCAGCAGATTGCCAATTACGAGGCACAGAACTTTGGCCAGTTGCCCATCGACCGTGTATTGGATGAGAAGGGCGAGCAGATGGTAGTGGATGTTCCTTATCTGGACTACTACGTGCATGCTTATGTGTGGAGAGTGAACGTTGGACGTATCTCTCTCTATCTGCTTGATACTGACAATGAAATGAACAGCGAGTTCGACCGTTCCATCACTCACCAGCTGTATGGCGGTGACTGGGAAAACCGCTTGAAGCAGGAAATCCTGCTCGGTATCGGTGGTATTCTGACGCTGAAGAAGCTGGGCATCAAGAAAGATATCTATCACTGCAACGAAGGACATGCTGCTTTAATCAACGTACAGCGCATCTGTGACTACGTGGCCGAAGGTCTGACTTACGACCAGGCTATCGAGCTGGTACGTGCTTCTTCTCTCTATACTGTACATACTCCGGTTCCTGCCGGTCACGACTACTTCGACGAAGGCCTTTTCGGCAAGTACATGGGCGGCTATCCTTCAAGAATGGGTATCAGCTGGGACGACCTGATGGACCTCGGACGTAACAATCCGGGCGACAAGGGTGAACGTTTCTGTATGTCTGTATTCGCTTGCAACACTTCTCAGGAGGTGAACGGTGTGAGCTGGCTGCACGGAAAGGTTTCCCAGGAGATGTTCGCTTCCATCTGGAAGGGTTACTTCCCCGAAGAAAGCCATGTGGGCTACGTTACCAACGGTGTACACTTCCCCACTTGGAGCGCTACGGAGTGGAAACATCTCTATGCTGCGCATTTTGATGAGAACTTCCTCTACGACCAGTCCAACCCCAAGATTTGGGAGGCTATCTATAACGTGTCCGACGAAGAAATCTGGAAGACGCGCATGGTGATGAAGAACAAACTGATTGACTATGTTCGCAAGCAATACCGTGAAACTTGGTTGAAGAACCAGGGTGACCCTTCACGCATCGTTTCCCTGCTGGACAAAATCAATCCGAACGCTCTGCTGATAGGTTTCGGACGCCGTTTCGCTACCTACAAGCGTGCACACTTGCTGTTCACCGACCTCGACCGTCTGGCCAAGATTGTGAACAACCCCGACTATCCGGTACAGTTCCTCTTTACCGGTAAGGCTCACCCGCACGATGGTGCCGGCCAGGGCTTGATTAAGAGAATCATTGAGATTTCCCGTCGTCCGGAGTTCCTGGGCAAGATTATCTTCCTGGAAAATTATGACATGCAGTTGGCACGTCGCCTCGTTTCAGGTGTGGATATCTGGCTGAACACTCCGACACGTCCGCTCGAAGCATCCGGTACTTCCGGCGAAAAGGCGTTGATGAACGGTGTTGTAAACTTCTCCGTACTCGACGGCTGGTGGTTGGAAGGCTATCGTGAAGGTGCCGGTTGGGCATTGACCGAAAAGCGTACTTACCAGAACCAGGAACATCAGGACCAGCTCGATGCCGCTACTATCTACAGCATTCTTGAGCAAGAAATTCTGCCGTTGTTCTATGCACGCAACAAGAAGGGATATTCTGAAGGTTGGGTGAAGACTATCAAGAACTCCATCGCACAGATTGCTCCCCACTATACAATGAAGCGTCAGCTGGACGACTATTACGACAAGTTCTACATCAAGGAGGCCAAACGTTTCAAGATGCTGGCTGCCGACGGTTGTGCCAAGGCTAAGGAAATAGCTGCTTGGAAGGAAGAAGTTGCCGAGAAGTGGGACAGCATTGAAGTGGTGTCTTGCGAAAAGACCGAAGACCTGGTGAAAGGCTCCATCGAGAGCGGTAAGGAATACACCATTACTTATGTTATCGACGAGAAGGGCTTGAACGATGCTATCGGTCTGGAACTGGTGACTACTTATACGGCTCAGGATGGCAAACAGCATGTTTACTCCGTAGAACCGTTCAATGTAGTGAAGAAAGAAGGTAACCTTTATACTTTCCAAGCTAAGCACAAGATGGAAAATGCGGGTAGCTTCAAGGTTTCTTACCGTATGTTCCCGAAGAATGCAGACCTGCCTCACCGTCAGGACTTCTGCTACGTTCGCTGGTTCGTATAAGAGCATAAAAAAGATAATGTGCCTGCGGATATGGCAGAACACATTATCTGTTCAGATAAAAGATATCATCTGCATGATGCAGGCAGACCATCCGTTTAAAGTAAACGGATGGTCTGTTTCTTTTCTAGAGCTTGCTTTTTATTTCGGCTGTCCAGGCGTCAATGCGTTCGGCGGTTTTGTTACTTTCGTTCACTTCGTCGAGGGGAAGTCCTACGAATGCACCGTCTACCACGGCGATGGAAGAGGAGAAGGAATACCCGTCCGTGCTGACTTTGTTGCCCAAGAAGGTACATCCGCTATCCTTCAGGTCCTCGTAGAGTACTCCGATGCCGTCGCAGAATGTGTCGCAGTAGGATTCGGAGTCACCGCAACCGAATAGGGCTACGAACTTCATGGAAAGGTCGGCGCTCTTCAGTACTTTTACACCGTCATACCAGTCGTCCTGCAGTTCGCCGTCTCCCCAAGTGGAGGTACCTAGAACCAGCACTTCATATTCCTTGATTTTATCGGCGGTCATCTTGTCAACACTATGTACGTCGGTGGAGGAAACTCCCAACTTTTCGGCTATCTGGTTAGCCAACTCTTCGCAGGTTCCGGTACTGGAACCATAAAAAACACCAGTCTTTTTCATTGTAAATAAAGTGATTAAATTGTTTGCTGCAAAGTAAAGGCTTTGCCGGAGAACGTGAAATACCTACATGTAGGGCTTTTAGTGTTGTGCCGCTCCCCATTTCGGGTTAGCTTGTGGCGTGGTTTATAGAGGTCGCGGCTACCTACTAATTGGGATGGCAGACTCTCTTTTTGATGAAAAGTAGGTATTGCCGGATTGTTAAAAATGAAGGACATTTGTACCGGTAATAATAGACAAGTGTTTATGGTTAGATTCGTACATTCCACTCATTCGCAATTCCATCCTTCCGTGGCTGGTAAGTGGCTGGTGTGGGGGACTTTGATGATGCTTCTTGCGGGGGTGGCTATCATTGTTTTTTCGGTATTCTCGCATGATGCACTCGATGCGTGCTGTAATTGCATAATCTGTACTTTCAACCGTGTCCCGAAGGAAGGGGAATATTTGTATAACCGCTACCTGCCGGTCATCAGCATGGTGTGGGTGGCGTTTCTGATACTTTTGGTATATGTGGTCCGCTATTGCATGAACAAGAGGAGGTAGCCGGGTGTTCTATAGGTAAAACTGAAAGGAGACTATATGAAAAAGATTGTTTTGCTTCGCCACGGCGAGAGTGCATGGAATAAGGAAAACCGCTTCACGGGGTGGACGGATGTTGATTTGACAGAGAAAGGCGTTGCTGAAGCTGTAAGGGCGGGTGAGCTGCTGGCAGAAAAGGGATTCCGCTTCAAGAAGGCGTATACTTCCTATCTGAAGCGTGCCGTGAAGACACTGGATTGTGTGCTGGACCGCCTCGACCAGGACTGGATTCCGGTGGAGAAATCGTGGAGGTTGAATGAGAAACACTACGGCCAGTTGCAAGGGCTGAACAAGGCAGAGACGGCTGCCAAGTACGGTGACGAGCAGGTGTTGGTATGGCGCCGGAGCTTTGATGTGGCTCCGCATGCATTGGCCGAGGATGACCCGCGTAATCCGCGTTTTGAGGACCGTTATCAAGAAGTGCCCGATGCCGAACTGCCCCGTACGGAGTCGTTGAAAGATACGATTGAGCGTATCATGCCTTACTGGAAATGTGTCATCTTCCCGAATCTGAAGACGGCCGACGAATTGCTGGTAGTGGCTCATGGCAATAGCCTGCGGGGTATTATCAAGCATCTGAAGCATATTTCGGACGATGAAATTGTGCATCTGAACCTGCCTACGGCGGTGCCCTACGTCTTTGAGTTTGACGATGAGCTGAACTTGACGAAAGACTATTTCTTGGGTGACCCCGAGGAGATAAAGAAATTGATGGAGGCTGTGGCCAATCAGGGAAAGAAGAAATGATTTTGGCGCGCGGAAGCGCGCTATTTCTTTATCCTCTCATCCCATGGAGCAGCGTCATGCTGAGCAGTACCCCGACCACTATACAGATGAGGATAAGGAACCAGTTCATGAGCCGTGCGCCCAGCTTGGTTTCCTTGTGCAAGTTCTGTTCAAAGTAGTTCTTGAAGAACAGATAGATGGCAGGCACAGTGGCGCTTGCCAGTAGCAGGTCTTCGGGAATCTTGTAGATGTAGACTTTGGAAAAGGCGATGAGCGCCCAGTGGCAAAGGAACAGAATGACGAGCAGGTTGACCCTGCGCGAGAAAGCCAGCAGCAGCCCGATGGTGAAAACTGCTACCGAGCAGGGCATCACGGTGGTGGTCATCATGGGAAATTCCATTCCGCGTGCCCACGAAAGGAGCGGGTAGAGGAAAGGCATTGCATAGAGTACCCCCACCAGTACCTTGTATTTCGGGTTGCGCTCGAACGGAGTGTAGCCGGTAAACAAATCCCATAGCCACAACACTGCAATCACTCCCCAGAAGATGGCGAGTATATGGTGGTGTCCGCGCGCTCCGCAATACATCATGTAGTACACGATGGATATCCACCCGTTCAGAAATACCATGTAGATTTTCATGGAGCGTTTTGCCCATAAGGTCGGTTTCCGGTAGAGTTGCGTGGTGAGCAGGATACCTGCTGCGGTGATGAGGAGCTGTGTCCACCAGGTGGCCTCGTTGTATTGTGCGATAGTATTCCAGAATATTTCCATTTGTGTCCATTAAAAAAACGGCTGCAAAGGTAGAGTTTTCTGCCGAAAGAATGAAATCGTTTTCTACATTTTGCCTATCTTTGTGCCTCCAAAAAATAGGTAAAAAGATTCATGGATAAGACTTTGACTGAACAAGAGATTGCCCTGCTGCGCAGGAAACTCGATTTATTGCTTCGTACCGGACAGCTGCTGGTGGAGAGTGCGGCTGATACGAACCGTGTTGTTCGTAACCTGAACCGTGTTGCCGCCTATCTGGGGCTGCCGGAAGAAAAGCTCCACATCGACGTAAGTTATACCATGCTGGTGGTGAATGTGAGCGACGGCCTGCATTCGTTCTCCAAATTCCAGAAATGTGAAAAGCATGGCATCAACATGACTGCCATTTCCGAAATCAGCAAACTGTCCTGGCGGGCTATTGAGAATGACTATTCCCTCGACCAGTATGAGGAGGAACTGGAAAGAATCAAAAACAAGAAGCGGAACTATGTGCCATACGTTGTTGCCATCGGTGCCGGCTTTGCCTGCGGAGGTTTCTGTAAACTGTTCGGTGGTGACTGGATGGCGTTTCTGTTTACCTCTATCTGCGCTTTTGCCGGCTTCCGCGTCCGTGCCCGTTGCATGGAGTTCGGCATCAATCACTATATGAGTATTGCCATTGCCGCATTGATTTCTACCTGTCTGGCCTATGTGTCTTCGTTTGCCGGGCTCTCGGAAACTCCCTATCATCCGTTGTTGGCGTGTGCACTGTTCATCGTTCCGGGGGTGCCGCTGATAAACTTTGTGGATGATATGATTGACAATTATATCCAGGTGGGCATTGTGCGGGCTGTGAATACGGTGCTGATGGTCTGTGCAATGGCCTTCGGCATTGTAATAGCCATGCGCCTGCTGACGGTGGAGGATGTCGTGATTGACAAGAAGTTCAGCGAATTGAGTATGGTGCCTCATGACAGTTATCTGGTGTATGCCATTGCGGCGGCGATAGCTGCCATGGGATTTTCCATGATATTCAACATACAGCGGCGCTTGTTGTGGGTTGTTGCGGTGGGCGGTATCATTGCCGTTTGTACGCGTAACTTTGTCAATTTCGAATTGGGTTACGGACCGGTGATAGGTTCGTTCATGGGCAGCATGGTTGTCAGCCTGATAGCCGTGAAGGCAGTGCATTGGTTCCATGTTCCCAATCATGTGCTGACGATTCCTTCTGTCATCCCGATGATTCCGGGAGTGCTGATGTATCGTGCACTTTTCGGGCTTATCAATATGCACGGTGTGGTAGGCGAGGTGACGGCGGTTGTTTCCAACGGCATCACGGCTTCACTGATTATTCTCTGCATAGCGCTGGGAGTGGCGGTGCCCAATATCTTTGCCCGCCGGTATATTGCCAAGGATAGGCAGCGCTTTCTTCAGGAGGAGCTGCAGAAGCGCAGGGAAAGAGGGAAATTTATAGAATGGTGATATAGGTGGAGGGTGTCAAAAAACTCTTAACACTTTCTTTTAGGCGCGGATTACGCGGATTTCACGGATTTTGTTTATTGAATCCGTGTTATTCCGTGTAATTCGCGCCTGATATTATAACATTATAAAAGTGCTCATATATTTTTGAAAACTTCTCTTCTTTTTTAAATGCCCTTTTTCGGATTATAGTGGTAAATGACGGTTTCGCCTTTTTGCAGGGATGTTTGTACGTCAATCAGACGCTGGTTGCGGCTTCCCCGGAAATAGAGTTCCTCATCCCTCAGTTCTTTCTTGAATTTGCCGTCCACCAGTACGTCGATGTACTTCAGCAGTTGGGCTTGGCGCGGGTTGCGCAGTAGTTTTTCGAAAGTATAGCCCGTATAGCACCAGATGTTTTTCCGGCTCCGCTCCTTGATGGCATGTGCCAGTTGGGTGAATCCTTCCGGCTGGAACATCGGGTCTCCACCACTGAAGGTGACGTCTGCAAAGTTGTCGGCAAGGACTTTTTCCAGAATCTCTTCCGTACTCATCCAGTGCCCGCGGTTGATGTCCCACGACTCCGGATTGTGGCAACCGGGACAACCGTTGGGGCATCCGGCAGCATAAATGGCGGTCCGGAAGCCCGGACCGTCTACTGTGGTATCTTCTAAAATGTCGAGAATAGAAAGCATGAGTAGGGAATTAATAATTAAAAATTAAACATCGCAGGTAGGAAGCTGAACATTAATCATTAAAAATTAAACGTCAACCATTAAAAATGAAGCTCCGCTTTGCACTGCGCAGCCCTTTAATTTTTAATTTTCAATTTTTAATTATGAACGACCCTGTCGTTCAACTCTGCCAGCTTGGCATTGTTCCAGCGGTCGGTTGTCCCCACCAGGTAGCCGGTGATGCGTTGCAGCTTGTCGATATGCTTGCTGCCGCACTTCGGGCATTCTTCCAGGTTTGGGGTGGAGTTTTCGTGGCCGCACTCCAGACAGCGGTTACGGTTGTGGTTTACCGAACCGTAGCCGATGTTGTATCGGTCCATCATGTCCACTACACGCATAATGACTTCCGGATTGTGGGTGGCGTCACCGTCTATCTCCACATAGAAGATGTGTCCGCCGCGGGTCAGTTCATGATAAGGAGCCTCCACTTCCGCTTTGTGGCGGGCGCTGCATTTGTAGTATACGGGCACGTGGTTGGAGTTGGTGTAGTAGTCACGGTCTGTGATGCCCGGCAGCGTGCCGAACTTTTTACGGTCGATGCGGGTGAACTTGCCCGACAGCCCTTCGGCAGGAGTGGCAAGCACGCTGTAGTTGTGCTGGTATTGCTCCGAGAACTGGTTGGCACGGTCGCGCATGTAGGTCACGATTTTCAGTCCCAGCTCCTGGGCTTCGCCAGATTCGCCGTGATGTTTTCCGAGCAATGCCACGAGACATTCTGCCAACCCGATGAAACCGATTCCCAGTGTTCCCTGGTTGATGACGGAAGCAATCGTATCGTTCGGTTTCAGCTTCTCGCTGCCTATCCACAAGGCAGACATCAGTAGCGGGAACTGCTTGGCGAAGGCGGTCTTTTGAAACTCCATGCGCTCGTGCAGCTGGCGTGCGGTCACTTCGAGCATACTATCCAGCTTGGCAAAGAACCGGGCGATGCGCTGTTCCTTGTCTTCGATGTTCATGCACTCAATGCCCAGACGGACGATGTTGATGGTAGAGAAAGAGATGTTGCCGCGTCCGATGGAGGTCTTCGGTCCGAAACGGTTTTCGAATACACGGGTGCGGCATCCCATGGTGGCAACTTCATGCTGGTAGCGTTTCGGGTCATCGGCTTTCCAGTCCTCGCTTTGGTTGAAGGTGGCGTCCAGGTTCAGGAAGTTCGGGAAGAAACGCCGTGCCGTCACCTTGCAGGCCAGTTGGTAGAGGTCGTAGTTGCGGTCTTCAGGCAGGTAGCTCACACCCCGTTTCTTTTTCCATATCTGGATGGGGAAGATGGCGGTTTCTCCGTTTCCTACCCCTTGATAGGTGCTTTTCAGCAGCTCGCGGATGATGCAGCGCCCCTCGGCAGAGGTGTCTGTGCCGTAGTTGATGGAGCTGAACACCACTTGGTTGCCGCCGCGTGAGTGGATGGTGTTCATGTTATGGATAAACGCCTCCATGGACTGGTGCACGCGCGATACGGTCTTGTTGACGGCATGCTGTACGATGCGGTCCTCGCCCGTCAGTCCGTCCAACGGCTGTAGCAGATAGTCGGCCAGTTCCTTCTGATAGAGATGGGAATAGTCTTTTCCATTCAGTTCTTCCAGGTTCTTGACTTCCTCGATGAAGCTGTTGCGCACGTAGGGGGCAAGGTAGAAATCGAATGCAGGGATGGCTTGTCCGCCGTGCATCTCGTTTTGGGCTGTTTCCAGCGAGATGCATCCCAGGATACTGGCAGTCTCGATGCGTTTGGCCGGGCGCGATTCGCCGTGTCCGGCAGAGAAGCCGTATTTCAGAATATGGTCCAGCGGATGTTGCACGCATGTCAGGCTCTTGGTGGGATAATAATCCTTGTCATGGATGTGCAGATAGTTCTGGGTGACGGCATCCAGCACTTCTTCACTCAGCAGATAGTCGTCCACAAAAGGCTTGGTGGTTTCGCTGGCAAACTTCATCATCATGCCCGCCGGGGTATCGGCATTCATGTTGGCATTTTCGCGTGTGATGTCGTTGGACTTGATGTTGATGATTTCCAGGAACATGTCGCGCGTCTTTGCTTTGCGGGCAATGCTTCGCTGGTTGCGGTAAGCGATGTATTTCTGGGCAACGTCCTTGCGGCTGCTCTTCATCAGCTCCACTTCCACCAAATCCTGGATGGCTTCCACCGTCATCTGCGAATCTCCCTTGAAAGAGATGCGGTCCGTAATCTGGTGTATCAGTTGCAGGTCTTCCCCCTTGTCTGTATGCAACATGGCTTTGCGGATGGCCGTTGCTATTTTTTCTTCGTTGAATCCGACGACGCGCCCGTCGCGCTTGAGTACTGTCTGTATCATAACCTTTTATGCTTAAATGTGACTGTCTTTTTTAGTTTAATTGCGGAAACAAAGATATTATAGTTATTGATAGGTTTTGCTTTTTGGAAAACTTTTTGTGGTTTAAAAAGTGTTAATCTATTGATTGTTAATGATGTAATTGTTTAAAGTGGAAAACTTCTAATGAAAAATAACTTTTAAAGTTATTCATTACTGACTATTATTGCATACATAAACATCATCTGATTTCGAAGTGTCAAATGAAGATAAATCTTTTGGGCAGATTGTGAATCTTCGATTTTTTTAGTTATATTTGCAACGAATTGGTTTATTTAAGGTTTTTAGTCCTTGATAATACTTCTTGTTGCCATTCGATTGTATTGCTTTGCTGCTCATGGTATTGGGGCAAAAGTATCATTATTATAATAATCAAAGAAAGGATGAACATGGCAAATGTATTTCCTCCGTTTAAAATTGATATAGCTGGGGCTTTTTGTGTACCTCGTGCATTGAAGGATGTCCGCGAGCAATATCAGAACGGGCAGGTGAGCCGGCAGATATTGCAGGCTGTTGAAGATGCGGAAGTGCGCAGTCTGGTGGAACGGCTGGAGCTGGGAGGCATGAAGGTTGTTTCCGATGGTGGTTTCCGAAGTCGCGATTTTTTGGAAAGCTGGGAGGGTATTTGTTCCAAAGACGGCCGGCCTTTCTCCGAAGGCTCTCCTTTGGAGATTACAGGACGGCTCAGTTTGCTACGGCATCCTATTCTGGAAGAATTCGCATTTCTTGATTCCATTGTGGACGGAGGGGTGATGAAAAAACAGCATATCCCTTCGCCGGCAGAGGTTATGACCCAGATTATTCAACGTGTGGAGCGGACTCAGATAGAAACCGTTTACTCCGACATCCGGCTTTTGACGGATGATATTGCTTCCTGCTACAAATTTTTGCTTACCAAACTTTATGATGCAGGCTGCCGCTACGTCCAGTTCGACGGGGTACATTCGGTGATAATGGAAGATACCATCCGGCTCAACAACCGGGTTTTGCGTGAGCGTCCTGCAGGGATGTATGTTGCATTCCATGCACCGACGGACATGCTGGTGCAACTGCATGGGGCCGATGCTTATTTCCTGAATTACGACTGTGGCGCGTGCGACCGTAACCGTCTGCTCTGGTTCATACACGAGAAGGAAGCGGTGTTCGGTTTCGTGCTGTCCCATTATCCTCAGGAAGACGAATTGGATGAATTGCAGGCAAAAACCGAAAGTGTATTGAACTATATTCCTTTGAAACGTTTCACTTTATGTCTGCCGGATGCCAATGCGCTTCTTTCGCCTTCGGAGGCCGATGAGGAGAAACAGTGGGAAACCGTAAGGTTGGGGATGGAAATGGCTGCGCGTATCTTCTCTTGAAAAACGCCGCATTCCATCATTCCGAATGCCACACTTCAGCAAGGGAAATGCCACACTTCACAGAGGCAAATGCCATTGATTGGGCCTCGTGAAGTGTGGCATTTCGATTGACGAAGTGTGGCACTCCTCTTTTAGTCTCCGGTGTGTCCGGTTTATTATTTGACAGCTTCGGCTATCTTTTCCTGAAGCTCGTCACCGTGCAGTCCGCGTGCAAGGATAGTTCCTTCACCGTCAATCAACACAGTGTGGGGGATGCTGCTTACGGCATAAAGCTGTGCGCCTTCGCAGTTCCAGTATTTCAGGTCGGACATTTGCGGCCACGTGATGTTCAGCTTCTTGATGGCTTCTTTCCATGCGTCAGCACTCTGGTCCAGAGATACGCCTACAATCTCGAAGTTCTTGTTCTTATATTTGGCGTAAGCTTCCACCAGGTTGGGCATCTCGCGACGGCAGGGGCCGCACCAGCTTGCCCAGAAGTCAACAAGGACAACTTTGCCCTTGCCTACGTAGTCGGACAGTTTTACCGTTTTTCCTTCCGGCGTCTGCATCTCGAAGTCTGTAAACTTCTGGCCTACGGCAGTGGCTTTCATCTTTTCAACGTTGTTCTTTATCTTGACGATGGCTTCGTCGTTGTCGTAAGCTGCAGGGATTTGGGGCATCAGCGGGTCGAGGTCTGCTACATCCATGTAGTAGTAGTTCTGCTTCAGCAGGAGTACACCCACCGGGTTGGTGATGTTCTTGTTGATGCCGGCTTTGATGGCGGATATCATGCTGTTTTCCAGATTTTCCATCTCTTTGCCTTTAGCCTCGCGTTGTTCGTCGGTCAGTGTGGTGTCCGACATGGATTCGTAGATGCTCATCATTTGTTTGTTCAGACCGTTGATTTGGGCTCTGATTTCCTGGTAGGCATCATTGTTGGCAGTACCGGTGGCAGAGTTGTTTTCCTGCGACAAGTTGATTTTAATCTTGCCGTTTTCCAGGAAGAAGTCGATGGCTGCGCCGTCTTTTCCTTCGGCTTTGTAGGAGATGTAGCGGTTGACAGCAGTATCTTGTGTACCCTTGAAGGTAAATGTTCCATCTTTGATGACAGCAGAGTCCAATTTTACGAATTGGCGTCCTTCCACGGTTTCCAGATATACGGTGTCGCCGTCGGCTGCACCCTCTACAGTTCCGGTTACGGTGTAACCGTTGTTTCCACTGTTACAAGCTGTAAATACAGCGGCTACAGCGAGCAGATAAGTAAACTTTTTCATTGTTTGTTTTTTTAATGAATGATTATAGCTGCAAATATAGTAATAAAAAATCCCCTCCGATATGAACCGGAGAGGATTTTTATAGTTTTAATCCCATTTTTAGCGATAACGCTGTGCTTACTATTATTCGGCAGCAGCTTCTTCAGCAGCAGGGGCTTCTTCGGCAGGGGCCTCTTCGGCCGGTGCTTCGGCAGCGGCTTTTGCAGCAGCTTCAGCAGCTTTCTTTTCAGCCAGTGCTTTTGCTTTTTCTTCGTTTATCTTCTTTTCAGCTTCCAGACGTGCTTTTGCTTCAGCTTTCTTAGCTTCGTCTTCCTTAGCCTTCAGAGCAGCCAAACCGCTTTGTTTGTTGTTCTTCCAGGCTTCGAACTTAGCATCAGCTTCAGCTTCGCCGAATGCGCCTTTCGCTACACCGCCCAGCAAGTGCTTCTTCATGTAAACACCTTCGCGAGAGAGGATGTTACGAACTGTGTCAGTAGGTTGTGCACCCTTCAACACCCAGTCAAGTGCGCGGTCGAACTTCAAATCTACTGTGGCAGGATTGGTGTTAGGATTGTAAGTACCAATCTTCTCAATAAATTTACCATCACGTGGTGCTCTTACGTCTGCAATAACGATAGAGTAGAAAGCGTAGCTTTTACGTCCATGTCTTTGCAATCTGATTTTTGTTGCCATTTAATTAAAATGTTTTTAGTTAATGATTTGAATTATGCTACTATCTCGTAATAGCGAGTGCAAAGGTAAGAAAAGATTTTGAGTTTTGAGTTATGAGTTATGAGTTATTTGTTGGCACGAGGGGTGTTTTTTTTTAAATGTTCACACAACGTCACCCATAACTCATCACTTGTCACTCATCCTTCTCCCGAGTATTTCCTGGGGTATCTCAGCAGAATGGCGAGTATGGCGCATGTTCCCATGCAGAAGGGGTAATACAGGTTTCCGATGATGCTGATGGGTGAAATGCCGGCAAGTCCGGAGGCTATCAGCATTTGCGCTCCGTAGGGGATGATTCCTTGCACGAGGCATGAGAAGGTGTCCAGTATGCTGGCTGTTTTCCGGCGGTCCAGGTGGAAGCGGAGGGCGATGTCCTTGGCTATGGGGCCGGTGGTGATGATGGCAATGGTGTTGTTGGCGGTACAGAGATTGGCGATGCTGACCAGGGCAGCGATGCTGAATTCGGCTCCCCGCTTGCCGCTGACGTGGCGGGTCAGCCGGGAGATGATGAAGTCGATGCCGCCGTTGTAGCGGATGGTTTCGAGCATGCCTCCGGCCAGCAGGGTGATGATGATGAGCTCGCCCATGCCGGTGATGCCCGTTCCCATGGCTCCGAACCAGTCGAAGAAGGCGGTGCCGGTATAGATACCGATAATTCCAGTAGAGAGGATGCCCAGCAGCAGTACCAGCATGACATTGACGCCTGCTACGGCCGTACCCAGTACGATGAGGTAGGGGATTACTTTTATCCACTCGATGGTCTGTACTTGTGGTGGGGCAGAGACGGACAGTCCTTGAAAGATATAGATGCCCAGTATGATAAGTGCTGCCGGTACCACAATCATAAAGTTGACGCGGAACTTGTCCCTCATCACGCAGTCCTGCGTCTTGGTCGATGCAATGGTGGTGTCGGATATGAAGGAAAGATTGTCTCCGAAGAACGAGCCTCCCACCACGATGGCAACCATGTAGGGCAGGTCGATGCCCGTCTTTTCCGCCAGCCCCACGGCTACAGGAGTCAGTGCGACGATAGTTCCTACGCTTGTTCCTATCGAGAGGGAGATGAAGCAGGCTGCAATGAAGATGCCCGCCAGCAGCAGGTTGTCCGGCAGTATATGTAGGGTCAGATTTACGGTCGCATCAATGGCGCCCATCTGCTTGGCGCTTTGGGCGAATGCTCCTGCAAGGATGAATATCCATACCATCAGCATGATGTTCTTGTTGCTGGCGCCTACGGAAAACTGATAGATGCGCTGTTCCAGATTCAGGCCGCGCGTGATGGCGATGGCATAGCAGGACGAGGCGAGGAAGGCTACCGTGATGGGGACTTTATAGAAGTCGTTCACCAGGAGCGAGGTCACCAGGTAGAGGCAAAGGAACACCGCCAACGGGCTGAGTGCCCACCAGCCGCCTTTGGGTTTGGAGATTGTATCGGTTGTTGCTGACATAATTTACGATTTACGATTGGGGATTTACGATTTGACGATTTACGATTGATATAACTCTTGAAATCGTAGAATGGTTGTTGTACAATACAAACTTCAATCGTACATCGTAAATCGTCAAATCGTAAATATATAAGCCAATTTTGCTGCAAAGGTATAAAAAACAAAGGGCGGGACAAAATGGTTTTGTCCCGCCCTCCATATATCAGCCTTTAATTTTCACCTTTCACCTTTCAATTTTCACCTTACAAAGTTACTCCGGTCTTGAAGATGGCTATTTCCTTGTAGCCTTTCTTTTCGTTGTTCACGAATTCGCCGCTTGCTACTTTGATGATATACTCGATGAAGCGTTCGCAGGTTTTCTCCATCGGTTCGTTCTCGACGATAACTCCGGCGTTGAAGTCTATCCAGCCCGGCTTGTTCTTTGCCAAAGTGGAGTTGGTGGAAATCTTCATGGTCGGCACATAGGTTCCGAAGGGCGTTCCGCGTCCTGTGGTGAACAGCACCATGTGGCATCCGCAAGAGGCAAGGGCAGTGGCGGCTACAAGGTCGTTTCCCGGAGCAGACAGTAGGTTCAGTCCCTTTACTTTCAGGCGTTCGCCATACGGAAGTACCCCTTCCACGTAGCTCGTGCCACATTTCTGTGTGCATCCCAAGGCTTTGTCCTCCAATGTCGAGATGCCTCCCGCCTTATTTCCCGGAGACGGGTTTTCACCTACCGGTTCACCGTGTGAGAGGAAATATTCCTTGAAGTCATTAATCAGCTTCACCGTGTCCTCAAACAGCTCTTTGGTGCGGCAGCGGTTCATCAGTATGGTTTCTGCGCCGAACATTTCCGGCACTTCCGTCAGTACGCTGGTGCCGCCTTGTGCTACGAGGAAGTCGGAGAACATGCCCAGTAGCGGATTGGCGGTGATACCGGAGAAACCGTCCGAACCGCCACACTTCAGGCCTACGCGCAGTTCGCTTAAGGGAATATCCTCGCGCTGGTCCTGGATGGCTTTGGCATAAAGTTCGCGTAGCAGTTCCATTCCTTCTTCGTATTCATCACCCACTTTCTGGGTCACCATAAACTTTACGCGCTCCTGGTCATAGTCTCCCAGGAATTCGCGGAACACATCCGGCTGATTATTCTCGCACCCCAAGCCTACCACGAGTACGGCTCCCGCATTGGGATGCAGTACCATGTCGCGGAGGATTTTCTTTGTATTCTCGTGGTCGTCGCCCAACTGGGAGCAGCCGTAGTTATGGGGATAAGCCATGATGGCATCCACGCCCTTTCCGCCCGTTTCGCGGCGCAGGCCTTCGGCAAGCTGGTTGATGATTCCGTTCACGCAGCCCACTGTCGGAATAATCCATATCTCGTTGCGTACACCTACGTCACCGTTCTTACGTTTGTACCCTCTAAAGGTCAGGTTTGGCGCGCCGGTATTGAGGTTTAGAGTTGTAGTATTGAGGTCTACGTTGACGGGGTTGTATGTGTATTCCAGCAACCCGGACAAGTTGGTCTTGATATTGTTTTCATTCATCCAGTCCCCCTGCTTCTGCGCTTTCCGGGCGTGGCCGATGGGGTATCCGTATTTAATGACGTTTTCGCTTTCCGCAAAATCTTTCAGTGCAAATTTGTGTCCGGCAGGAACATCCTCGTTCAGAGTGATTTCCTTTCCGTCCACCGTGAGTTTTTCACCGGCCGGGAGTGCTGTGATAGCCACTGCAACATTGTCGGCAGGGTTGATTTTCAGGTACTTTGCCTCCATCTTTTAAAATTTTCCATTTACCATCTACAATGTACAATTTGGCTGCGCTGCATTAGTATTAGTCCCCTTCCGCATGGCCGAATTGTACATTGTAGATGGTACATTGTACATGCAACTATTTGTTGTAATAAAACTCTATATTCTCCTTCGTCAGCAAGTCAATCGGCATGAAGTTCTCCCTTGTGATTTCCTTCTTCAGAATCAGGTATTCGCACAAGGCCTTGATGCCGTCGAATCCTTGCAGGGTGGGCTGCTGTGCTATGAGGAAGAAGATGCTTCCCTGCTTCAGGCAGTCTACGTTGCGTTGCAGCAGGTCGTAGCCCATCAGGTTGAAGTCTTTTTTCTGCTTCTTCAGCAGGTATTCCCCGATGATGTATGCTTTGGAGTTGAAGGTGATTCCGTTCTTTACGGTAGGATGCTCTTGGAAGAACTCGTCCAGCATCAGTGTGTCCTCGCTGTCGCGCTTGGCATGCAGGTCCAGTTCCCAGATGCGGCAGGCGGGATGATGCTCCTGCATGTATTCGCGGAAGCCTATTTCGCGGCGTTCCTGCTGGTTCGACCCCACGATGCCTTCATTTATCTTGCGGAAGATGACGATTTCCTGCGCGTCTTCTCCGGCAAGCAGCATCAGCATGCGGGCGGCAAAATATCCGCTCTGGTGCGAGTTCTGCCCGTAGAAGGAGAGGGCGGGCTCTTCCTTTATGTTGGAGTCTATATATATATAAGGTATATTATGTTGCGTCAGCTCATCCGTGAAGGGCTTGGTGTATTGCGGAACGGTGGGGGCAAACATCACTCCGTCCGGCTCCAGTGCCAGAATCTGTCCGGAGGCTTCCGCGAATGAATGATAGTCATACGGGTCATAGTAGGAGAGGTGCACGGCCACGTTGAAGTCAGAGTAAGTCTCTACGGCGTTGTGTATGCCCGTTTCCACGTCTGTCCAGTATTCGCCTTTCTCGTGTAGCGGCAGCAGGCAGGCAAATGCGTACTTCTTGTTCGAAGCCAGTGCACTGGCATACATATTGGGCTGGTAATCCAGTTGTTTCAGGATTTCTTCCACCCGCTTCCGGCTGGACTCGGACACACCGCTACGCCCGTGAATCACACGGTCGACGGTTCCCACGGATACATCGGCCATCTTGGCGATATCCTTTATTCTGACTCTTTCCATCTGTATATTTACGATTTAACGATTTACGATGTACGATTGATGTTGCTTTGGCTACGATTCTACAATGTAATCTCAATCGTCTAATCGTAAATCGTCCCATCGTACATCTTCTTGTGCTCGCACACAATTATAATCTTAATATTTTCGATACAAATATATGATAATTTTTTGTATTTCAAAAATTGTTGTATCTTTGTGCCCGTACACGAAGACTATGAAGAACGAATATTATTTTGATTTACTCTCCATAGTTTCAGGTGTTTAGGTTCTGTTTATACCTCGAAATGATAAATTGAAAGGAAACAAATTAATTTCATATTAAAATAAAACATAGAAAGATTATGGGAAAGAAAGTAGTTACATTAGGTGAAATCATGCTGAGGCTGTCTACTCCGGGAAACACCCGTTTTGTGCAGTCCGACTCTTTTGATGTGGTATATGGCGGCGGCGAGGCCAACGTGGCTGTCAGCTGTGCCAACTACGGGCATGATGCTTATTTTGTAACCAAGTTGCCGAAACATGAAATAGGCCAGTCGGCTGTCAACGCATTGCGCAAGTATGGCGTAAAGACGGATTTCATTGCGCGTGGTGGTGACCGTGTAGGTATCTACTATCTTGAGACCGGTGCTTCCATGCGTCCCAGTAAGGTAATCTATGACCGTGCACACTCTGCCATTGCTGAGGCAGATGCGGCAGACTTTGATTTCGATGCCATCATGGAAGGTGCAGACTGGTTCCACTGGTCAGGTATCACTCCCGCCATCTCCGACAAGGCCGCCGAGTTGACCCGCCTGGCTTGCGAGGCTGCCAAACGTCACGGCGTTACGGTGTCGGTAGACCTCAATTTCCGTAAAAAACTCTGGACCAAAGAAAAAGCCCAGTCCATCATGAAGCCTTTGATGCAGTATGTGGATGTCTGCATCGGCAATGAAGAGGATGCTGAACTCTGTCTGGGCTTCAAGCCCGATGCAGACGTGGAAGGCGGCAAGACGGACGCTGAAGGCTACAAGGGAATCTTCAAGGCGATGGCGAAGGAATTCGGCTTCAAATACGTAATCTCTACGTTGCGCGAGTCTTTCTCCGCTACCCACAACGGCTGGAAAGCAATGATTTACAACGGCGAGGAATTCTACGAGTCAAAGCGTTACGACATCAATCCTATCGTCGACCGCGTAGGTGGCGGCGACTCTTTCTCAGGTGGTATCATCCACGGCCTGCTGACAAAACCCAACCAGGGTGCCGCCCTCGAATTTGCAGTAGCCGCTTCCGCCTTGAAGCACACTATCAACGGTGACTTCAACCTTGTTTCCACAGAAGAGGTAGAAGCGCTGGCAGGAGGGGATGCAAGCGGACGAGTACAACGCTAAGCTCATTTACGATTTGACGATTTACGATGTACGATTGAAATTACTTCTACAGTGAACTCGGAGGAATTGAAAATACGATTGAAGGTGTTCTCTTTGAGAATAATCAAGATGGTAGATTGTATGCCTAATCGGATTTCGTCAATGGCTATAGCTAAACAAATAGTGCGTTCAGGGACTTCACCTGCTGCCAATTATAGGGCAGCTTGTTTGGAAAAGTCTGATAAGGATTTTCTGAATAAACTGAAAATGGTAGAGGAAGAACTGGATGAAACTATACACTGGTTGGAAATTATTGCTGAAAGTGAGATGATTCCTGCTAATAAACTGCTTGGGTTGCAACAAGAGGCGCATGAATTGTATAAAATAATAGTGAGTTCTATTGTCACTACAAGAAATCGGTTAGCAAAGGAAGTTTGAATCGTCAAATCGTAAATAAAAAGAATAGATATAAAGTAAAGTAATATTAATCGTAAATCGTAAATCGTCAAATCGTAAATAAAAAGATGAGTAAATTTGATAAAATCGCAGTATTGAATAAGATTGGTTCTACCGGCATGGTGCCCGTCTTTTATCATAAGGATGCAGAAGTTGCAAAGAAAGTTGTAAAGGCTTGTTACGATGGAGGTGTTCGTGCGTTCGAATTCACGAACCGTGGTGACTTTGCCCACGAGGTGTTTGCGGAGGTTGTGAAGTTTGCGGCAAAAGAGTGCCCGGAGATGGCTATGGGTGTAGGTTCCATCGTTGACCCTGCTACTGCGGCGCTGTATTTGCAGTTGGGTGCATGTTTCGTTGTAGGCCCGTTGTTCAACCCGGAGATTGCTAAGATTTGTAACCGTCGTCTGGTAGCTTATACTCCGGGGTGCGGCAGCGTTTCAGAGGTAGGTTTCGCGCAAGAAGCAGGTTGCGACCTCTGCAAGATATTTCCGGGCGACGTGCTTGGTGCCAAACTCGTGAAAGGTTTGCTGGCTCCGATGCCCTGGTCCAAGCTGATGGTGACCGGTGGAGTGGAGCCGACTCAGGAAAACCTGACCTCCTGGATTAAGGCGGGTGTGTTCTGCGTAGGTATGGGTTCCAAACTCTTCCCGAAGGATAAGGTCGCTGCTGAAGACTGGACTTATGTTACGGAAAAATGTAAAGAAGCGTTAGGTTATATTGCCGAAGCAAGAAAATAAAGAAGAAATTCATTTTGTTTAAAGGTGTTTAAAGGGGACAGCCATCGAAGCGTTTCGGCGCTTCGGTGGTTTGTTTTTTACTGGAAAGTATACTCCCGATGAACAATAAAATGTTTATAAGTGTAAACTGTACTCTTAAACTCTAAAACAATGTTATAAAACGCGCGAAAAATGTGCCGGCGTTTTGCGCGTGCGGATAAAACACTTACCTTTGCAGTGCAGTTGGGAAACTGCATTTGGATTTGATAAATAATAAAAACAGTTTTCAATAAAGGATATTAGTTGTTAGGTAAAAGGATTGAAAATAGATTTTTTTCATAAGCTAAATGTTTTGAATAAATAGGTAAATTAGGTAAAGGTAAAAATTGGATTTTGAAGTTTTCAGAATAGGTAATTGAAGTTTTATTTTTCAGGTAAAGAGAAAGATTGATTTTTAGGTAACATTGACGCAGTTTAAAAGAAAAGCCTTTAAGGCTTTTCTTACAGGGGCGAGGGGTTCGTGAGAGCTTGCTCGTTTTTTTATTCCTATATTCTTCGCATTTTTTGTATATTTTGTCCGGACTCTACTTCTTTTTTGTATCTTTGTGTCGGATACCCATTAAAAACAAGCAGCAACTCTAAAGCTTAAATAGCTCTGAATTTGGAACATATATTGAATATATTCGATTGGCTTTTATACATATGGTTTGCAATAAACATACTGTATCTATTGGTTTACAGTCTGGCGTCACGCCGGCGTGACCTGCCTCTGCCCCCTCCAGCCAAGGAACACAAGCGTTTTGCCATACTGATTCCTGCCTACCGCGAAGATGCCGTGATACACGAGTGCGTCCATTCATGTCTGGAGCAGGATTATCCCGCCGACTGTTTTGATACGGTTGTCATTTCGGACCGTATGCAGCCCGAAACCAACGCTTCCCTCGCTGTGCTTCCTGTCCGCCTGGTTGAAGTGCATTTTGAGAAAAGCACCAAGTCCAAATCTCTGAATGCCGCCATGGCTGCCATCGGCAATGACTATGACATCGCTTTGGTGCTCGATGCGGACAATGTCATCCCTTACGATTATCTGAGTGATATTAACGACCTCTTCGCCAATCCGGAAGTCGAGATTGTGCAGACCCACCGGAGTGCCAAGAACCTGAACAATGACATGGCCCTGCTCGATGCCATCAGTGAGGAAATCAACAATACCATTTTCCGTCTGGGGCATGCCAAGCTGGGCTTGTCGGCTGCCCTTATCGGTTCCGGTATGGCGTTCCGTTATGACTTGTTTCGTGATACGATGGCGGATATCAAGGCTGTGGGCGGTTTCGACCGTGAATTGGAGCTGACCCTGCTCTATCGCGGCAAACGTTTTTATTATCTGCCCGAAACCTTTGTGTTCGATGAGAAGATACAGAACACCGGTGATTTCTCCCGTCAGCGCCGCCGTTGGCTTTCGGCACAATGGCATTACTGCCAGACCTTCGCCAAGTTTCTGTGGAAGGCGCTTGCTGCGCGTAACTGGGACTTCTGCGACAAGCTTTTCCAGCAGCTTTCCATTCCCCGCCTGCTGTTGATGGGGTTCACGTTCCTCTTCTCCGTGTTGTTTACGGTTTATCGCTGGACATGGGGGCTGAAGTGGTGGCTGCTCTTGGTGTTGCTCGCTGTCGCACTGCTCGTTGCCGTTCCCAAAAGGTTCTGCACCAGCCGCCTGGCAATGGCCCTGCAAAAGATACCCTATACATTCCTGCTGATGGCAGGAAACATCTTCAAGCTGAGGGGGGCGAACAAGACCTTTATACATACCAGGCATGGGGTGGCGGAAAAATAGAAAGGGATACACAATAAACAAGTCTATAAGCAAACAAATGATATACGGAAAAATCACTTTAGAAGATTGGCGTACAGTCTGTGTAGAGGGAGAAGAGCCGGAATCTTCTTTTGAAAGTTATAATCTGAGACTTTTCTTTTTCGGAACTTTGTATAATCGGGACACCTTGCAGGCAACTCCGGATGATACCAATGCCAAGCTTGCTGCTGATGCGTTTCTATCCGATCCGGCATATGGCTTTTCACGCCTGGACGGTTCGTTCACCATAGTATATTATTCAGAAAATGAATGCGGAGTGGTGCGCGACCATCATGGCACGCATTATCCCGTCTATTGTCACATTGATGGTAATTTTGCCACTTCCTGGCAATTTTTAGAGGACCAACTGGAAGAAAATTTCGAGCCTAATCTGGTTTCATTGAGTACATTCCTTCAGCGTGGCATTTTGAAGAAGAATAATTTCGCCCTATTCGATGTTCATTCTTTAGGTGCCGGCGAAAAGTTCTACATGTTGACAGAGCTTGGTTATCTGATGCCGGTTTGGGCTTCTGTAAAGTTAGAGACACAAGCGAACGTACATTCCATGTTTGATTCGCTGAAGGAAAGAAATCCCGGCTTATATGAAAAGGTGGCAGATGACATTTATTGTCTGAAGCGCGACAGCGTTTTTGAGCATGAACCCAAGGTGGCTACTGAACGGAATCCGGATGTCGAGGCCTATTCCCGCCGTTATGGAGAATTGCATGCGCAAGCCATCCGCCGGCGTATCGGCCATAGCCGCAGGGTAGGTATCCTGCTGAGTGGCGGCTATGATTCCGGTTCAAACCTTGCTGCGCTGCGCAGCATTTACGACGGCCAGATTGACTCCTATTCCGTGGGCTTTAAAGGAGATGCCTGGACGGAGCTGCCCATGGCCCGTCTGATGTCTGAAACCTTTGGTACCCGCCACCACGAGTACGAGATTGACGGTACGGAAACCAGTGCCTTGCCCGACATTGTCCGTTTTCTGGGTGAGCCTTTTATGGAAGGCGGGCTGATGGTAAACTATTGTGCCATGCGCATGATAGGCGATGACAAGCCCGACGTGATTCTGGGAGGTGACGGCAGTGACCAGTATTTCGGTACTTCCGGTCGCGAAGTGGCGTTGCATTATCTATCCGCCCGCATAGGATTGCGTCCCTTGCTACGTGGCATCAGCCGTCTGCTGGAGCATGAAACCTTTGATACCGGTGGAAAGCTTTCCCGCATCAATTTCCATTTGGATAAGATACTTCATATTCTGGAAGGGGAGCGTTTCGGCTTCTCCGATTCTGCCTTGTGTGCCCTTCTGCAAAATCCGAAAGAAGATTTTGAGCCGGTAAAATCACTACGGCCCGATATCCACAGTTTCGAGCATCTTTATGCGCAGCATGCCATTCTTTCCGATTTGGAGACTGTAATCAACCGTATCATTCTTTTCAAGGCTTCCAGCATGGCACGCATGTTCGGTAACAATCTGACGTATCCTTTTATGGACCTGGAGCTTTTCCATTTCCTGCAGGAGCTGCCGGTAGGGTTGAAGTGCAGGGGCAACAGTGTACTGGACATTGCGCGGGGTCGTTCCGTTTCTAAATATCTGTTAAAGCACCATTATAAACCTTTACTTCCCGAGGCCATTACCTTGAAGAAGAAGCAGGGCGGTTTTGCACCTATGCCACTGTTCTTCCGTGATAGGGCCCGACGTGCTTTCTTTAAGGAATTTATTCTTGCTTCCGGCATTATGGACAACTATCTGCGTCGTGATGCAGTGGAGAAGTTTCTTACAGATTATGAACAAGTTGCAGAGAAGGAGGGCGGTTGGTTCTGGCATAGGCAGAACAAGGCTTTGCAATATTTCAACCTGTTGACGCTTGTTGTGTGGTGGGAAGAGTTTGTGGAAGGCCATGAGGTGAAATTCTGAAAATATGATTGAAAGTATGAAAGTTTCCATTATTGTTCCGGTTTATAATGTTGCCAAGTACATAGAACGGTGTCTGCTGTCTGTGTTGAACCAGACCTGGCCGGATTTGGAAGTCATTCTTGTGAATGACTGCACTCCGGATAACTCTATGGAGATAGTCAGACGGGTGGTGGCTTCGCATCCGCGCGGAGCGGTGGTGAGATGTCTGGAACATGAAGAGAACAGAGGGCTTTCTGCTGCAAGAAACACCGGTATTTCAGCGTCTGTTGGCGATTATCTGTACTTCTTGGATAGCGACGATTATATTTCAGCGAATGCAATAGAGCTTTTGGCGGATGCAGCGGTGCAGAAGCGACCGGATTTTGTGATAGGCAATTACGAGGTGACCGGCGCCAGACGTTGGGCTCCTCCTTTATCATTAGGCACCGGGTTTTATGAAGGGAATGCTCTTGTACTTTCCACTTATGTGCAGGGAAAATGGTATGTCATGGCATGGAACAAGCTGGTGAGTCGTCCCCTCGTTTTGCAGCATAAACTCTACTTCCAGGAGGGCATTGTACACGAGGATGATTTATGGTCATTTAAGTTGGCATGTATGTCTCAAAGTATGTATGTCGTCAATGAGACCACTTACTATTATTCCATGCAGCCAGATTCCATCATGCGAGCGCCGTCTATGCGTAATTTGGAATGTCGTGTGCTGGTGCTTGGTTATATCTACGACTTTATCCGGTCTTCCCGGTGTTTGCAGGATAACCGGCTGATATATATATACTTTGAGAGTCTGAAGGCGAAATATTTTGACCGTATTCTGTATTTCACGAAAGACACATCCTTTCATTATCAGAGTTATTTGGTATTCAGGAACAAAAAGTATGCGTCTTTGTTGGAGATGACGGGCCTGCGTCCCGAATGGAAGCTGATGTTGCAGAACATCCATTATGTGCTTCCTACGTATGCCGGCTATCTGTATTTTAAGGCTTTTGTAAAGTCAGCCTACTATTTGTTGGTGTTGTCTATAAAAATGAAGGCAGTGTTTCATGCAAAATGAGCGAATATGAATAATCTTCCGGAAATATCCGTTATAGTACCCGTTTATAAGGTAGAAGAGTACTTGCCCCAGTGCATTGACAGTATTCTTGCACAGACCTTTACGGATTTTGAGCTGTTGCTGGTAGATGACGGGAGCCCTGACTGTTGCGGGGAGATTTGTGAAGAGTATGCCGGGAAGGATATGAGGATACGGGTGTTCCATCAGGCTAATGCAGGATTGAGCTGTGCCCGGAATACTGGTTTGATGAATGCTCGTGGAAGATATGTAACCTTTATTGATTCAGATGATTATGTAAAGCCTTGTTATCTTGAAAGGCTGTACGGTGCATTGCCTGCCGATAAAACGAAGGAGGGAGTAATAGTCGGTTCTCTTGATGCGTATCTGCCAAATGGGGACTTTCAAACGTTTCACGTTCCCGAACAAGATATAGCTTCGGAACAGATGTATCTTATATTGACAGACTTGATAGACAAGCGTGTTGCGTACGCAGGCAGCAAGCTATACGACCATCGGATTATCAAGCAATACCGGGTGGGCTTTGTTCCTTTTGTTTCCGGACTGGAAGATATGCTGTTTATGTTGGACTACCTGATGTATGCGGATTTTATGGTTATTCGTGATTACAATAATTACGTTTATAGAGTAGGGTATTCTGTAGATGTGTTGTCTGTGCGTATAAACAGCTTTCCGGCAGAATATGCAGCATTCTCCAATTTTTTGGAAAGGGTCTATGTGTATCAAAAGAAATTTAATTTGGAGGATAGCTCACTGGATAGAACATGGAATTCATTGACTGTCTTTTTCCATAAAGTGATTTTGGCCATCTATAAACCAGAGCATAAGTATACCCGGCAGGAACGGTTGTCTTTTTTACATCAAGTCCTTTTATCAGACAAAGAATGGATAAGACGATTTTTTCTTCCACAGTATAAAGCGGATGTGTTGGGCAAATTCTTGCTTTGCAGGGTGGGGGCATCGGCTTTTGATGGGTGGATGCGTTTCTTGTCAGGTATAAAATTCAAGAAAATGTTTGGAGCGAAATAACGGAGGGCATTATGAATATCTTGTTTATACATCCTGTCATGTTCCATCCCCAACGGGGAGGGATTGAAAGAGTAAGTGACCTTTTGTGCCGTGAATTCATAAGACGGGGACACCATGTTCTTTGTTTACATAGTGTGCGGGATGAAAGCCGCATGGATTATGCATATCCTGCATCCTCTTATTTTTTCCCATATCAGGTTCGGGAAGTAGAAAAGAACGGGTTGTTTTTCCGTAGTTTCCTGCAAGAGCACCGTATTGATATGGTCATAGACCAGGACCCGCAGACTTATTATACATTATATTCCTTCTCTAAAACCTTGCGGGACGTGTATATTATTTCCGTGATACATTATAATCCTCTTGGCATATATCATCATTTGGGAGAGTTCGTAATGTGGGTATCAGGAAAAAACACAATCATGGGAAAAATCAGAAAGGTGGCCCGTATCCTCAAAATTCCCATGCTTAAGTATGATTACAAGCGTACATTACAATCAGATTATGGAGGCATTTTTCGATATACAGATGCATTATGTTTACTTTCCTTGAAATTTCTTCCTGATTTGTGGCAGATATATTCAAAAGATTTGAGCCGGGTGATTGCCATCCCCAATCCGAATACATATCCTGCTCAAGAAAATACAGATTTTCTCAAGAAGAAGCAGATATTGTATGTAGGCCGGATAGAGTGGCGCCAGAAGCGTGTAGGACGGCTGATTGATATCTGGAAGCGTATATATAAAAAATTTCCCGATTGGGAGTTGGTCATTGTGGGAGACGGGCCGATAAGGCAGACATTGGAACAGAAAGCCTTAAAGATGGAACGGGTTGTTTTCACCGGTTGGCAAGACCCTGAACCATTTTACCGGGATGCAAGCATCCTATGTCTGACGAGTGACTTTGAAGGGTGGGGAATGGTATTGACCGAAGCCATGACATTCGGGGCGGTTCCGGTGGCGTTCAATTCGTATGCAGCTATCACAGATATTATTGATGATGGGAAGAACGGATTGTTGGTTCCTCCGTTCTCGCATAAGGAGTTTGCCCGGAAGTTGGGCTCATTGATGAAAGATGAAGAACTGCGCAGGGAGATGTCAAAAAATTGTGTGCAGTATGTGAGGCGCTTTGACATACAGAATGTGGCGGACGAGTGGGAAAATGCCTTTGACCGACTGAAATCAACAGCTCGTCAATGATGCCTTTTCAGTATCCGGTGAGCGAATGCACGTATGCCCGGAGTGAAAAGATAGAGCAACGAGCAGGTTAATATCCCATAAGTGGAAATCAGAATCATTCCATAGAGAATCCAATGTGTAAAAGAGCTTTCCGGTGTAAAGTCATTGCTTGGATAGAGATGGTAGCATACTATTCCCGGCAGCAGTATAATCAGCAGATGCTTGATGTAGCCCATCCAATAGTGAAGAACGGGTATTTTGAATCCTTGCGAATAAAGAAAGTAAGGTTTCCAAATGACTATGATGAGAAATAGACTGGTTATGTTGCCCATCAAAATTCCCGGCAGTCCCCAAAAATGTCCGGCAATGATGGCAACAGTCAGGTTGATGATTACTTCCGCAATGGGAGCCCAAGTATCTTGAAATAAACCATACCCATAGGTAAATTGGTCTATGGCACCTCGGGTGTAGCTGATGAACGAGTTGATGATAATCAGATACAGAATATGTTGGGGCAATACGTATTCACTTCCTAGCCATAATGAAATAAAAGCGCCGGTCAGTCGAATCAGGGCAAATGAAATGGTTCCGGCTATCAAGAAACGGATACCCATCAACTCCCAGAATACTTGCTGGATACGTTTGGAATCACCTTCGGCTATCAGGTTACCTACTCCTGCATTGGTACTCCCTAATAGGTTGCTGATAAATATACTTATCTTATCAATAATGAGCGTATAGTTCCCATAGTAAGCCACAGTTTTGAGTGAGACGAAGGCATATACCAGAAAGGGAGTGGTTTGGAACTGTACGAAACTGCCCAGTTTATGGACAAAGAGCTGTTTGGTATACCGGGTTACTTCCGGATATTTCTTGAAAAGCAGCTTTCCTTGTTTCACTTCGCTTTTCAGCCAAGGGTATACCTGGTTGACTTTCCAGTTCAGGATAATGGAATAGACAATGCCCAGCAGAAGTTCCAGGCTAATCCATAGGTAATAGTTGCCCGTATAATAGACTAATCCCATTTGCAGACAAGTCTTTATCAGTACGGCACTTTGAAAATAGGCTGTCACTACATAGTTCTTCTGGTCTGCTCCCAAAAGGGTTTGCTTGTAATTGGCAAAATATCCTATTAGTGAAGTGGTCAGATACGAGAAAAATGCAAAATAGATGACGCCTAAATCAAAGACATTATTGGGGAATATCAAGGGCAGGAAGCATGCCAAGGCACATCCTGCACTTAGAATGATAAAACCGATACGGCGGTAGATGAAACCGAAAACGGAAATTATTTCATTGATTTTCTTTTCATCGTGTTCAAAGAGGGGTTTATACAGAACGTAGCCGATGGCTGTGCTGATACCCAATTCTGCAAGGTTCAGAAAACCCAAGAGATTGTTCAGTGTACCTATCAGCCCCATAAAGTCTGCGCCCAATGCATCCAGAAAGATTTTTCTGGAAAAAAATGATAGGGCTAAACTCAGGAAATAAAAAATGAGATTAACCCGGGCATTAAGCAATGATTTTTTAAGGCGTGACTCGTGAGGCATAAGTTCTGTTATTACTCTGCAAAAATACATAAAAATAATTTTAAGGGAATAAAAAGTGAAATGTATTTTATTCTTAGATTTTATTGCTAATTTTGTCAAAAGGGTATTTGATATAAATAATCGTAGATTGTGGTATTGATATAATTTGTAGGATGAAGATACTGACTGTTGTTTGTGGATTAGGTATTGGAGGAACCGAGCGTACTGCTGAAAATTTCTCAATAGGTTTGATGCGTTGTGGATATGATGTAAAGGTGTATGCTTCTTCTGAAGGGGGGGAGCGTGCTGAAAATCTGCGCCAATTGGGTATTGAAGTTATGTATTCATATAGTGAACTGCATGAGTTGAAAAATTCCGGTTGGACTCCGGATGTCATTCATTTACATTCATTGAGAGTGAGTATGGAGGCCTTTATGTTGATTCATAATCTTTTCCCGGGTGCTCGTATATATGAGCAGAATGTCTTTTGTACTCCTACAAAATTTACTCCCTATTTGAGCTCATCGTTACAGTTGTCCCAATGGTGTTTGTGGTATTATTCACAATTTCCTTCTACGAAGAGAGTTTCTAAGACTATTTTACCAAATGCTATAAATGTTTCCAATTTTTATCCGTGTAGTTTGGTTGAGCGTGAGGATACTCGTAGGAGCTATGGTATTGCCCCTGATGATTTTGTCTTGTTGCGTGTTGGGCAACCTTATAATGGGAAATGGAATCATAAGATTATTGATGTTTTTATAGATTTTCATAAGAAATATCCACGTGCTTTACTTTGGCTGGTTGGAGCTTCCCCTTCTGTGGTACATAAAATTAGCAGACTTCCAAATAAATCTGTAAAAAACAGGATTCTTCTTACAGATAAACTCATAGGAGATGAGAAGTTGAGACTATGTTATGGTGCATCGGATGTATTTTTGCATATGGCACGAATAGGAGAGACATTTGGTATTGTATTAGCGGAAGCTATTTTGTGTGGTTTGCCGGTCGTTACTCATCAAACGCCCTATTCTGAAAATTCTCAAGCAGAAGTGGTGGGACATTTACGAGGAGGACTTGTGGCAAATCGCTATGGTGGAATCATTGCTGCTTTAGAACGCCTTTATTTAGAACCAGAGTTTGGTAAGAAACTTGCAATAACTGGTGCTACTGTAATTAAAGAACGATATAGTATTCAATCTTCCATAAATTTATTTCAATCTATTATGCGCGGTGAAGTCCATTCTTGGAAGTATGTAACTAAAGATTTGAAGATATATTTAAGGGATGCTATTGATGCTCCAATACCTGGTATTTTATTTCTTTTATGTATGAAGAAAGTACTGCTGTATGTTGTGCCGGATAAATACTGTCGTTTCTTTTTCCGGTTTTGGTGCCGCCTTTTTGATAAAGCCGTTCAAATGTAAAAAATATGAAATATACAGTAACAATTGCAATGCCGATATATAATGTGGCACCTTATGTGGAGAAATCTTTGTTATCTGCATTGAATCAGACCTTTGTTGATATTGAGTATTTGTTGGTTGATGACAAAGGTACAGATGAAAGTATGGATATTGTCCATCGGATAATATCCATGCATCCACGTGGAAAGAATGTGAGAATTATTGATCAGAAATATAATCAAGGTACTGCGGCGGCTCGTAATGTAATGGTGGCTAATGCTACTGGAGAATATTTGTTTATAATGGATAGTGATGATGTCATATCTCCTGATTGCATTGATATATTATATCAGAAGATGAAGCAGTATTCAGTTGATTTTATAGCCGGTTCTTTTCAACGCCAGACTTGGGATGGAGACATTTATCCGGGTGGGTATCGGTATAAAGATACATTGATAAAAGACGGGGATTATGCTGTGGCTGAATATCGCTATGGGCAAGGACATGAAATTTTTGTAGCTACATGGAATAAACTTTATAAGGTCCAATTTCTGCGAAATAACAATATACGTTGTATTGATGGATATATGATTGATGATGTTTGGTTTACGTATCAAGTGATTATGTGTGCGCGTTCTTGTTGCTTAGTTTCGGACTGCACTTTATTTTATACTTATAATCCAAATTCTGTAACGAGTGTGCGATATTCACAAAAACTGTCAGAACAATATGTCGGCACCTTGTCATTAAAATCAGAATGGATTCATGGGCTTCGTAATAAATCGTTCTACAATGGATTGATGTATGATATTCTAAAGATGAGTGTTTATCATAGTTATTGCATTGGTAATTCCGAATTTGTTTCTCCTGTGGATAAACAGAAGCTTCTTTCAAATTTGTTGTCCCGGAAGTTTCCTTATCCATCGCATTGGTATTTCAATAAATTTCTTTTTAAAGCCCTGCCTTTTCTTTTGTTTTATAGCTTTCCGATGTCGATTAAAATATGGGTTATTCGGTTCATTGTGAGTATTAATCTGAAGGATAAGGTGAAGCGCTGGTTTCACTTTTAGTAAGTGGCATTGTTGTTCATCTATTAATAGACGGATTCACTGTCCTTTATCGGCATGTAGTAGGGAACCAGGTATTTGATGAATCCTTCGGCCACTTCCTTGTTAGGGAATCCCAGCCGATAGATGTTGAATTCTTCGTCATATTCCTTTATCGTGAGGTAGCCGCTTTGGTAAATCACGGCAATGGGATTATCCTTGAACGACTCCACGTCTGTCAGTGTCTCTGCAGTCACTCCTTCACTCGTAAGGTCGGGCAGACAGAAGTTGTTGTCTTTCAGCAGTTTCACAAATATCCGTCATTGATAAGGCTCTCAAAACTCTGTATTCCAATAGGGTACTTCATACGGCTGAACTTTGTTTGATGCGCATTTTGCTTAATTAGAACAAATGTATGAATAAAAAATGAGGTGGCAAAGCTTTTGTCATGCTTTGTCACCTCTCTTTTCTTGGTTACCACTTCTCTTTTTTTACTTCAAAACACGGGCATTGTTTCGTCCATTCCATCGGTTCCACCTCTCCGTTGTTGTTCCGGTCGGGGCTGAGGTCGCGATGTCCCGCCACTTTGGCTTCCGGATAGTCCATCAGCAAAGCGCGGACCAGTACGCGGAGCGAGTGGCGCTGCCATTCCGTGCGTGTGTCTTTGGGATTCCCATAGTGGTCCAATCCGCCTTCGTAGGCGATTCCGATAGAGTGGGCATTGTAGCCGCGGGCGTGGGCGCCGGCCCTCTCGACCGGGCGTGTGGTCAGGATTTGTCCGTCACGGCGGATGTAGAAATGATAGCCCGTGCCATCAAATCCACGTCGGCGGTGCGCGGCTTCCAGAGCTTGCCCGGTAAAGGGACGGTCCTCGCACGTGGCGCTGCAATGTATCACAATCAAGTTGATTTTTCTCATTTCTTTCTACTGTTTGCCTTTGGGGGCTGTGCGCTAAAGGGGACCACCGCTGTTCATGGCGTGTGCGCTGAATGCACCCAAAAGTGCCGAAGCTACAGCGATGATTACTTTCAGAATCTTGTCCCAGGTTGATGATTTTGTACTCATAATGGTTAATGGTTAGTGATTAGGGATTAGTGATTAGGGGTAGGGGTTAGGGAACACAAGCTCATCGCTTATCGCTAACCCCTAACCCCTATTTTTTATCCCAGCGGATTCTCCCCCTGGTCTCCGTCGGAACCTCCGCCATCGGGGTTATTGTCGCCGCTTCCGCTACCGGTGCTATCCTTGTCGGCAGTTACAAGCTCGAAGACGAGGTTGTTTGCTCCGCCTTTGGTGGTGGCGTTGCTGTCGTTCACTAAGCGCAGGGTGTTGGCTACCTTGAAGCGGATGTTGACGCGCTCGATGTTTTTTACGGTGCAGTCTTTGGCCAGTTCGGTGGCACGGCACTTGAAGGTGGTGTGGAAGATTCCGAAACCGTCCAGACGGACACTGTTGCCGTCCGTCAGCGTCTGGCGCATCTGGCGTACGATGGCTTTGCCTACGTGCTCCACGTCTTCGGACGACATGGCGCCCAGGGCTTCAATGTCTTTTGCGATGCGGGCAAGGTCGAAGATTTTGGCATCTTGGGGCTTGCGTTTCAGGGTGTAGACCATGGGGGAGCTGCTGTCCCCGATTTTCTTGTGGCGCTGTGTGCGCACTACTAATGCTGTTGACATGATGGTTGATGTTTAATGGTTAATGTTTCATTCCGAAAGGGAAAGGAGGTGTCTCCGCGGCGATGGCTTCTGTTCCGTTTCGTTGATACAAAGATAGGACATGGGGCAGGGAAGAAGGGAGGTTGGGGGAGGCAGGAGGAGGTTGGGAGAGGATAAGGGAGGTTATTGTTTCTTTTGTTTTGGATTTGTGACAAATAGGAGGTATATTTGTATTCGCATAGATGTGCGTAAACTGAATAAAAAGACATGGAATATGTTGGAAAACAGTAATCAGGATATGTGCTGTTTTAGCTCGTTTTGATGAAGTGCGTGATGTGGTGGTATATGCCAATCTTGAAAACGAGGCATTGCGTGAGCATATAGACAGAGTGGGGGTGAGGATTTATGTGAAAAGTGGGGAACCTTCTAAGAAGGCTCCCCGAAGACATTGATCATAAGCTGCACCTGCGCGGGCGTGTACCGTCGGCAATAGGGGTTCATGCCCGTGGCAAGCAGGCGTTGTTCCAGCCCGGGGGCGGTGCGTATCCATTCGTTCAGCCGGTTGACGGCAGTCTGCTGGGCAATGCCCGGAAGGTAGTACATGGCGAGTTCGCCTTTCCCGTAACTGCGGACGGGGAAGCGGGGCTCTGCAAAGGAATCATTTTCTTTCATCATATTCTTTAAAGTTCAGGTTATATGTTTTCTTTAATACGGATAACACATGATTGCACGGATAACCTGTGATTGCACAGTTTGCACATGCTTGCACGGATTCTCTTTTTCTGTCTTGTAAAGATACGGATTTTTATTCGAATAACCTGCCTTGTTCTTCATTATTTTTCAACCAATTCTCATTGTCGAACTGCGTGTTCACCGGTCCCGGTCGCTCTCCTTGGGGGGTGTGGATGATGTCTTCCTCGCAGGGCCAGTAGCGTCCGTTCAGGTGGTTGTAGACGAATTTGGCCTCGGTGTGGGCACTGCCCAGGTGCTTGAAGCGGACTTTCTCGATGTAGATGGTGGCTATCTGTTTCGTGTCGTTACGGTCTACCACGAGGCAGAAGTCGGACATGTTGGCGAAGTTGGCGGAGCCGTTGATGTCGTTCATCTCGACGCGGCGCAGGGTGCCGTCCTTTTCGTTGCGGTTCACCTTGCGGGGGTGGGCCACGAGGATGACGAGGCACTGGTTGCGGGTGGCGAAGCGTCCCAGCTTGTTCAGCGTGTCGGTGATGTAGTCCATTTCCGTCTGCCCCGGTTCCAGACGTTGTTCCAGGCGGTTCATGGGGTCGATGACGAGGATGCGTACCCCTTTGCGGCGCACCACCTGGCGGGCTTTCTCCAGGATGTGGTCGATGCCGTAGCTCCCGTCGTCGGGCAGGATGTGCGACACGTTGCGGTCCAGCCAGCCCACTGCCTGCCCGTAGAGGGCTTCCGTCATGCCCGGTCCGGGGGTGAAGCGGTGGCCGGTCAGCTTCTCCGCCAGCTTGTGCAGGTGGTAGGCGATGGGCATGTTTTCGGGGCTGAAGAAGGCGATTTTCCACTCGTGGCGCAGGCAGAGGCGCAGCACCAGCTCGTCGGTGAATTCGGACTTGCCGTCGCCGGGGCGTCCGGTCATCACCAGCAGGCGGCGGGGCTCGAAGGTGCAGTGTTCGTCGAAGTTGTCCCAGCCGGTGTCGGCACCCCGCTGCAGGCCGTTCTCGTAGAGGGAGCGCAGGTCGTCGCGGCAGTCTTCGGCGGTGAAGATGCCTTCCAGGGGCACTTCTTCGGCTTGCTCGATGCAGATGCGGAGGCTTTCGGCGCCGTATTTCACCAGATGCTCGTTGGCATCCTTGCAGCCCTCGCCGAAGTGCACGATGCGGCAGCGTTCCACTCCGAGGCGGCGCGTGAGTTCCTGCCGGAGCGACTGCCCTGCCGGGTCCTCGTCTACGGCGATGTAGATGGCCTGCTTGTCTTCGAAGTGCGACTCCACGAAGCGGTCCAGCCACGTGAGGTTGCTCTGGGCGCCGGCGGGCACGGAGACGACGTCCTTGCGTCCGGCGGCGATGACGGCTGCCGCGTCGAACTCGCCTTCGGTGATGATGCACTCCGGGGTGCCGAGGATGCTGTCCACGTTGTAGGGGATGAGCTCGGCTCCCTTCACCATCATGAAGTGCTTCAGGGCGCTGCGGTACTTGGTGTTGACGAGTGTCCCGTTCTCGAAGTAGTTGAAGCAGATGCAATTCTCCTCCTGGTTGCTTTCCGGCAGGCGCACCGTCTCTTCGGTGATGCGCAGGGTACGCAGCAGTTCCTGCGGCAGGCAGCGCGCGGTGGTCCAGTAGCGTTCCAAGCTCTCGGAGAGTTGCATCCGGGCAGGGTCGAAGGTGGGGCGGCGGAAGTGCTGGGGCGGTGCGGCGGGTTTCCGGCGCATGTCGCGGCGCTGCTGCTTGAGGCGTTCTTCGGCATCGTCGGGCACGTAGAGCTTGTAGCCGCAGTGGTGGCAGTAGCACAGGCCTTTGTCCAGGTCTACGGAGAGTGACTTGTTGCCTTTGTGTCCGCGGGTGTCGTTGCATTGCGGGCAGATGGTCTTGATTTTGCCGCTGATGCGGCCGCGGGTGTCAATGCCGCGTTGATGGAAATTTCTCATAATGATTTTAGTTTGTTTGACATAAGAACAAAAGAACCTGTTTGTTTTCTTGTTTTGTCTTTTTGTTTGACATAAGAACAAAAGAACATATGCCACACTTCGCGGGGTGGAATGCCACACTTCACGGGGTGGAATGCCACACTTGGGACGTGCTGAGGTGTGGCATTCGGAACGTTGACATGTGGCATTCGGAACGCTGGGGTGTGGCATTCCGGATGCCGGAGTGTGGCGTTTCAGCCGGGTTTCTGTTTCGGCTTTTTCGATGAAGGCGGCGGGGTTTGCGACGTCCACGAACGGGCAGTTTCGTTCCAGAAGGCGGTATTGTCCGGTCGGGGTGGCGCTCCGTCGGGGATGGGGCAGCCCAGGTAGGTGCGCCGTCCGTCCACAAGCTGCTCGTAGCGGTAGGGGTCGGGAGGTGCGGCGGCGGACTGCTGCTTTTCGAGGCCCTGCAACAGCATATGCAGTTCCTGCGAGGTGCGCTGGCCGGCTTGGGTGTAGAACGTGAAGTAGCTTCGCACTTCTTCCTGGCTGTTCATCTTCTCCTCTTTTCCGAGGAGTACGATGTGTTTCTTGAATTCTTCCAGTGCCGTATCAAAATGCTTGTTCAGCAGGACACTGTAGCCGCTTCTCATGCAGACCATTTCACGGAACAGTTGGTTTTTCGACAAGCCATCCACTTGCTTCCTCCAGCTCTGGTAGGGAGTGACGCCGCCGCCGTTCTTTGGGACGACATCGTCGTCTTTTCTTTTCATCTGTTCTTCTCTATTCTGTTCTTCTCTTACGCGCGCGAGGCCGGTTTTGCTTCTACTTCCGCTGTTGTTCAGTGGGTTATCACCGTTTTTCGCATCCTCCGTTTTCTCCGGAGTTTTCAAATTGTTTTGCGAATGATTTCCTCTTTCCATATTGTTGAAGTTGATGGCAGATTCAAATTCTTCTTCGTGGATAGTGAAAAGTTTGTATTCCCAGATAATTTTCTCCATGTATTTTCTGGAGAACCCTTTTCTTGAAATAATATTCAGTTGACTGAAACTGAGTTTCCTGTCGGGCTGTGCGCAGAGCATCTCGATGATGCGCAGATACATACCATAGCCCCTGCATCCTTCATTATCGATGAGTGAGGCGAGTCTTTTGTCATTAGGCAAATCGTTGGGGTGTTTGAACCAAATCATTTTTTTTCGTGTATTAGTTTTCTATTTCCTGATAGTTATCTTATATTCTGAAAGGATAGAAGGGCTTCATAGTGATGTGTAAGGGAGAGACTGTGCAGCGGTCATATCTTTTAAAATATGCTGCAAAGTTACGTATAACAGAACAAGCCTGCAAATGGACTTTTGTAGGGTTGGCAGTATTTCATCGGCCTCAGAAGATGTTCTGAGCGTGCTCCCGTCTTTTTTCGGGTGCTTAGGCATACAATGGAGAAATATGTGTTTTTTTACGGAAAGTAGTCGGTGGAGCCCTCTCTTCAGGCGGTCTTCTACTTGTTACATTCGTAAACATTCGACTCACAGTAGCTATTGTTCTCCGGACTTTGTTTTGTGCATGCGTGTCATCTGCCGTATGTGGGCCAGACTGCGCAGTTCGCTTTGGGAGAAAGACGATTTCCCTTCCAGCAAGCCGCCAATTGCCTCTGCAATGATTTCCAACTTATCCAATAATGGATTTCTACTGTGTGCAGTATTCTTTTCGATGCTTACTGCGGTTTGGCCCTCGCTATGGAGGGTCAGGCTTACTTTTTTTACTCATTGTACGTTTTTAAGAAAAACACGGCAAAGATACGGATTTTACCCGGAAGGAGATGTATTTTTACAATTTTAAAAGTGTGTCAATGCAGGAATAAAGAAGAAAATAGTGAGACCGGTTACAGAAAAATTCCGTATATTTGCAATATGGCAAATGCGGAAAAAAACTTGTCTGTTGAAACTTTGCGTGGCATCGCTATCTTGTTGGTTGTGGTGGGGCATGTCGTCGGTTCCGGGCCTGGTGGGGGCATGAAGATTGATTTTCCACATCCGTTGCGCTATCTTTATGTGTGGATAGATTATATTCAGATGCCTCTGTTTACGGCTATTGCCGGCTGGGCTTATGCGTTGAAGCCTTTCTCCGCATCTTCCGGTTTTGGAAGTTTCGTCCGGAAGAAAGCTTTGCGTCTGCTGGTGCCGATGGCGGCGGTGGGCACGTTGTATTTTCTGGTACAGTATCTGATGCCGGGCACCAATAATAAAGGGGAGCTTAGCCAGATGTGGCGCATTTATGTATTCCCTTATACCATATATTGGTATCTGCCGTCGTTGTTCCTGATTTTTGTAGTGCAATGGTGGATGGACAGCCGGAAGTGGATGGACACTCCGGGCAAGTGGGCTGTTTGTTGCATGGCGGCGCTGATTCTCAGTAGGATAAATGATGTGTGGATTCTGCATGAGGTGCCCGACCTGTTCAGTTTCAAGGGTGCCTTGGGGCAATTGCCCTATTTCTTTGTCGGCGTGGCTTCCTGCCGTTTTGCTGTGCCGCTCTACAGTCGTCCGGCTGTCAGGCACGTCATGCTTGCAGTGGCGCTATGCGGGATTGCCCTGATACAGACAGTGTGGTTCTATCCCGGCAAATGCGCCTCTTTGAGCATGCTGCTTTATCCCGTGACGTTGATTCCTGCCTTGTTCCTGCTGCTGGCATCGAAGTGGCACAACCGTTTTTTTGTCTGGATAGGCAGTTATGCGTACAGTATTTATCTTTTTCATGGTTTCGGTACTTCCGGCGGGCGGATTATACTGAAAATGATGGGGATTGATGCGATTGTCCCCATCTTGCTGTCTGCAACTTTTATTGCGACAATCGGGCCGGTATTAGTAGACAAGCTGCTTGACCGCTCCGGGATGTTGCGGATGCTATTTTTGGGAAGGAAATGACGTTCTCAGTCTGTTGCGCACCCTTATCAGGAAACGCCGCAGCCACGGGAATGTTTCTCCCGACTTCAGGTTGTAGTACAGCGATTTGGATTCATAAATCATCTGGAACGTTTCCGTACAGAGTACCGGTTTCTTGGTCAGGCGGTTGATTTCTATGGCCTGCGGCATGGAACTTTCCACAAACAGCATGTAGTCGGTGGATGAACCGTATTCCTGGGCTTTGAAGGAGGCATGGCAGTTGGCGCGTTGGCGTGCAGCCATGTCCGGCAGGTCCAGCATGACGAGCTTATTGCATTTTACATGGTTCTTCTGGAGCCAGGCTTCCGTTTCCGGGCGGTATTTCTCCAAGCGTGAAGTGACCAGCGTGCCGATGGTGACTTTGGGAATGAATAGCGGAGGAGCGTTCAGCAGGAAATGACGGTATTTCTCGCCGTCGTCGTTCTCTTCCGGAGTGGGGTCTGCGCAAAGCACGCCGTCAATGTCCATACACGTTTTTTGCAGGATAGAGTGGTTCATGATGTTCCACTGGAAGAAACGGGGATAATCGACTATTTCAAAAAAGTAGTCTACGGAATTGATTTGTAGTGGAACTGCATAAATGACACAATATTTGACGTTGTATAAATGTTCTATGTCCTTCAGAAATTCGCGGCATTTCTTCATGGCATCTCCCGTGGCTATGCTATCATCCACAACCAATACATTATGTATATTGTTCATGTTGAAAGTTTTCCCCCGTTCTCCGGTCTGATAGATATGCCCGTTGCGGAAAGAGTCTATGTCCGTGACCGGCAGGTTCAGGTAGAGCGCCAGCAGGTTGGCGGGAAACATGCCACTGCGGGGCACGCCGACAATGAGGTCGAAATCCCGTGGCAGAATGCTGAGATGTTGCAGGATGCAATGGTTCAGGTCGTCTATGTTACGATAGTTCATGTAGCTTTCTCCTTCAAAAAATTATCGATTATGCCGTATATTTTCTTTACACTGTGTCCCCAGCTGTGGGTCTCGGCAAAGGCTATGCGCTGTTTGGCGAGCTCTTTGTCGTCAGCTTCGGTCACAGCACGGTCTATGGCCGAAAGCCATTCTTCCGGGTTGGTGGCCAGGTGCGTGTGGTCTGCGAATATGTGGCGCATGGTGTGGGTACTGGTTGCGACAGTGGGTTTACCCATAGCCAGATATTCGTCTATTTTCAATGGATAGTTACCGTCGGTAATGTCGTTCACCATTTGCGGATTGATGCAGACATCGTAGGCTGTGATGTAAGCGGGCAACTCGTCCACTTTTTTTTGCCCGGTGAAATACGCATTTTTCAAGCTGTGGATTCGGTGTTGGCGAAAACCGTCGTCTTCCGGTCCGGTGAACACAAAACTATAATCGGGACGCTGACTTATTATCTGATAGAGCAGTTCTCCGTCAAGGCGGGTACTGTTTATCGTACCCATATATCCGATGATAGGATGTGGAATATTTTGTACATCATCGGGCGTTCCGTACTCTTTGGCGGGGTTGTATAGCGTCAGGTTTACTCCGGTTTCGATGGGGTAGGTATGAGGGTTGTAGGCTTGCAGCTCTGCGGCAAAACGGGTGGAGTTTGCCAGAACAAGGTCGGCCGAAGCAGCCAGTTCCGGTTCAAGACGGGTGCCGTGCCTGCGCCAGTAAGCTTCGCCTATGACGTAGTCGCGCCGGTAATAGATGCTGATAGCCGGATGGATGTACTCCTTCAGATAGCGGCTGCGGTAAATGTCCGTATCGATGAGGTGGATGTAATTCTTGAAACCGAGCGCGGCAGCCTGCTCTACAATCCATCGGGCTATACGGGCATTGTTTTTTCTGTTGACGATATTGAAAAGCGGTGCAGGCAGGAAGTTGGCCGAAAATAACATGAAAGGACAGTCCAGCACCCACATGTTGGCGTTGATTTGCCGGAGCGGTGAAGTCTCTCCCTTGATGACAGCCATGCGCCGGATGTAGGACGGAGATTGTCTGTTCCCTCTCAGCCGGATGGAAATGTCCATCGGAGTGTTGATGTAGAGCACCCGGTTCTGCTTTGAAATTTCCAATGCCGTATTCTTGATGGTACTGCCTATCTCGATGTCCCATGTTTGCAGGCTGGTGATGATGAAGTCTCTCATAATTCTTGCCGGTTAATCATGAATACTTTGATATATATTTACATACTCTTGCGCAGTGTGTCTCCAGGAGAACAGTTTTACACGTTCCAGACTGTAATTTACTTGTTGCTGATAGAGTGTCGCATCATTCTCCAGGCGTAGCAAGGCATCTGCTATTTTTTGCGGTTCTTGAGGGTTGACTAAAATGGCACCTTTACCGGCTACTTCGGGCATTGCCGAAACGTTGCCCGTCACTACGGGAGTGCCGCAAGCCATAGCCTCCAGTATCGGAATCCCGAAACTTTCACGCAGGGAAGGATAGAGAAATGCAAATGCCGCATTATAAAGGGTTGCTAAATCTTTGTTGCCGATATATCCCGGATAATACAGATGTTCTTTTATCCCGGTGATTCCTTCTTGCTGAAGAAGCTGGTCGATATATTCTTCTTTCAAATCGGCAATGAGAAGGGGGCGTTTCGTTTGGGATGCTTTCAGATACAACGCGTATGCTTTCAGGGTACGTGCCGCATTCTTTTTGGGGTCTGTATTTCCAAGAAAGAAAAGAAAGTCCGGGTGCGGTATGTATTTCTGCACAATACTCTCATCGGGTGTTTCCTGCATCGTAAAGTAAGCGCTGTAGCCGTTGTAAACGGCTTTAATGACTTCTTTGGGAAGTTGCAGCGCTTCGCGTATGCGGGTACACTCGAACTGAGAAACTGTAATAATATTTCTTGCTTTCTTCAGGATGCGGGGAACAATCAGGCGACGGTAATGCCATCCCATTTCCTGATAGAAGGAAGGACTGCGATGCTGACGCGGCTCCAAATAGATAATGTCATGAAGCGTCAGCACCAAAGGGACGGGACACCATAACGGGGCTGTATTCGATGTACAATGCAGCAAGTCCGCTTTCAGCTTCCTGACGGCCTGGGGCAATGCTATCTGCTCCCACAAAGGATAAGTAGGGCAGCGAAGCTCAATGATATGGAGGTTTTCCGATTCTTCCAGGCACCAGTCCTCCCCCGGAGCAACGAATACGTAATATTCATTACCGTCTTTCCGCTTTTGCAGTTCTTTCAGTGTCTCCAGGATGACAAAGTCCATGCCATGCTTGTCTTTGCGGAAAATGCGTTGGGCTTCGATGGCGATTCTCATTTTGCTGCCTTTCTTTTCTTTTTCCGTTTAAAGATTCTTGTGATGTGGCTCATGGAAGAGGTGACTACCAATATGGGCAGAGACCAGAAAGCGCTCCGGAATTTGCGGCTGATTTCCCCTTCGGGCATGGCCATCAAAAAAGTGATGAATAAAACGGCTAAAAGTGCATACCATTTTGTAGCAAGCGGCCACTCCAGAAACGTCATTGCTACGGCACATATCGTGATATATAAGATGAGCAGGAAACGGGATGGAAGTAGCCATTGGAATAATTTTTCGCATAAATCCCACTTTCCTTGTAAGAATGCTATCGGAAATTGTTGCAATGCCAGTATGGAGCTGCGATACTGTGAGCCCAACCAGCGCTGGCGTTCTTTGCTGTACCCCGATGTATCGTCCGTCTTTTTGCAATAGCAGACTATTTCCTCCATGTATTCGGTATATATGTTTTCCTTCAGGAGTTCCATTTCTGCAGCTTTGGCCAAATCGCTTCCTGATAACCTGGGAGCGATTTCCTGGAACATCTCAAAATCAAACATCATGCCCGAACCGATGAGGGCAGAGGAGAATCCCAGTGCCGTATGTGCCTTGCGGAAGAGGTGGTTGTTGATTTCTTCGCTGGTGGCGTTTAATACGGCGATGTTGGTATTCAGGTTTTCCGTCATGCGGTGGGCTTGGATGGCATCGCAGCCGGAGTAGTAGGCATTGTTGAAAAGTTCTAATGCGTTGGGGACGATTTTGTTGTCAGAATTGAATATGGTGATGGCATCGTACTCATGAGGAGAATAGCGCTCCATGACCTGCTGTATGGCATATATCTTTGTGCAATGCTCTTTATCGGGCACGACAATGTTGACCGGCATCTGGAGCAGCGTAACCAAATCTTCTTCGGACAGTTGTGTGGCAGCCACTGCGATGTCGTATTTTTCTTTCGGATACGTCTGCGTGTCAAGGAAATGATTGATGGACTCTATCACTTCCTTGCCGTTTTTCAGCACAACAAAGAGGACCAGGAACCGATGTCGCTTGGGGGACGGTGGATAGGGATTCTTGTATTTCCGCAAGGAGGCCAATGCATAGATAAACAAGTAGGCTACGGGGATGGCCAGCAATAAGAAAAGAACCGCGTCCGTCATTTGCAAGGCATTGTTGTTCTCGTCCATCCACCAGTCGGGATTGAATATGGAAAAAATGTCGTTCATATATGTTTTCTATTTAATATTTTCTATTTTTTTGTTCTCAGTTTTTCTGTCAGCAGTTGGTCGATATGCTCCCCGTTAATCAGGACTGACAAAAATAAAATGATTATAAATCCTGTAGGGAATTGCCCGAAGAAAGCATTTCCATAGGCACTTATCATCATTCCGAAGATACCGCATGCAATGGCTGTGAGTATTCCGCGTAATTCGTTATTCTTGATTCGAAACATGATAAGATAGCAACCTCTTAACAATGCACTGACATATATGATAAGAAAAAGCACTAATCCTACAATACCGGTTTCCATCCATGTCTTGACATAAAAAGAATCATGGGGAATGAGTGTTGTGAGACGGGAACCATATTTTCTGGCTTCTACTCCTCCCAAGCCGAGTCCTTCTCCGAAAGGTTTGTATTTTAGATATTCAGCCAATTTTTTTTGATTTTCTTTGCGGACAATGTATGAGGCATCTTCTGTCGGTCTGAAAGCTGTACGCATACGCCTGATGGAAGTGTTGCTTTCACCGATATAGGTATGGGCGAAAAAAACATAAAAAAACAATCCGAAGAAGACTGTAGCTCCCATAAGTTTGATGTTTTTGCTGAGAAAAGTTAACAATATGATTCCTCCGATGGGGACAAACAATGCACCGCGGGTGCCGGAAATGAACAAGGCATATATGGCACACATGGCAATAATCGCATAATAGATTCTGATGGAGCGTTTTTTCATGAAGATGGCGGAAATACCGAACAGAATGGTGGCAAACCCCATGTTGGAGCCGAAATTTCCGGCATCTGTGAAAAAGGAAAAATAGCGGGTGACATCGGATAGAAGGTGTGTCTTGTACATTTCCGTTTCAATCAGCATGGTTGTTTCTGTCTCATCAAAACCTGCATATTTCTGGTAAATGGCTTTTGCCACGGCTGTCAGTGTGAATATGGACAAAAGAAGCATAATGACTCGCAACCGCTTGTAGGAGGTCATTGTTAAAACACTAATCAATGATACGACAAGAGTATTGTATATGGTTCCACGGGAGTAAACCCAAGCTTCAGTGAGTGCTGTTGGATTCAATATTTCTGCCGCAGTATATATGGCCCATATACAACCTCCGAACGTCAGAATGTTTTTGGCGTATTTCCATGCAATCTTACCTTGTTGGTGATAGGAATATATCAGGAGCGTCACAAGCAGGGTGACGGTTGCGACATCATACCAGACACTCAACCCACTGCCCTGCGTGTATCTGTACCAGGGAATGAAAAAGTAATTGAATGTGAATAGGAGACATACACCGACAAAAGGATTTTTTAATGCTTGTATTGCCATTATCAGTAAGAAAGGGAAAAAGCAAATGGAGGCAAAGATATACCATGCACCGGAGAGTAGGCTGTAGGTGATTACAGCCAACCCTATGATGAACACTGACAGTGTTGCTACGAAGGGAGATATACTATGTCCTTTAATACCCATTTGCATTTACTTTACAGCAGCAGATTTGGATGTTAACCCTAATTGTGCCAACCGGCTGAAGAAACTGTGGACCGGAGTATGAGGAGGCAATTCTCCGGTGAAGCTTTCAACCACTTCGCGGTCTGCATTGTTGAGATACATAAATAGAGGAGTTCCTTCCAATTCTTCCTTTAACGGTTTCAATCGGGTGTCGTCATCTCTGCCCCACAATCGGGCGGCGTTGGCTATCAGCAAATTGAAATCTGCCTTTTTCAATACCGGCATAGGTAGAGTTGCGGTACTGACAGCAGGATATTCCACTAAAATGATGTCCGGTATTTCTTCTGCTTCATTCAGAACCCAGAAGTCAGACAATTCTTGAGCTTGTACATATCCCTTGTTTTGGGTATCGAAATCGTGGTCGTATTTTACAAGGCGCACTTTCATACCCTCAGTTTCCCAATAATCAATGAAATATTTGGCAAGGAATGATTTTCCTTCACGTTTCTCCATGCTGAGCAGGTTTATGACAGTAGGACGGTCCGGATGCAGGTAGTTGTTCAATTGCCGGCAACTGTAGGCAGCGGCAAGCCGGTTGCAAGCCTTGAGGAATCCACGATACTTCAAGTTGCTTATACCATTGAATGCTGCAATGACAGAGAGTCCGGACAGACGTTTGCTGCGGTCCGGATCGCGGAGAGTGCGGTCTAACAATTCAATCAGCAGGAAGTAGCCGCTTATGAATATTAAACTGCCGAAGAATGCGGCAAGGATGTAGATAAGCCTTTTTCTGCCATTGTCTGTCAGCGGATACTCGGGTGATGCTATGACTTGCAGGTTGGCTGTCGTCATCTTGATGTTCTGTAAGCGGAGGTGTGCTTCGGCAAGGCCTGCTATCTGTCGGCGGTAATTGTCTTCGGCAATGCCCACGGCACGCTCTTTCCGCTTGATTTGGGTGCCTACGGGTGAAAAATCCCGGTATTGGTCGACAATTTCACGCTGGCGGTCAACCAATACTTTCACTTCAGCTTTGGCTTTTGCCTCATTGATGCATGCCGTCAGCCATTCTGTCACCATATCCTGAATGCCTACACCTTCTTTGGAAAAACTGTACTCATTCAAATTATCGGAGAGATGGCTTATCTTTTCTTCTGCCTTTTGCAGGGCTTCTTTTTCTTTTTGAAGTTTACTACTGTTCTGCTGACTTTGTTCTGTGGTGAAAATTTCCTGTTCGAGAATGCTTTGATTCAGGGTACTGACTTTTTCCAGCTCTTGCAACAAATTAGTATTTGTGCGTATAATCTTGGCACGTATATCCATTTTATTCTCTAACATCTGGCGCAAGGCGACCGCACTTCCATAGATTCGCTGGACTTCTTCCATGCGATCATCAGTACCATATTTAGTCAGAGCCAATGCTTTGGATTGTTCATTGTAGTTGATGACTTGTTTCTGAACACTATAGTCTGTCAAATCATCTTCTTCTGCAGTAAGTGCTTTTTTGGCTATGCGCACTTGCTCTTCAAAATAGGCGATAGCACTGTTCGTGGCACTGAACCGGAGTTGCTCATAAGCCTTTAACAGTTCATCTTCCAATATCTTGAGGGTGTTTTGCGTAATACCGGGATCGGAGGAGGTATATACCAATTCTATCAGGTCGCTGGTACCCAGTCGTTTAATGGTGATTGTGTTTAATGCGCTATAACTGTAATAAGGGTAGGGACGGTTGAATATGGAATAGACAAAATTACTGCTGTTCTCTTTCCGGTAATTCATCAGATTATTTGTAGTTTTATCCAAAGAGGAACGGTCTACCAAAGCCAGCACTTCTTTAGGAAGGATTTGGACGAGCTGCCTATAATGTTTGGCTTGAATGTACATGTTGTCTTTCCACTCATCACCGTATACGAGGCTGGTTGCAAGCAGACGTACCGAAACCTTTGCCAAAGTGTTCTTGGACTTGCCTATATTGATGATATTGTCGAAGGTACTGTTGATATTGATAAGCTGGCTTCCGTCCAGATTGGTGCTGTTGGTTACACCTGCATATAGACTGCTGTTTACCGTATAACTGTATGGCAGAAACTGTGTAAAGTATATGACCAATGCCGTAACAAGGAGGCTTCCCCACAATAACCAATAACGGATGCGGTAAAAGAAGCTTGCCAAAAATTGTACTATATTCATAATCGGTTTATTTGTCTGATATAACTTTTACATTAGTCAGCATCTCCAGTAATACGATAGAATTGTGTAAAGCTACACGACTCTGTTCATACGTGGTCACGGCACCAGTGCGGCGCGCACGTTCCAAAGAGAGTGAAATGATGTCAACGGTTCCTTGTATGAAGTTGTTTTCTGAGATTTTCATCTGTGCGTTATACAAGGCGGCCGTTTCTGCTTTGGCTTTTATAGTGGCTAATTGTTCGGTAACTGCATTGTAGGCTTCCAATACCTTTAGTCTCCGTTCTTCCATGACATCTTCTTGCATATATTGCAATTGTTCTATCTGATAGCGGTAGTCTTTCAGTTTCAGCGGTCGGTTGAACAAGTCTCCTAAAGTGATACCGACGCTGGCCCCGACATTGAAGTTGTGCTGGGCACTTGACATCGTTGTCTGGTACATAGGGGTGAACTCGTCACTGGCATTGCCTATAATATTATAGCGTCCGTAGGAATAGTTACCGTTCAGTCTGAAGTAGTTCCACCAGTTCCGCTTTTCTAATCTATATTGGTTCTTGACTTGCTCTACTTGGGATTGCGCTTTTTTTACTAATGCATTTTCTGTCACTGCATCAAGAAAGACAGATAGAGGGGGCAACTCTAACTTCTCAATATCTATTGATGTCTTCGGACTGATTAAACCCAATGTGTTGACTTCTATTTTCTTGTCCTCCATCTTGAGTTGCTCCAATATCTTGATGCGCTCCTCCCGTGTCAACTCCTGCTGCGCAGCCACAGACAAAGGTACCCCCAACAATCCTAAGAGGATTACACTGTAAATGATGGACGTGATATATCTTTTTATCATCTCTAAAGCCATATAATTCCTGTTATCTTTATTTTTATACATTCTCTTTCTGCACAAACGCCGTCAGCGTCTTGCACAGTATCTTCATGTCCAGCCAGAATGAAAATTCTTTGGCGTACTTAATGTCCAGTTGCTTGCGCTCTTCGGCCGACATCTTCCCGGCACCGCCTCGTTTCTCCACTTGCCACAGTCCCGTCAGTCCGGCGGGGGCCATGAAGCGCTCGATATATGCGTCGCTGGTCAGCAGCTCGGCCTCGTAGAGGGGGAGCGGGCGGTTGCCCACGATGCTCATGTCTCCTTTGAGGACGTTGAACAGCTGCGGCAGTTCGTCAATGCTGTACTTGCGGATGAAACGGCCTACGCGGGTGACGCGGGGATCGTTCTCTATCTTGACGAACGTATTCTGTTTTTCTTGGGCCTTCTTTTTAAGGAAATCTTCTTCGGAGATGACAAAATCGTCCGAAATCAGCAGGGTAGCCTCCTCTTCGGAAGTGCCGGTCAGGTCGTCGAAGCGGATATCGGGCTGCTCGTCCGTAAGCTCTTCTTCTATCTTATATTGGTTGAGGGCGTTCAGCTCTTTCAGGCGCTTGTCGGCATTGGTGTACATGGAGCGGAACTTCAGGAAGTTGAATATCTGGTAGTTGCTGCCCACACGCTGGGACTTGTAAATCACTCTTCCCTTGCTTTCCACGCGGATGGCTATGGCTGTCGCGATGAGTATGGGAGACAGCACAATCAGTACGGCAACGGCAAAAAGGATGTCGAAGATACGCTTCCACATAGGCAGGTGGAAGGTGTTGAATATCTTACGGTGTGACTGGCTGAATTCCTGCAACTTATGCTCCTTGCGCAGTTGGAGGAATTTTGTCATTTGTTGCAGATTCCCCTCATGGGTCGTAGGGGAGAGGGTGTTATTGACACCTGCCTGCAGATAGAGCTTGCGGTTTTCCTTCTGCAGCTCCTCGGTGACAAGGATGATGTAGACGCGTGGGAAACGCTTGTGCAGGAAAGTGATGTTTTCACAGTCTTTTTGAGGGTCGCTTTGTTCGTAAAGGATAGATGTGTTATATCGTTCGCGGATACCGTCGATGACTTTCGCCGCTTTGTTGCAGGATGAAACAGCCATGAACATGCCTCCCGTAATTTTGCTCAAGTGGTCGATGGTGACGCGGTTGCTACCTATGTAGATATAATATAACATATCCATTGATTTTGTCGTTTAGAGAAATTTCTTGATACGGGCCTTCAGCTCCATAGGATTGAAAGGTTTCAGTATGAAATCCTCGGCTCCGGCTTCGAGCAGGTTGATGCGCTCGGTGGTACTTTCTTCACTGGAAAGCATCACAACCGGAATGTCCTTGAAAAGTGAATTGCTTTTCAGATATGCCAGGAATTCACTGCCGGTCATCTTGGGCATGCGTATGTCCGAAATGATGAGAGCGGGTTCGTTCCCCTCATTCAGCCATTCTATGGCCCTGACGGGATCTTCGAAATAAACCAGCTCATTCTCTTTCCCTAAATAGACCGAGAGTACCTTGCCTATGGCAGGTTTGTCATCTACAAATAATATTTGTTTCATTGTTTATGATAATTGTTTGCTATATTTATCTATATACATTTTCTTCTACCGGGTGTTCGTACCATTCCGTATACTGGGTTCTGTCTTGGGCCCAATAGATGAATTCCGGATATGCGCTTGCCTCGGGGATATCAGTACGTGACACATTGATTGTTTCTTTGGGATAGCGGAAGCCATACGGCACGCAGATTGCCCACGTGTTGTTGCCTGCCAAGTCAAGATTCTCTTGCTGTATGGTTCCGGCGGCAGTGGCGCCATATCCCCAAAATTCGTAAAGATGGACTTCCATGCGTTGTTCCATGCTTTTATATTGATAACAGATGAAGAAGTCCAGATTGTCTTTTGAGAATGGGGGCTCTGTCCGGGTTTGGTCTGCCAGTTCAATAATGACTTCATAAGTGTACTTTTTGGCGGTTACTCCAATGCCGGTATTTACCATCTCACCCGGTTCAACTCCGAATACATTGTGCACCTCGCCTGCGATGGGGATTACGACACTCGGATCGGAATCTTCCATGTAAGTAACGTTGTTATACCTGAATTTGTTGTACGAGCTGTTGAATGACTCCTGGAAACGCGAATCGTCGCCTCCGGTCTTGACTTCCCGGATATCGGATTTATTGATTCCGGTAATCCGGAGCCCTACGCCCAACGGCTTGCTTGCTCCTGCTGCAGCAAGGGTCACGTCGAGCTGTATGCGCTTGATGTGGTTCGTCTTTTTCTCGCGGTGATAGTAGGTCTCCACGTCCAAGACCACGTCGTTGAAGTCATAGTCGCCTACCAACGGGAAGTTGTCTTCGAATACGTACGTATAGGAGACCGGGTCTGTAGGGGTTTCTGAGCCGGACTCGTCCGGAGTATTGCCTTCGCCCGTACAGTCTCCGGCAGGAATGGTGATGGGGGATTCTCCCCATTTGGATATGGTTCCTTCGGTGTTCTTGATAGCATCAAGGAATTTGGCTTCCCACCAGATGTCCTCGGTGATATCATCGTCAATTTCTTTCACTTCATAATGAATGTTTCCCTGGCTGGAGAAATTCCCTATATCTTCAATTTTATTGATTTTTACCAGTGCATATTCATTGTTTGGACCCATAAATTGTGCTTGTGACAATTCTGCTTCATCAAGTACGGTTATCATGGAGTTGTCACCCATCGTGATTTGGGTGTTGTAATTGTTGCTATGGTCCCCGAAATCCTCTATCTCTGCAGAAGAGGTGTCTCCCATGTTCAGTGTGCCTACAAATTCTTCCGCATATAGATAGCATCCGTTGTCTATAGTGATGTTGCTGTCGGTTTTCCCGATATAGGCTTTGCCCTGGTTGATGAATTTGCATCCGCTGTCGAAATTCATTTCATCGACACGCACGGTACCGCAATTATAGAATGCTCCTCCCTGGCTGACATGGAAATCGTCTATTTCCATAGTGCCGGCATTGTAGTTGTAGCTGCCTCCGGATGCATTGGTCAATTCGATGTCGTTCCCTTTGATGGTTCCACCCGCGTAGACGATAAACCGGCTGGATTGCACTAAAGTGAAGGTGTGCTCGTCCGGTATCACGATTTCCCCTCCGTCAATCACATAGAATTCGAAGCCTCGTTCAACGGTCATGTTGTTTCCATTGGGTTCCCAGCTGCCTTCAATGATGATGATGGCCGGATTGTCACTTCCCATGCCGTCCTTGCTGATTTTATTCCTATATATATTGTCTTTGGAGATTTTGTAGGCTTTTCCGTTTTGAAAATCGGTATTCGGCCTTATTTCTTCGGCACTTGATAGCATTGCGGTGATTTCCGCCTCAGACTTTTCCGGTGAATAGGTCTCGATGCTGACACTGCGTGTCCATGCGGCACGTGTAGTTGCAGGGGAACTGCCGAAAGCGGCATGGAGCTGACCGTTTTGGATGGATACGTATTTTACTATGTTGCGGCTGTGTGCATCGGTGCGGCACACAAAAGCGCTCGTCAGCACAGAAGGGCAGTCCATGACGGTAGTAAATACTGTTGTATTATTGGCGGTGCCTTCTGCCAGCAGTTTGGCAGATGACCGGCTGATTAAGGGGTTCTTGTCGTAAATACGTATGGTGTAGTCGATGCCGGTATCTTCGGATACAGAAACATTGACCCGGACCTGCTGAGTCATTTTCCAATCCATAGCCGGGTCTATGTTCTTGACCGGAAACCTATCCTGATAGGCTGCTTTCACTTTTTCGGGGTTAAAAACATCGTCTTTACAACCCTGCAGCAGTATGCCTACTGTAAGAATAACAAGCGGCAGAAAGCGTTTGTATAGGGTATTTTCTCCCATATTTTACATTTGTTTTGCTTGATTGTAAGCAAAAGTACGTTTATTTAAACTAATAAGCTTTATTAATGGGGGATAAAAGCGTGTTGGTTAACGCTTTTTAACGATTTTGTATGGATAGATAATGCAAGTTTGTCTTGAAAATTATCAATATTACTAAATGCCCTCTGTATTGCCGCTTTACTAAATCTTGGTGATTTCTCCTGCCAGGTCGGAATTCATGCGGTGGCGGATTTCGGCTTGGTCCAGTCCATGTCCCAGGAGGAACATGAGTTTGGTGACGGCACATTCGGGGGTACTGTCATAGCCGCTGATGACACCTGCCTGGAGAAGTTGCAGACCGGTTTCGTAACGTCCCATCTCGACGGCGCCACTTTGGCATTGGGTGATGTTGACGATGACAATGCCACGTTCGCTGGCTTCTTTCAGCTGGCGGATGAACCATTCTTTCTGGGGGGCATTGCCGGAACCGAAGGTCTTGAGGACAACAGCTTTCAGGCCGGGAACATGAAGCACGGAGTTGATGATGCTTTCCTGGATGCCGGGAAAGAGGGTGAGCACTACGACATTGGTGTCGAAAAGGTAGTGCGGCTTCATGGGGCGTGACGGGTCGGGACGGTGGATGAGGTGCTCGTTATAACGGATATGGATGCCTGCCTTTGCCAGTGCGGGATAGTTGAAGGAGCGGAAAGCATTGAAATTCTCGGCATTGATTTTGGTGGTACGGTTGCCCCGCATCAGCTCGTTCTCGAAGAAGATGCACACTTCGGGGACGATAGGAGTACCGTCCGGATGCTTGGCGGCGGCTATTTCAATGGCGGTGATGAGGTTCTCTTTCCCGTCGGTGCGCAGGGTGCCGATGGGAAGCTGGGAACCGGTGAGGATGACCGGCTTGGAAAGGTTCTCGAGCATGAAGCTGAGGGCGGAGGCTGTATAGGCCATCGTATCGGTACCGTGCAGGATGACGAAACCGTCGAAATTGTCGTAGTTGTAGTTGATGATTTTTACAATCTTTGCCCAGAGGGAAGGCTCCATATCGGAAGAGTCGATCGGTGGGTCGAACTGATAGGAAGAGATGCGGTAGTTGAAGCGCTTCAGTTCGGGAACATGCTGTAGCAGTTGGTCGAAGTTGAAGTTCTCAAGCGCACCGGTCTCGGGATTTTCTATCATTCCGATAGTTCCGCCAGTGTAAATCAATAGTACGGAAGGGCAATCGACTTTCATGATATTCGTATTAGAGCTTTTTTCGGGCACAAAGATAGTGAAATATGAGATGGGGAGAAAATAAAAGAGACAAGTCTTTGCAGATTTTGTCTCTTTTATTTTTTCATTGCGAAAAATATATTGTATGAAATTTGAATAAGCTCACTGTTTCAAATCTTCCTTCAACTGCCTGATAGCCTTTTCCGCATCTCCTTCCTTCTCGTTGAGCAGCGTGACGAAGCGGCTGCCGATAATGGCACCGGATGAGTGGGCGCAAGCGGCATCGAATGTCTGCTTGTTGCTGATGCCGAAGCCTACCATGCGTGGATTGCGCAGGTTCATATCCTCTATCTTCTTGAAGTAGGCTTGCTTCCGGGTGTCGAAGTCTTTCTGGGCACCGGTGGTGGCGGCACTGGACACCAGATAGATGAAGCCGTCGGTGTGGGCGTCTATTTCGCGGACGCGGGCTTCGCTGGTTTCGGGGGTAATGAGCATGATGACACGGATGTCATACTTCGAGGCGATGGCTTTGTAACTCTCTTCGTAATCGCGGAAAGGGAGGTCGGGAATGATGACGCCATCGATGCCGCATTCCACGCACTTCTGGCAGAAGGCTTCGAAGCCGAACTGCATGATGGGATTGAGGTACCCCATAAGGATGAGGGGGATGCGGACATCGCGACGGATGTCGCGCAATTGTTCGAAAAGCAGGCGGAGGGACATGCCGTTGTGCAGGGCGCGGGTGGCGGCGTTCTGAATGACAATGCCGTCGGCCATGGGGTCACTGAACGGAATTCCGATTTCAATCATGCTGACTCCGTTTCTTTCGAGGGCACGGATAACGTCGGCAGTACCGTCGAGGTTGGGACAGCCTGCACAAAAGTAAATGGACAGCAGATTCTTGGGGCTGTCCTGGAAAAGTTGGTTAATGCGGTTCAACATACTATTTTTATTTACTATTTTACAATTTACTATTTACTATTTGGCTGCGCAATAACGCTGCATGGTACTATTTACTATTTGACAATTTACTATTTACTATTTACCATGTACAATGTACAATTTGCCATGCGGCGTATATTGCGCAGCCAAATAGTAAATAGTAAATCGTCAAATCATACCTCCCTTCAGTTCTTTCAGGAAGTTTGAGATGCGTTCCACATCCTTTATTCCCGGTGCCGTTTCGAAACGGCTGTTGATGTCGATACCTGCGAAATAGGGATGGCGAAACTCCCGGAGGGCTTTTACGCTGTAGGGGTTGATGCCACCGCTAAGCAGGAACGGGGTGGGACCGTTGTAGCGGTGCAGGAGGTTCCAGTCGAACTGGTTGCCGGAACCGCCGTACTGCGGGGTCTTGGTGTCGAAGAGGTAGTAGTCGCACAGACCATTGTAGGCAGATACGGCAAGCAGGTCCTTGGGCAGCAAGATAGAGAAAGCCTTGATGAGGTGCAGGCCTGCATTGCGCAGGGAACGGCAGTATTCGGGAGCTTCATGGCCATGCAGCTGGATGTAGTCAAGGCCGAAACGGTCGGTATACATTAGGATGTTTTCCTTACTTTCGTTGACAAAGACGCCGACGCGCTTGGCGCAGGCTGGCAGATACCCGGGCATCTGGCACAGACAACGGGGAGATTTGGGGTAGAAGATGAAACCAATCATATCTACACCTTGCAGTTCTACATTGCGGATGTTTTCTGCTTCGGTCATTCCGCATACTTTGATGAGAGGAGACATTTTATTTACGATTTACAATTTGGCTGCGCGATATAACGCTGTATGAGAGACTTTTGTATTTACAATTATCAACTTTCAATTATCAACTTTCAACTTTTAATTATCAATTAAGAGACTGTCTTGGATGAACTCTTTCAGGGTTTCGCCCGGGTTGGCTGTTTTCATGAAGGTTTCGCCGATGAGGAAACCGCGGAAGCCGGCGGCACGCAGGCGGCAGATGGTTTCGGGGTCGGAGATGCCGCTTTCGGAGACAAGGAGCGGGGATGCCGGTCCGTGGGTGGCTTCGCGCAGTTGCCGGGCTATCCGGAAGGAGTTTTCTACATCGGTGACGAAGGAGCCGAGGTTGCGGTTGTTGACACCCACCATGTCGACCTCCTTATTTATATAGGAGAGTTCCGAAGGGCTGTGGATTTCGAGCAATACCTCCAGCCCGAGTTCGTGGGCTTGGGCGGTGAGGGTGCTACACTGCTCCGGACTGAGGCAGGCGGCAATGAGCAATACGGCGTCGGCACCTACAATGCAGGCTTGCAGAAGCTGGTACTCGTCGATGATGAAGTCTTTGCGCAGGATGGGGATGCGGACGAGCGGACGGGCCGTGCGGATGTCGCGCAGCGTACCGCCGAAGAACCTCTCATCCGTCAGGATGGAGAGGGCGGCGGCGCCGGCGGCTTCGTAGGAGGCGGGTATTTCCTCTGCCCGGGCAGCCTCGTTTATCCAGCCTTTGGAGGGTGAACGGCGTTTGAACTCGGAGATGATTCCTGTAGAAGAAGCGGCAAGGGCCTGCTTCATGCTGCGGCGGTGGGCTGCATTCTCCCGGATGATGATTCCGGCTTGCTCCTGCAACTGTTCCAGAGAGACGGTTTGCTTTTGCAGTTCAATCTCTGTTTGCTTATGGGCGATGATTTCGGACAGTATATCTTTCATTGCTTCATTTATTAATCTCGATAAATTTTTTCAGTGTCGCCAGCGCCCGTCCGCTATCCAGCGATTCGCGTGCGATGGCGATGCACTCTTCAATCTCTTTCTGCGGCTCCATCACCTGGATGGCAAAGGCGGCGTTGACAATGACGCATTGCGTTTGTGCAGGTGTGGCATGCCCCGTAAGGATATTGTCGAAGATGCGGGCGGCATCTTCCTTGCATGCGCCGCCGAAGAGTTCTTCGGGACGGGCATCCTTGAAGCCGAGAGCCTGCGGACGGTAGATGCGCTCGTAGTTGCGGGTCATCACCTTGAACTCGTCCGTCAGGGAGATTTCGTCGTAGCTGTCGAGGCTGTTGACCACGGCAAAGTCAATGCCGAGTTTATAGAATACGTTGGTGTATAGGCGCATCTGCGAGAGGTCTGCCACACCGAGCAGCTGGTATGCCGGACAGCATGGATTCACCAACGGGCCGAGCAGATTGAACAAGGTGCGTACTCCCAGCGTCTTGCGTACGGGACCGACAAACTTCATCGCCGGATTGAAAAGCTGGGCATGAAGGTAGGCGATGTTGCACTCCTCCATGCTGCGTTTCAGTGTGTCGGGGTTGTTGGTGAAGCGTACGCCGTGCTGCTCGATGACATTGCTGGCTCCGCTCACGGAAGTGGCTCCGTAGTTGCCGTGCTTGGCAACCTTGTAGCCGGCTCCCGCCACCACGAAGCAAGCGCAGGTGGAGATGTTGAAGGTGTTCTTTCCGTCGCCTCCCGTACCCACAATGTCGATGGGGCGATAGGGGGCGAAGTCGATGGGAAGGCGTGTCTCCATCAGTGCTTCGCGGAAACCGATAAGCTCGTCCACAGTGATGCTTCGCATCTGGAAGGCAGTGAGCAAGGCTGCTATCTGCGCCTCAGGATACATTTCCTTGGTGATGTTGAGGAGGATTTGTTTGGTCTCCTCCGACGTAAGCTCTTCGTGATTGAAGAGACGGGTGAGTATTGCTTTCATCTATTTATTTACGATTTGACGATTTACGATTTGACGATTGAATTTACTCTTTTTCTGAAGTGCCTCATTTGAAAAGCCAGTTTTTTATGATTGTTTTTCCGTCGGGTGTCAGTACCGATTCAGGATGGAACTGGATGCCGTGTATGTCATACTCCCGATGTTTCAGCGCCATGATTTGTCCTTCGGGGCTGATGGCGGTAATGGCCAGCGCTTCGGGAAAGTCCTTCGTATCCACTACCCAGGAGTGGTATCGTCCGACGGGAATCCTATTGGGTAAACCGCAGAAGATATAGTCTTCTTCGAGAGAAATACCTTCATAATCCTTTCCCCCTAATCCTTCATCCCTAATCCTTAATCCTTCCTCCTTCCTCCTTATCTCCGTCTGTACCCCATGGAACACCTCTTCCAGATTGACCAGCTTTCCACCGAACGCTTGTCCGATGGCTTGTTCGCCCAGACAGACACCGAGTATGGGTTTCCGTCCGGCATAGGTGCGGATGACATCCAGCAACAGTCCGGCTTCCTCGGGGACACCGGGGCCGGGTGAGAGGATGATTTTATCGTATGGCTCCAATTCTTCGAGCCGGAATTTATCGTTGCGCAGCACATCCACTTCTGCGCCAAGCTCTTTCACCAGATGGGCAAGGTTGTAGGTGAAGGAGTCGTAATTGTCTATGATAACTGTTTTCATCTATTTATTTACTATTTACAATGTACAATGTACCATTTAGCTGCGCAATGTACGCCGCATGGCAAATTGTACTTTGTACATTATACATGGTACATGAACTCACATTTTTTCTGCCATCTCAATCGCCTTTTTCAGTGCGCCGAGCTTGTTGTTCACCTCTTGCAGTTCGTACTCGTCGTTGCTCTTGGCTACGATGCCGCCGCCTGCCTGGAACCAGAGGACACCGTTGCGGCTGACAAAAGTACGAATCGTAATCGCCTGGTTCAGCGAGCCGTTCAGTCCGATGAAACCGATGCAGCCGCCGTAGGCTCCACGGTTGTGCGGTTCCAGCTGGCTGATGAGTTGCATGGCGCGTACCTTGGGGGCACCGCTCAGGGTACCGGCAGGGAAGGTGTCGATGAAGGCCTTGACGGGGTCGGCCTCTTCGCGGAGCGTTCCGCTGACACGGCTGACGAGGTGGATGACATGGCTGTAATACTGCATCTCCTTATAGAAATCCACCTTTACATCGTGGCAGTTGCGGGAGAGGTCGTTGCGGGCAAGGTCCACCAGCATCACGTGTTCGGCGTTCTCTTTGGGGTCGTCGTGCAGGTACCGGGCATTGAGGGCGTCCTGCTCTGCATCGCCGGTGCGCTTCGTGGTTCCGGCAATGGGGTCGATGTAGGCATGGCGGCCTTCGATGCGGCAATGGGTTTCGGGGGACGAGCCGAAGATACGAAATCCTCCGAAGTCGAAATAGAACAGATAGGGCGAAGGGTTGATACTGCGCAGGGCACGGTATAGCTTGAAGTCATCGCCCGTGAAACGCTGCTCGAAACGGCGGGAGAGGACTATCTGGAAAACGTCGCCGCGCAGACAGTGGGCGATGCCCCGGCGGATATTCGCCTTGTGCTCCTCGTCCGTAAGCGGAGAGGTGGTGGGGCCGATGGCGCGGAAATCGTAGGCGGTGTAGTTGCGGTTATGGATGGCCTTCTGTACCTGGTCCAGTCCGCTGGTCTCGCCGGGCGCCAGCATCTCGAGGAGCAGCATCTCATTCTTGAAGTCGTTGAAGACGATGAGGTACTTATATAATATGTACAGCATGTCCGGCGCATCGTTGGTAGCTTCGCGGCTGTCCTTCACGGGGATATTCTCGAAGTAGCGGACAGCATTGAAGGAGGTGTATCCGTAGAGTCCGCAGTAATTGCTGTATTCGCCCTCCACGCGGAAGCGGGCGCGGAAATCGTTCAAGGCATTCTCCACCCGGTATGCATCGGTTATGGGATGCTCTTCGCGGCTGTCGTCCGGCAGGCGGAAGATAGCCGTGCCGTGGTCTATGCTGACACTAGCCAGCGGACACAGAGCGATGAACGAACGGTTGTTCTCACTGCCGTGATAGTCGGAACTCTCCATAAGTGCGCTCTGCGGAAAGATGTCACGCACCTTCAGATACGTGCTCACCGGCGTATGCAAGTCACCGAGCATGGTGCGGCTGACTGTTTTATAATCATATTGTTTCATTGTATCTTGTATTTTATTTCATTGCATCTCGTATTTTCAAATAGCTCATCACTTATCACTTATAACTCATCACTCAAATACGTCTCTATATCCTTATCCCCCCGTCCCGACACCGTCAGCACCACCACGTCCGTCGGCTTGAACCTCATCTTCTCCAACGCACCCAGTGCGTGGGCGCTTTCCAATGCGGGGATGATGCCCTCGAGCCGGGTCAGTTCGTAGGCGGCGCGGATGGCTTCATCGTCGTTGACGGCGAGGACGATGGCACGTTTCTGCTTGGCAAGGTTGGCGTGCATGGGGCCGATGCCCGGATAGTCCAGTCCGGCAGAGATGGAATAGGGCTCTTCTATCTGTCCGTCCTCGTTCTGGATGACGTAGGTGCGCGAGCCGTGGATGATGCCCATCTTGCCGAGGGCGATGGTGGCGGCTGTCATTCCCGTTTCAATGCCTTTTCCGCCGGCTTCGGCGAGGACGATTTGCACGTGCGGGTCGTTGACGTAGTGATAGATGGTGCCGGCTGCATTGCTTCCTCCACCTACGCAGGCGATGAGGTAGTCGGGGCATTCGCGTCCCTCGTGTTCAAGGAGCTGCTTCCTGATTTCTTCGCTGATGACGGACTGCAGGCGTGCCACCATGTCGGGGTACGGATGCGGGCCGACGGTGGAACCTATCACGTAGTAGGTGTCCGAGGGATGACAGCACCAGTCGCGGATGGCTTCGTTGGTGGCGTCCTTCAACGTCATATTGCCACTGGTGACGGGAACGACGGTGGCACCGAGCATCTTCATCTTCTCCACATTGACGCGCTGGCGCTCTACGTCGGTCTTACCCATGTAGACGATGCATTCCATGTTCATCAAGGCGCAGACGGTGGCTGTGGCCACACCGTGCTGTCCGGCTCCGGTTTCGGCGATGATGCGGCGCTTGCCCATGCGGCGTGCCAGCAATACCTGCCCGATGCTGTTGTTGATTTTGTGGGCACCGGTGTGGTTCAGGTCTTCACGCTTGAGGTAAATCCGGCAACCGTACTTCTCGGACAAGCGGTGTGCCAAGTAGAGTGGGGAAGGGCGTCCCACGTAGTCGCGCAGCAACTGGTCGTATTCACGCTTGAAGTCCTCACTTTGCAGCACCTTGAGGTAGGTGTTCTGCAACTCTTCTACACATTTGTGGAGGATTTCGGGAACGTATGCCCCGCCGAACTCTCCGTAATAACCTTCTTTGTCAACTAAGAAATTCATCATGTTATTTACTATTTGACGATTTACTATTTACTATTTCAGAAATCAAAACGCATTATTGCTTAAACGAAAAAAGCCCCGTCGCTTGGTGCGACAGGGCTCTTTTTGTTTTTTACTATATATTACATATATACATACGAGCGCTGCTCCCTTACGACTGTCGGAGTTGTAACGGGTGCCACCACCAATATGTATTTACGAACATTGTTTTCATTGACTTTTTTTGTTTTATCGGGGGCAAAGACAGTGCAAACCGAATGTATAATAAAATGAACTTGTTCATTTTTTATGCTGAGGTGCAGCCTGTCTTCGTTTTCGCGACAAATATAAGCACTTTGTTTTAACTGCCAAAATAAATATGACTTTTTTTCTGGATAAGAACATTTTTCTTGAAATATTGTTCTTATAAGTGTAGTAAAAACGAATATTCATTCAAAAAAAGAAAGGAACAAACTATGAATAGAAAACATTTAGTTGCCATAGGCGTGGTTATTGCTGTACTATTGTTATTATACTGGCTCTTTGTGGCCGAAGATATGAATGCCTGGCTGAATGTAAACTGATTTTTCGGGATTTTCGTGTGGAGTTATTCGGATAAAGATGTATCTTCGCAAAAAAACATAAACTCATGAAAGGATTAAGTTATTCATTTTTGCGTGCGATATGTGCGCTGGTTATCGGTTTGGTGTTGGTGATGTTTCCCGACCAGGCCGGTGATTACTTTGTGATTACGATAGGTGTCATTTTCCTGGTGCCTTCGCTTGTCAGCATCATAGGCTACTTTGCACAGAGCACGGAGATGCGCAGCCGTTTCCCTATCGAGGGGGTGGGCAGCCTGCTGTTTGGCTTGTGGCTGATTATCATGCCCGGTTTCTTTGCCGACCTGCTGACATTTGTATTGGGATTTATCCTGGTGATGGGAGGAGTGCAACAGATTGCCTCGCTTTCCGCTGCCCGTCGCTGGATGCCGGTACCGGGAGGTTTTTATGTGGTTCCGGTATTAATTCTGCTTGCCGGCTTGGTTGCGCTGTTCAATCCTACGGGAGTACGCTCCACGGCATTTATTATTATCGGTATCAGCAGTCTGGTCTATGCGGCTTCGGAACTGCTGAACTGGTTCAAGTTTACGCGTCGCCGCCCGAAGACACCGGATGCTTCAGTAAAGGCAGTGGACGATATTGAGGATGCACAAATTATAGAATAAAAAAACAGACCATCTGTTGAGGTTGAACAGATGGTCTGTCAGGAGTAAACGGATGGTCTGTTCATGCCACACGGACCATCCGTTTTTATTGTTTCAACCATTCATTTATCAGCTCCATCACTTGCTTCTTTTCCTCTTCGGGCAGTGTGCCGATGCGTGCCCGATGGCTTCCGCCGGGCTCGACGAATACATGGATGTTCTTCTTCCCTTTCAGCCAGGTCACTCCGGCAGCCGTCCACGGGTCGTTCTGTCCGTAGATGAATATCATTTTCGGGTCATTCTCTTTTAGGAACTTCGTGATTTTCTTGCTTAGGGTCTTGTCGAAGGGCATGTCTTTCAGCTCTTCGGGAAGCATCAGGCGATGCAGGTAATCCTTGCTCGATTGGATGGAAAGATACTTCTTGAAAGGCTTCGTATCGTAGCCGTAATAGCCCAGTTCGCGGGCGGCCTGCACGAAGAATGAGGCTGTGGGACTGTCGGCAATGAAGTAGTCGGGATTACTGATGTTGAGCAGATGGGCAAATATCTCATCGTCCGAGGCCGTGGTGGCAGGGATGCTGCTGACGGGAGTTCCCCACTGCCAAAGGGCAAAAGAATACTCCAGCACGCAATAGTCGTATATCTCTTCAACGGGCGCACGGAACTTGAGTCCTTTTTCATTGCAATATTTCTCAAAGCGGGGGAGCAGTGCGGCTTTCCGTTTCAACACTTCCAACTGGAAGTCCTCAATCCGTTTGCGGTCCTCCGGAGTAGACACTTTCCTGAGGAAAGGCTCGTGGCGTCCGTCTTCCACCCCGTAGCAGAGCGGAGCTACATAAGGCACGGAAATATCCACGTCGTCCGGATAGAACGTGCGGTAGAGCAGGGTAGTCTGCCCGCCCTTGCTGATGCCGGTCGCAATCCATTTGCCGGGATAGATGCTTTTAAAGGCGTTGCGGACGGCGTGCAGGTCGTCTGCGGAATTCTCGGCGGTGAGGTATTGCCAGTCTTTGGGCTCAGGGGTGGATTCCAGGAAATAGCGGTATTCCACAAAAATCATGTTGGCATCGAGCAACTCTGAAAGTTCCTCGCGATACTTGGGGTTGAGGGCATAGGCAGCTCCATAGCCTTCGGTTACAATCACCGTGGGACGGTCGAAGCCGACGTGGGAGACAATCACGCGCTGGCGGAAACTGCCCTTTTCGGGACGACGGTGGTCCAACGGCTGGGTAAAATAGGTTACATACTTCTCGGAGAACCGGGTGGACTCCAACGGACGGGTTTCCGTAATAGCGGAAATCCGACCCAGTTTTTGCTGCAGATCGGTTTGTGCCGGGGCGGCAGCCGAAACGAACAGCAAGGCAAACAGCAGGAACGCTGCATAGCAGTTACGTAAATTCTTCATGATGACAGGATTGTTTTATCTGACGGGCAAAGATAGGTTATTTCCCGCTTACCGCCAACAGTTGGCATGGACGAAAAAAGAGAGAGAACTGCCTCGCGGCACCTCTCCCCCCTGCAAACTTAAAACAACCAACAAAAGAATGAGATAGGGATTAAGGATTCATCCTTCATCCTTCATTTTTCATCTTATAAACAGTAACTCGCGATATTTGGGCAACGTCCACATCTGATTGTCGACGATGAGTTCCAGCTTGTCGATGTGGTAACGGATTTCCTCCATCATCGGTACGATGTTGTCGTGGTAGGCGATGGCTTTTTCACGTTCACTCTCAATTTTGTTGGCCACTTTGCGCGCCTCGATCATGGCATCCACATGCTCCTTGATGAAGGCGGTACGGTCGGCAATCTCTTCGATGAGTTCCAGATTCTTGGCAGACAGTTTTGCAGCCTTCTCTGCGGGGAACAGGTCTTTCATCTTGTAGACGTTGTCAATCAAATCCGACTGATACTGTGTAGCTACGGGGATAATGTGGTTCATGGCCAAATCTCCGAGCACGCGGGCTTCAATCTGTATTTTCTTGGTGTACATTTCCCATTTCACCTCGTTGCGGGCTTCCAGTTCCTTCTTCGTCATGACACCGATGGACTCGAACATCCGGATGCTTTCCGGTTTCAGGTAGTTGTCGAAAATGACGGGAACACTTGTCTCGCAGTCCAGACCGCGGCGGGCTGCTTCGGCTTTCCATTCATCGCTGTAACCGTTGCCGTCAAAGTGGATGGGTTTGCAGACTTTGATGTACCGGCGGATGACTTCGAGGATGGCGGAGATTTTCGGCTCCCCCTTTTCAATCAGTTCGTCCACATCTTTCTTGAATTCCACCAACTGCTCGGCAAGGGCGGAGTTCAGCGCAATCATGGCACTGGCGCAGTTGGCCTCGGAACCCACGGCGCGGAACTCGAAGCGGTTGCCGGTGAAGGCGAACGGGCTGGTGCGGTTGCGGTCGGTATTGTCTATCATCAGTTCCGGAATCTGCGGGATGTCCAGCTTCATGCCTTGCTTGCCGCTGAGGCTGACGAGGTCGTCCTTGGTGCTCTCTTCGATGTGTTCCAGCACCTGGCTCAACTGCTTGCCCAGGAAGGAAGAGATGATGGCCGGAGGCGCTTCGTTGGCACCCAGCCGGTGGGCGTTCGTCGCACTGGAGATGGAGGCTTTCAGCAATCCGTTGTGACGGTATACGGCCATCAGCGTATTCACTACGAAGGTGATGAAACGCAGGTTCTCTTCGGGCAGTTTGCCGGGTGCGTGGAGCAGGATACCGGTGTCCGTACCCAGCGACCAGTTATTATGCTTGCCGCTACCGTTGACACCTTTGAAGGGCTTTTCGTGCAGCAGTACGCGGAAACCGTGGTTACGTGCCACTTTACGCATCAAGGCCATGATGAGCATGTTGTGGTCTACCGCCAGGTTGCATTCCTCGAAGACGGGAGCCAGCTCGAACTGGTTGGGAGCCACTTCGTTGTGACGGGTCTTGACGGGGATGCCGAGTTTCAGCGCTTCGATTTCCAGTTCCTTCATGAAAGCGGCCACACGGCTGGGGATGGCCCCGAAGTAGTGGTCTTCCAACTGCTGGTTCTTGGCGCTGTCATGGCCCATCAGCGTGCGTCCGGTCATCAGCAGGTCGGGGCGTGCGGCGTACAACCCTTCGTCAACCAGAAAATATTCCTGCTCCCAGCCCAGATAGGCAACCACTTTCTTTACTTCCGGATTGAAATAGTGGCATACGTCGACGGCAGCCTTGTCTACGGCACGCAGGGCTTTCAGCAACGGTGCCTTGTAGTCCAGAGACTCACCGGTATAGGCGATGAAAATAGTCGGGATGCAGAGCGTGTCGTCTACGATGAATGCCGGGGAGGAGGGGTCCCATGCCGAGTAGCCACGTGCCTCGAACGTATTGCGGATACCGCCGTTCGGGAAACTGGAAGCGTCCGGTTCCTGCTGCACGAGCAGTTTGCCGGTGAATTCCTCCATCACGCCGCCTTTGCCGTCGTGTTCCACAAAAGCATCGTGCTTTTCGGCAGTACCTTCGGTCAGCGGATGAAACCAGTGCGTATAGTGGGTCGCCCCCATTTCAACCGCCCATTTCTTCATACCTGCGGCAACCTCGTCGGCTATGCTGCGGTCCAGCGGAGCTCCGTTGTCAATCACATCCGTCAGTTTGGCATACACCTTGCTCGGCAGATAGCGGAACATCTTCTCCTTGTTGAATACATACTTGGCAAAATACTCTGACGGACGTTCCGCCGGGACTGCCACTGCAACGGGTTTCTTCTTGAACGCCGTCTCTACTACTCTGAATCTCAATTTTGACATAATACCTTAGAGTTGTAATTGTTGGTTTAATAAAATATAAAATCATTATGCACCGTAGGCAGACTCGCCGTGTTCGTAAATGTCGAGTCCTTCTTCCTCCACACGTTTGGAAACGCGGAGGCCGTGGATTTTGTCGAGTCCTTTGAAGATGATGAATCCCATGCCTGCTGCCCATGCGCCTACTACGAGTGCACCGAATACCTGCGCTCCGAGAAAGCTCCAGCCTGCACCGTAAAACAGTCCCTCACTGGTGGAAAACAGTCCGGTGAGGATGGTTCCCGTGAAACCGCAGACGCCGTGTACGGAACTGGCCCCTACGGGGTCGTCAATTTTCAGTGTCCGGTCGATGAATTCCACCGAATAAATCATCAGGATGCCGCAGATGGTGCCGATGATTACCGCCCCGAAAGGAGAAACCATGTCACAACCGGCCGTGATGCCTACCAATCCGGCCAGAATGCCATTCAGTGTCAGAGACAAGGAGGGTTTGCCATATTTCATCCAGCTTACCGCCAATGCAAAGAAACCGCCTGCGCAGGCTGCCAGATTGGTGGTGAGGAATACATGCGAGATGGCCCTTGCATCGTTCGTAGTGGCTGCTGCCAACTGTGAACCGGGGTTGAAGCCGAACCATCCGAACCAAAGGATGAATACACCCAGTGCCGCAATCGTGAGGTTATGTCCCGGAATGGCTCTTGACTTGCCGTCTTTGCCGTATTTTCCGATGCGCGGGCCGAGGATGGCCGCACCTACCAGGGCAATCCAGCCGCCTACGGAGTGGACGATGGTGGAACCTGCGAAGTCATGGAAAGTTGTTCCGAATGTTTCCATCATGAAGGAACCTGCCTCACCGTTCATCAGCCAGCCGCCGCCCCAAGTCCAGTGACCGGAAACGGGATAAATCAGCACACTGATGAAGATGGTGTAAACCAGGTACATGGAGAATTTGGTACGTTCTGCCATAGCGCCGGACACGATGGTGGCAGCCGTTGCGCAGAATACAGTCTGGAATACCAGGAAACCTTCCGTGGGAAGCCCGCCTCCGTCGTAGAACGAGAGGTCGAAGAAATGGGGCATTCCTATGAATCCGCCTGCACCGAACATCAGTCCGAAACCGATGAACCAGTAGAGCAGGCTGCCAAACATGAAGTCAACGAAGTTCTTCATCAGGATATTGGCCGTATTTTTTACTCTGGTGAAACCGGCTTCGACCAGTGCAAAGCCCGGCTGCATGAAGAATACCAGCATGGCTGCAAGCAACATCCATACAGTGTTCAGTCCGTTGGTCAGTTCACTTAAAATAAGTTTATCCATAATTTCTTGTTGCTTTTAGTTGTATTGTATTTTCTTAGTTGTGGTTTGTAGCTGCCCGTTATCTTTCTTGTTCGGCATTGTAGAGTGCGATGTCGCCTCTCTCTGCAGTACGTATGCGTATGGCATCCTCAATGGGGATGACGAAGATACGTCCGTCGCCGATTTCACCGGTTTGTGCAGATTTGATGATGGCTTGTACGGTCTTTTCCGCATTCTTGTCGCGCACCACGATGGAGATAAGGATGCGCTCGATGGAACTGGTGTCGTACATGACACCACGGTAGATACGGGCTTGCCTGGATTTCCCGATGCCCCGTACATCATAATAGGAGAACCATTCGATGTCCGCTTCGAGCAGCGCGTCCTTCACGTCCTCGAACTTGGTCTTTCGGATTATAGCTTCAATCTTTTTCATACCTTAAATAATTTACGATTAGACAATTTACGATTTACTATTTGCCTTTCGGTGTGTGTAAATCATAGGTTTTTCATCTTAGAAACTTAGTCCGACTACGAAATAGGCACCTTCAGACCTTGGATTCCAGGTTGCTTTGGCAAACAACGGGAGGGAGAAGGAATCGGTGATTTTGATGTCTTTTGATACTCCCAGGCTGACGTCGCATACGGCAAATCCGTTGGCTCCATAGAAGTCCGTGGCCCAAGGGGTAGCGCCTATCTCGGCCGTCCAGTCCAGACCGCCCAGTGTGAAGGGGGCTGCCACGGAGATGTAGGATGAATAAGCACGGTCACCGTCTTTGTCAACACCGTCGTCGCCTGCAAAGTTGGTGTACCAGTTTACGGCTACGGGGCCGAAATCATAGCCGATTTGCGCCTCGAACAGATGTGAGTTGGCAGCATTGTGTGCACCGTACTGGAAGTATTTGGCTGTCACCCCATCTCCGGTCACATTGTACCAGTAGTCCGTCACCGATACGCTGAAGCCTCCGGTTGAATATCCCAGTATGAGGTCGAACTCTTTCGTGTCCGAACTCTCGATGCCTACGGAGCCCCAAGCTCCCAGAGAGAAACCTTTGTAGGCGATGGATGCGCTCGGCTGGAGACTTACCCCTCCCAAATCCTGGCCACGCCACACGTAACCGCTTACGAGGTCGACACCTGCCGACGCTTCCACTTTATCCTGAGCCTTTGCCGTGAAAGGCATTGCCATTGATAACAGCGCCATTGCCATTATTCCCCATTTTACACTTTTTGTTTTCATACCTTTTTACCTTTAAGTTTAGAAAAATTCCGGATGATCAGTCCGACTCGATTATAGCAAGTACCTCGCTAATTCAATTGTTTTTTTATTTCAGCCACTTCCGGATGCGCTTCATGGCTTCCACGCAGTCTTCGTGCTTGCCGAAGGCCGTCAGCCGGATATATCCTTCACCGCTGGGGCCGAAACCTACACCCGGTGTGCCCACTACATTGGCTTCGTACAGCATCTGTTCGAAGAACCGCCAGGAACTTGTTCCGTCAGGTGTTTTCAGCCAGATGTAAGGAGCGTTCACACCACCGTAGACTTTCAGCCCGGCCGCTTCAAGGCCCTGCTTCATGGTCCGGGCATTGTCCATATAATAATCTATCGTTTCCTTTATCTGCCGCTGTCCCTCCGGTGTGTAGATGGCTTCCGCCGCCCGCTGGGTGATGTAGCTGGTGCCGTTGAACTTGGTAGATTGGCGGCGGTTCCAGAGCTTGTTCAGCGGGATGCGTTCGCCTTCCAGCGTGGCGGCAGTGAGTTCTTTCGGCACAACGGTGTAGCCACAGCGTACTCCCGTGAATCCGGCAGTCTTCGAGAAGCTGCGGAACTCGATGGCGCATTTCTTCGCTCCCTTTATCTCATAGATGGAGTGGGGCACGTCGTCTTCGCGGATGAAGGCTTCGTAGGCGGCGTCGAACAGAATCAGCGTGTCGTTGGCGAGCGCATAGTCCACCCATTTCTTCAGCTCGGGCTTGGTCAGGGTGGTGCCCGTGGGGTTGTTGGGGTAGCAGAGGTAGACGATGTCGATGCGCTTGTCCGGAATCTCCGGGATGAAGTCGTTCTCGGCGGTACAAGGCATGTAGGTGACGTTGCTCCACTGGCCGTTTCCTTCCAGTACTCCGGCACGTCCGCACATCACGTTGCTGTCTATATAGACCGGATAAATAGGGTCGGTCACTCCCACGCTGTTGTCGTGGCGGAGAATGTCGCCGATGTTTCCCGTGTCGCTCTTTGCTCCGTCGTTCACGAAGATTTCCGTAGGACCGAAGTGGATGCCTCGCGGAAGGTAATCGTGCTTGATGATGGCTTCTATCAGGAAGTCGTATCCCTGCTCGGGACCATATCCACGGAATGTCCGTGTGTCAGCCATCTCCTCCACTGCCTTGTGCATCGCTTCGATGCAGACCGGTGGCAGTGGCCGGGTAACGTCTCCGATACCCAGACGGATGATCTCTTGCTTGGGATGTGTTATCCTGAAAGTATTTACCTTCTTGGCTATGTCTGAAAACAGATAACTACCCGGTAGCTTTAAAAAATGTTCGTTTACTAATGCCATAATCTTTTCTTGGTTGATAGTTGGTGGTTAGTCAATTAATTCAATTTTGCCGTCGAATACTTTGGTGGCTTCTCCCGTCATCAGTACATGCCTGGTGGCGATGTCCCATCGGATGGTGAGTGAGCCTCCGTCCATGATGATGATGGATTCCCTTCCTGCGCGTCCGGTGAGGAAGGCTGCCACGGCGGTGGCACAAGCTCCGGTTCCGCAGGCTTGGGTGATGCCCGAGCCTCGTTCCCAGACACGCATCCTTATTTTTCCTTCTCCCAATATCTGGGCAAATTCTACATTGATGCGTCCGGGGAAGAGAGGGTGATTCTCCAGTTTGGGACCGATGACTGTAAGGTCGATGGCTTCAATATCATTGACAAAGATTACCAGATGCGGGTTTCCCATGGATACGGTGGTCCCTACATATCGTTCTCCGTCCACTTCGATGGGCTGTTCTTTCATCGGTTTGGCTCCTTTGCCGTCGTAGTCTGCCGGTTCGTCGGCAGGTATGCCCATGTCTACGGTTACAGAGTTGACCTTTCCGTCTGCCAAGTGCAGGTTTAGCATCCTTATACCTGACAGTGTATCGAGTGCGATTTCTGTTTTGGAGGTCAGTCCGTAGTCAAAAAGATATTTTCCGATGCAGCGGCTTGCATTGCCGCACATCCGGGCCTCCGAGCCGTCGGCATTGAATATCCGCATGCTGAAATCGGCCTTGTCCGAAGAACCGATAAGTACCAGACCGTCACTTCCAATTCCCGTATGCGGTGCACTCCATGCCCTCGCAAGTTCTTCCGGATGGCTGATAGGATATTGGGTCGTATCTACATAAATGTAGTCGTTTCCGGCACCGTGCATCTTGGTGAATTTTATAGCTCTTGTCATTTTGTCCTTTATCGGTTGGTTAATATATCCTTTTGTTTTATTTCGATGCAAATATATGACGTTTTGTTTTATAATTAACTGTAAAGCATATCTATTTTCTATTATTTTTTAGCGAAACTTTCATTCAATGAGAATATCTACTGTCAGGCTTTCAATTTAAAAGCATATGGCTTTGTTTTTATATAAATTGTAATCCATGTGAAAGTTTAGTTTGATTCAAAATAAGAAAAAAGATTTTTTATAAGACTAATTGCTATCTTTTTGAAAACAAGAAACCGCTCCATTGCGGACATAATGAAGCGGTTTGTTTGGTTTTTGTTTCTAAATGTATAAGGAGCGGCTATTTTTTCTTTAAAATTTCTTCCAGCACTACCGGTTCATTGGTTGTGATGAAATCTACTCCTTGGCTGATGAGCCATTCCATGTCTTTGGCTTCGTTTACGGTCCAGGCGTTTACTTTCATGCCGAGGTCGTGGCATTCCTTTATCCATTCGGGATGTTTTTGGAAGACACTGAAGTGATAGTCGGGACCGGCACAACCCCATGCTTTCAGCTCCTTGGGGGTAAGGTCACCGGTCAGGTAGTAGACGGGGGTGCCTTTGGGTGCCAGACGGATAAACTCCTTGGTGGCATGTTGGGAGAAGGTGATATATTCCGTACGGTCCTCCAGTCCTTTGTCCTTTATCATTTTTACGATGCCCTCTACGGCTCGTGTTTCCTGTTCGGGAGTCTTGTGGGCTTTCAGTTCGAGGATAAGGCGGGTTTTCAGGCTTTTTGCCTTGTCCAGATACTGTTGCAGGGTAGGGAGTTGTTCGCCGTTGTCCAGTTGTACGGCGGTGCATACCTTGGCTGTGGCATCTTGCATAGTCACGCCTTTAAAGGTGGCGTCATGATTGACGACCAGCTGATTGTCTGTGGTGAGCCAAACGTCGAACTCGGAGCCGTAGCAGTGGATAGAATCGGCCTTTACAAGTGCGGCAAGGGAGTTCTGGGCCGAGCCGTCCGTAGTCCAGAAACCACGGTGGGCAATGACTTCCTGGGCCTGGATAGTGCCGCATGCAGCAAAGAGCAGGGCGGAAGCAAAAAATAGTTTTTTCAGATTCATAATGATTAGGGTGTTTTGTTATGGACACAAAGATAAGTATTATATTTCTTTTATTAAATCTAACCCCTGAGTAATTTCAGTATGTACTTTCCAGGCATCACGATACGGGCTTTCAGTTGGGGTGAGCTGTTCAACTCATATAGGATTTTCCAGATTTTCCCTCCCAGTTTTCCAAAATCCGTCAGTCTCAGGATGGCATTCAAATCGTGGATGTCGGTTACTTTCTGCCTTGCCAGCTCTTCCATCAGGCCTTGGTAATTATGCGTCTGTCTGTTGAGCGTGTACTCCGGTGGAGTCAGAAGAATCTCCTCCTTCCTTCTTCCCGTCTCCCCTTGGGGAGATAGAGAGGGGTTTTCTTTATTCTCTTTATTTAGTTTATTTGCTAAAGCGCTGCTTGTCTTGGCATCCCTGATTCTCTGCTGGTTAACCAGTCCACCGCGACGTCCGGCCTCTTTTTTAGCTTCTTGTTGGGCGTCCCATGGCTCCATGCGGCGGCTTAGTCCGGGGGATGAGAAGCTTGTCTCGTTCACCTCGAACAGCGCATAGTCATAGATGATTCGCTTCAGTGTGGCGGTTGTCACCCTTGCTTTTTGTGCTAGTATGGGAATCACTTTCAGGCTGGCTTTATATTCGTTCTGCAATCTGAGGAATTCGAGCACTGTCCAGTAAATGCCATATCCTTTCATACCTTCTTCTTGTATCATAATCATTAATTTTAAGTTGCTGCCGGCATTGGCATCATGTAGTAAATAAGCCTCCATAGCTTTTGATATTGGTGTTTTTTATTAGTTTACTATCGGTCTCCACTCCATAAAATTCTCAATCAGAAAAGTCCGCCAGCCTTGTTGTTCCGCGTCCCAATAGGCTACGTGAGCTTTAATGCTTGTCACGTCATGTTTCTTTTTGAAGTCGTTTTCGTAGGAAACAAGGGTTCCTTTTCCCATGTAGAAGCTACCGTCCTGCTTTCGGTAGGCTATCAATGCATATCCGTATTGCATGTATTCCAGTAGGGAATTTATGCGCTGTGCCATCCATTGTACAGACTCCATGCTCAATGTCGTGTTTTCCGTAATCCGCTTTTCCCATAGTTTTTTTGTTTTTTCTGTTTTGGATACAAATTGCTCCTCAAATTCAGTTTTCTCTTTTCCCATTTTTTATGTTTTTAGGGTTATTAAATGTATGATAATCAGCAATGAAAAAGGGCTACTCCTTTCAGTACGGATGGCTACGCCCTTGCCTTGTTGAGGCTACACCATCCGACGAGAAAGGTGTAGCCCTTCTGTCCGGTTGCTGACGGGGGCAAAATTACTGCCTTTCCAGGTACTGAACTATCAGTGATTTATCCTTACATCATATCCGTATGGGTCAATCAGTGTGGTATCTTCCCGTTTTATGATGGCCCATACCTTCTCCAATTCGGTAATTATCGTACTGTAAGTCAAAGGCTTTTGCTCTCCTCTGGTTCTCTTTGTGAAGTTTTCGGAAGCAACGAATAGTTTGGCTATATCTGTAATTTTCTTGATATTTGTTCCTTCAAAATAGCCTGATTTAAAGGCTCTTAAGTAACCTACATAAACATGGGTCTGGTCTCCGTAGTAAACCCGTTCTGCCAATAGCTTTTCATCCACTATGGAGCTGTGTTCTTTTACTTTTTTTGTTTTTAGTTTCTGTGTATCAGATTGATACGACATGCTTCTCTGCTCGTTACTGTTGAGATGCTTCTTTTTTTGAGTTCTTTCATTTGTGTAATTCTTCGTTCGTTTAACTGTTTTTTATTCTGGTTAAAAAATGCGAAAGTATAAAAAGTGTGGGAGAAATAAGGGAATTTTGGAGGGAAATGTGAAGGGTGAGTTGTAAATGGTTGATATATAAGATGATATGCTGTTTAAAAAACGTACGTTTAATGAACGCAAAGATAGAGACGTTTTTTGTAATGGCAAAATGTTTGATAGAAAAATGTTCCTAATAATAAATAATGATAAGTATATTGCATTGAATTTCAGTAGTATATACAATATATGTAATCAGTTAAAATCTTCTTATTTTTAGCTCTTTGAGTATGTCTTGTATAAGTTCGAAATAGCTGTTTTTTAAACGTACGATTAAAAAACGCTTTTTTGTTTCTAATGCGTTCGTTTATAGTCTCTTACCAAAAGGTAATGAACAACTGCAGAGAATCTGTTGACAAGAAGAGCATAGTGCTTGTCAAACTTCCCATAAAATGCTCGCAAGTGATTGAACTACAGTCTTGTAATGGTAGTTCAAAGCCCCCAAGGAATACCTTTTTCTAAGTAAAATTAGCAAGAATAGAAATGGATAAAGAGACCGAAGTTTGGTTTGCCATGCGTGCCACATACCGCAGGGAGCTTGAAGCTATGCATCTTCTCGAAAAGGCAAATCTTGGCTGTTTCATTCCCATGCAATATAAGATAAGTATCCGTAGGGGCAGGAAAGTCCGTGCTTTGGTTCCCGTCATCCGTAATCTGGTTTTTGTCCACGCATGTCCTTCCGAAGTACAGCGATTTAAGTCTCAAATTACTTATTTGCAATATATCACCGATACCCGTAGCGGTCAGAAAATAATCATTCCCGACCATGATATGCAGCGTTTCATAGCCGTCGCCGGTACCTACAATGACCATCTTCTCTATTTCCAGCCCGAAGAACTGAATCTCTCCAAAGGTACGAAAGTCCGTATCACCGGTGGCGACTTCGAGGGTCAAGAAGGCGTTTTTCTAAAGGTAAAAGGCGCCCGTGATCGTCGTGTAGTGATTGCTATACAAGGTATCATCGCCGTTGCCATGGCGACCATCCATCCGGACCTCATCGAAGTAATCAAATAATCGTCGATAATCAATGATTAGTCATTGGTGATAGATAAATCATAACTCTGAAATCATAAATCAAAATAGCATGTCTCTTTTAGAAGAAGCACTCCTCCTTCAGCGTGCCGCGCACGATCTGATGTATTTGGGTATGGACGGCAGTCCTGTCTATAGCGATGACTTGTCTCGTCGTAACAGCGAAGTCTATCGCTTGACCACAACTTTGTATAATTCTGGCACTTGGGGCACCACGGTGGAAGAGCAGGCAAATGTATGTCTTGCGCTCTTGAAGGGGTATAGTGCCTCGTTCATTGACCATGGTGAAAAACAACAGCATGTGCAGGAGGTATTGAGGCGTTGCTGGGATACCCTTGATACCCTTCCTTCCTCTTTGTTGAAACTCCGTTTGCTTACGGCTTGTTATGGAGAGGTTTTCGATGAGCCTTTGGCCGACGAGGGCCGTTCTATCATTGCTTCCTGGAGTGTTGCATCACTGACTGCCGAGCAGCAGGAAGCAGTTGATGAGTTTCAGAATGTGGTGGATAATCCTTATCCGTGGGAAGAACTGGAGGAGTGAAAGCATAAGGTTGAAGAAAGACAGAAATATGAGAAACTTTGAAGATTTGCAAATAGCAGTTGCTGGTACCGGTTATGTAGGTTTGAGCATTGCTACTTTGTTGTCACAGCATCACAAGGTGACAGCCGTTGATGTGATACCTGAAAAGGTGGAAAAGATTAACAATCGTATATCTCCGATTCAGGATGAATATATAGAGAAGTATTTTGCGGAGAAGGAACTGAACCTCACTGCAACTCTTGATGGGGCATCTGCTTATAAGGATGCAGACTTTGTGGTTATTGCAGCTCCTACAAACTACGATCCGGCTAAGAACTTCTTCGATACACATCATATAGAAGACGTTATTGACCTTGTACTATCAGTGAATCCTGAAGCAACAATGGTTATCAAGTCAACCATTCCAGTTGGCTACTGTCGTTCCCTTTATGTGAAGTATGCTCAGAAGTTTGCTCAGATGGTACCATTGCCAGATGGAAAACGTCGTGAATTCCGCCTTTTGTTTTCTCCTGAGTTCCTTCGTGAATCGAAAGCCCTTGAAGACAATCTCTATCCTTCACGTATTATCGTGGGTTATCCAAAGATGATGTCTGCTGAATGGGAGGAGGAGAACGAGGCAATCCGCAAGATTCAAGGTAATCACATGAAAGAGTCTGCTGAGATATTCGCTAAGCTTCTTCAGGAAGGTGCCATTAAAGAAAACATTGATACTCTCTTTATGGGACTGAAAGAAGCCGAAGCAGTCAAACTCTTTGCCAATACTTATCTTGCCCTTCGTGTAAGTTACTTCAATGAGCTTGATACCTATGCCGAAGTAAAAGGTTTGGATTCAGCTGCCATCATTCAGGGAATTGGTCTCGATCCTCGTATTGGCACTCACTACAATAACCCATCATTTGGTTATGGTGGCTACTGCTTACCAAAAGATACTAAACAGCTCCTTGCAAATTATGAGAGCGTACCCCAAAATATGATGACAGCGATTGTAGAGTCAAATCGCACTCGTAAGGATTATATAGCAGATGCTGTTCTTCGCAAGGCTGGCTACTACAATGAGAATGCCGTATGGGATGCGAACAAAGAGCATGAGTGTGTAGTAGGTGTTTATCGCCTAACTATGAAGTCAAATTCAGATAATTTTCGTCAATCTGCGATTCAGGGCATCATGAAACGTATCAAGGCAAAAGGTGCAGAGGTGATTGTTTACGAGCCTACTCTTGAGAACGGCACCAGTTTCTTCGGCAGTCAGGTAGTCAACAACCTCGATGAGTTCAAACAAAAATCGAAAGCTATCATTGCCAACCGTTATGACTCTTGCCTCGATGATGTGGTAGGGAAAGTCTATACTCGCGACATTTTTAAGCGCGATTAATCTATGGTAACATATAATGTAAATTTGGAGGGCAAAACAGTCCTCGTGACAGGTGCTGCTGGTTTTATAGGTTCTAATCTTGTGAAGCGCCTTTTTAAGGATATAAATAACATCAAAGTAATCGGCATTGATAGCATTACCGATTATTACGATGTGAATATTAAGTATGAACGCCTAAAAGAGATTGAGGTTTTAGGTTGCGACTGGCAGTTCTATCAGACTTCGATTGCTGATAGAACATCATTAGAGAATATTTTTACGGAGAACAAGATATCCGTTGTTGTAAATCTCGCGGCTCAGGCAGGTGTGCGTTATAGTATCACCAATCCCGATGCCTATATTGAGAGTAATCTCATTGGTTTTTACAATATTCTTGAGGCATGCCGTCATCATGAAGTGGAGCATCTGGTATACGCTTCTTCGAGTTCGGTTTATGGCTCGAACAAGAAAGTACCGTATTCTACCGATGATAAGGTGGATAATCCTGTGTCGCTCTATGCAGCTACGAAGAAGAGTAATGAACTGATGGCGCATGCTTATTCAAAACTGTATAACATTCCAAGTACGGGTTTGCGATTTTTTACGGTCTATGGTCCCGCAGGGCGTCCTGATATGGCATACTTTGGCTTTACAAATAAGTTGCGTGAAGGCAAGACGATTCAGATATTCAACTACGGAAACTGCAAGCGTGACTTTACGTATGTGGATGATATTGTGGAGGGTGTAGTTCGTGTGATGCAGCATGCTCCTAAAAAACAGGGTGGCGAGGACGGACTGCCAATCCCACCTTATAAGGTGTATAACATTGGTAACAATTCTCCTGAGAATCTATTAGATTTTTTGATAATCCTTCAGGAGGAGTTGATTCGTGCGGGTGTGCTACCTGCGGATTATGATTTTGAGTCACACAAGGAACTTGTGCCCATGCAGGCAGGTGATGTGCCTGTGACATTTGCAGATACTACTCCTCTAGAGGAGGATTTTGGGTTTAAGCCATCAACTTCGCTTCGAGTTGGTTTGAGAGCGTTTGCTGAGTGGTATGTTAAGTATTACGGTACGTGCAAATAAATATTTGATTAAGATTTATAGATATATAGGGAAAAGACTACGTTAATGTATGTTAGAGAAAAATCAAAAATATACGTTGCAGACCATAGAGGGCTTGTTGGATCAGCAATATGGAACTATTTTTTTCAGAGAGGTTACACCAATCTTATAGGTCATACCATAAGGAGCTTGACCTTACAGACCAAGTGGCCGTCAAGAACTTCTTTGACGAGGAGCAGCCTGATGCAGTAGTTCTTGCCGTAGTTTTGTTGGTGGTATAATGGTCAATTCGCTCTATCGTGCCGATTTCATTATGATGAACATGAAGATTCAGTGCAACGTCATATAAGAGGCTACGCTCATGGTGTGGAGAAGCTCCTCTTTCTCGGTTCTACCTGTATCTACCCGAAAAATGATCCACAGCTTATGAAGGAGGATTGCCGTCTTACTAGCGAACAGGAATACGCCAACGAGGAGTATGCCATTGCTAAAATTACAAGGTTCGAGATATGTGAGTCATATAATCTGTAGTATGGCACCAATTACATTGCCGCAATGCCTGCCAACCTTTACGATTCGAACGATAACTTCCACTTGGTCTGCCATGATGCATAAAGTTTATCTTGCAAAACTCATTAACGACGGTAACTGGGAAGTAATTTGCAAAGCCCTTAGTATCCGCCCTGTGGGAACTAATATCAAGGAGAATGGTGAGACTTTCCGTTACGTTATTGATAGCAATAGCTCAGAGGTGGACATCTTTAGAGTATAGTATTAAGAACAATAAGGTTTCTCTCTGGGACACAGGTAACCCTCTTCGTGATTTTTTTTGTAACGAGGATATGGCCGATACAAGTGCTCATATCCTTCTTAATGTTAACTTCTCCGACGTCATTGGTGTCGAGGAATACTCATCCGTTCACTACGGTAACAAGGTCAATGGAGTCGTTGATTGCAATCATTCAATAGGTCGAGGTGGAGCTATCCCGAGCCTTGGTGAGATTCGTAACTGCCGTATCAACGTCGGTACAGGCAAGGAAAACTCACCATTCGTCAACTTTCAGAACTTGTAGTAAAGGCGGTTGGTTTCATAGGAGCCGTAGAATTTGACACTACCAAGCCCGATGGTACCATGCGTAAACTTATTGATGTTAGTAAACTTCATTCACTAAGCTAGACTCACAAGCTTGAGATTGAGGAAGGTGTACAACACTTGTTCCATTGGTACACTGAGAGTTTGAAGGTTTAAACGTAATTGAAAAATATAGCATATTTATGTCACAGAACATTGCACTTATTACCGGTGTTACCGGTCAGGACGGTAGCTATCTTTCTGAGTTCCTTCTCGCTAAGGGTTACGAAGTTCATGGTATCATCCGTCGTTCATCCGTTGATTACCGTGAGCGTATCGCACACCTCGAAGGTACCTCTAACTTTCACCTCCATTATGCCGATATGGGCGACTCAATGTCACTTGTGAAACTTGTCGGCAAGGTGCAGCCTACTGAGATTTACAACCTCGCAGCACAATCGCACGTTCAGGTGAGTTTTGATGCTCCGGAGTTTACGGCCGATGTTGATGCTGTAGGCGTCCTTCGCATCCTTGAGGCTGTTCGTACCAACCATTTGGAGAAAACTTGTAAGGTTTATCAGGCATCAACTTCTGAGCTCTATGGTAAGGTCGAGGAAGTTCCACAGAACGAGAATACTCCTTTCCATCCATATTCTCCATATGCAGTAGCAAAGCTTTATGGTTTCTGGATTGTAAAGGAATATCGTGAGGCATATAATATGTTTTGTTGCTCAGGTATCCTCTTTAACCACGAATCTGAGCGTCGAGGCGAAACTTTTGTAACCCGCAAAATCGCCCTTGCTGCTGCACGCATTGCTCAGGGAAAACAAGATTGCCTCTATCTTGGTAACCTTGATTCCCTCCGTGACTGGGGGTATGCCAAGGACTATGTAGAGTGTATGTGGCTTATTCTTCAGCACGATAAGCCTGAAGATTTTGTGATTGCAACAGGTGTTCAGCATACTGTACGTGAGTTTGCTACTCTCGCTTTCCATTATGCAGGCATTGAACTTCGTTGGGAAGGGGAAGGCGTAAACGAAATAGGGGTTGATGCAGCAACTGGTAAGGTTGTAATTGCTGTAAGCGAAGATTTCTATCGTCCTACAGACGTAGTTAACCTTTGGGGTGATCCTACCAAGGCAAAGAAAGAACTAGGCTGGAATCCTCAAACCACCAGTTTCGAACAGCTCGTTGAACTCATGGTAAAGCACGATATGGCCAAGGTTGCTGCTGATAATGCCGCAGCTGATATTCGCAAGATGAATCTTGCTGAATATCTTGAGAAGGGTATAGTCAAATAATATTTATAGTTCATTGTGGTATATGTTCAGAAATCAATAGTAAAATCTTTAGGAAATGCAAGATAAAAAACAAGAACATATTACATATTTTTATTTTTTGAAAGGATTACTGACCATGGAAGCGATAATAAACTTGAGGACAAACCTGCTGCAGGGGTTGAAAAGTGAGGAGGAGCAGAAAAGTTGTTATATGCGGGAGGCCCTGAATTATCTTCACAAGTTCTGGAAGGAAACCTTCACTTGTAGATCACTACAATAAAGTTCATAGAAAAAAATCCAATGATAAATATCATTAATAAATCAGAGTGTTGTGGCTGCAATGCCTGTGGCGACATTTGTCCTAAGGGGGCTATCTCATTCAAAGAGGATATAGAAGGATTCTTATATCCTGTTGTGGATAGAGATACTTGCATAGATTGTCATCTCTGTGAGAAAGTTTGTCCTGTGATACATGCGGGAGAACTAAAAAAAAACGATTTTGAAAAGCCCAAATGTTTTGCTGCTCAATGCAAGAACTTACAATCACTTTTTGACTCAACTTCAGGAAGTGCATTTGCTACGTTAGCAGAAAAGATGTACAAATGTGGAGGATATGTAGGAGGTGCCGTTTTTAATGATGATTATTCTGTAACTCAATTTTTATCTTCTGATAAGGCTGATTTGGAAAAACTGCGTAATTCCAAGTACGTACAAAGCGATTCACAGGGGTTTTTTAAGCAAGTACAAGAGTTGCTTAAGGCTAGAGAAAAAGTATTGGTGTGCGGTCTTCCTTGTCAGATGGCCGGTTTGCGTTCTTTTTTAAGAAAAGAGTATGAGAATTTGATTATTCTTGATTTAATCTGTTTGGGCATTAACTCTCCAAAGATACTTCGAGGCTATCTTGATTATATGGAAGAAAAGCATAATAGCAAGATAGTCTATTATAAGGCAAAAAATAAGGAACTTGGGTGGAGGCAACTAACTACCAAGATTGTTTTTGAGAATGGTGATGTAGAATATGATAAGAAGGATACCAATTACTTTACTTACGGATTCATTGGTACACATGCCTATGCGCGTCCATCTTGCTATGAATGTAAGTTCAAAGGGTTCCCAAGAATAGCGGATATTACTATAGGTGATTTATGGGGAGCAGAAAGAATTGTAGGTAAGGAGTATGACCATGATTTGGGAACTTCTGTAATTCTTGTCAACTCCCAAAGGGGGGGGGACTTTTTCAATTCTGCACAAAGCTCCTTCAAGGTACAAGAAATATCTTTAGAATCAGTGGTAAGAAGCAACCTACCATTGGTTACACCAATATCAAAACCTGCAATTAATAGAAATGCGTTTTATAACGATTTAAACAATCTGAAGTTTGTTGATTTTGCTAAGAAATATATAAAGATTCCTGTAGATCAGCCTTTGTCATTTAAGGCGATTCTTAAGAATTACGTGCGTTACTTTTATCACATTGCACGAGCCTCAAGATTAAACCCATTAGTGTGGATAAAGAATATCTATTATAACACTCTTAATAGAAGAATAAAAACGAATATTTCGAAGGGGTGTTTCTTGATTATCCAAAAACATTGTGTGTTGGATATTGCGAAAGGTGGACAGATTGTAGTCGAGGGAACTGTGAATTTGGGTTATAAGCGTGTTAAAGGTTCAAAACTGGAAACTCGATTACTTGTTGATAAAGGTGGCACATTACAAATAAAGAGTTGTTCAATCGCCTATGGAGCAGACATAGAAGTCTTTAATGGAGCTAAGTTGGAAATAGGTTCGAATAACATTTATAACATAGGGACTACAATTATTTGTGGCAACCACATTACTATCGGCGACGACGTGTATTTTGGTCGAAATGTGACGATTCGTGATAATAACGGTGGTCATTTTATGTCCCGTCGAATATATAAGGACAAACGACCAGTAAAGATTGGTCAACATTCATGGCTTACAGAGCAAGTAACAGTCATGCCAGGGGCTAAGATAGGTATAGGCGTAATTGTGGGTGCGCGATCTATGGTATATGGAAAATTGCCTAATTTTACATTGGCCATTGGTTCTCCAGCTGAGGTAGTTGACGAAGATATTTATTGGAAAGCATAATCAAAATGATAACATTCAAAGAACTAAAACGTAACTTGAAGAAGGAGGTGTTTAACCTTCCAATCGTCAAGGTTTCGCTCCTTGGTGATTCGGCTACTCAGTTCCTTGCAACTTCCATCAAGGGTATGGGCATTGAGAGAGATTACAACATCGATCTTTTTGAAGCGGAATACAATCAGGTGGAACGTCAAGTGCTCGACCCTACAAGTGACCTTTATCAGCATGATGCGAAGTACACCATTGTGTTCCAATCTACTCACAAGCTGCTGGAGAAGTATGCAATGATGTCTGCTGATGAGCAGGCGCGTATGGCAGACGATCGTCTTGAGTTTATCCGTACCATTTGTGCGCAAGTTTCAGGGTACATCATCTATTATAACTATCCTGAAATAGAGGATACTGTCTTCGGTTCATATGCCAACAAGGTGCAGACCAGTTTCACCTATCAGCTTCGCAAACTTAACTATGAGCTGATGAATCTGGCTCAGGAGTGTCGGAACCTTTTCATTTGCGACCTCTGCAGTTTGCAGAACAAGTTCGGTCGCGACATGATGTTCGACTCTACCGTCTATGTCAGCACCGAAATGCTCCTATCGCTTGATGCGCTTCCATACGTTGCATCACGTACCATGGATATCATCGGCTCTATTGAAGGTAAGTTCAAGAAGTGCTTGATTCTTGACCTTGACAATACTATTTGGGGTGGTGTCGTAGGAGATGACGGTTGGGAGAACATTCAAATAGGCCATGGATTGGGTATTGGTAAGACATTTACCGAGTTCCAAGAGTGGGTGAAGAAACTGAAGAACCGTGGAATTATCGTGTGCGTATGTTCGAAGAATGATGAAGATAAGGCTAAGGAACCTTTTGAGAAGAATCCTGAAATGGTCTTGAAACTCGATGATATTTCTGTTTTTATTGCCAATTGGGAAAACAAAGCTGACAATATCCGCACTATCCAAAGTATTCTGAACATTGGCTTTGATTCGATGGTCTTTCTTGATGACAATCCTTTCGAACGCAATATGGTTCGCGAGAATGTACTTGGGGTGACGGTGCCTGAACTTCCTGAAGATCCGGGAGAGTATCTTGAGTTCCTCTATACTCAGAACCTTTTTGAGACTGCATCTTACAGTAATGCCGACAAAGACCGTACAAAGCAATATCAGGTAGAGGCAAAGCGTGTGACGGCAGCCAAGACATTCGCCAATGAAGCAGAATTTCTCAAGTCGCTCAATATGGTAAGTGAGGTTAAAGGCTTCGATAAGTTCAACATTCCTCGTGTGGCCCAACTCTCGCAACGAAGCAATCAGTTCAACCTTCGTACCGTTCGTTATACCGAAGATCAGATTACTGCCATTGAGCAAAGCGACCGATACGTGACTTGCAGCTTCACTCTTGAAGATAAGTTTGGTGACAATGGTCTGATTGCTGTCGTTATTATGGAAAAGTCCTTTGATAATGCTCAAGAACCAGCATTGTTCATTGATACTTGGTTTATGAGTTGTCGAGTACTGAAAAGGGGAATGGAGAACTTCACGCTCAACACCCTTGTAGAGTATGCACGTCAAAATGGCTTCAAGAAGATTATTGGGGAGTATCTTCCAACCGCAAAGAACGGAATGGTAAAGGAGCACTATTCCAACCTTGGTTTTGAGACAATCGAGGGTATCGAAACTGATCAATGGATGCTTGATGTGGAGAAGTATCAGAATAGAGAATGTTATATTGAAAAGAAGTAAAGTTAAGTATGTCTGTTAGAAAATCAAATTTTGAGCTTCTCAGAATTATAGCTATGATGATGGTCATTATGTGGCATTTCATCGTGAGGTGTATTATAAATACTGTTTATGGGGTGCAAATATCTGTGTATCAATGTGATATAAATGAGTTGGGGTAATATTGCCCTGCAGTTTTTTATGTATCGCAGTAAACCTTTTTGTCCTTATATCAGGTTATTGGAGTATAAGGTTGACTGTTAAGAATGTTTTAAACCTTTACTTTTTATGTTTATTCTATAATTTACTGGCATTCGTTGTTCTGAGTTACACAGAAAGCAATAGTATCAAGGATTTAGTGAAATGCTTCTTCATTACAAAGACTGATAATTGGTTCTTTCCAACGTGTAAGCAGTCAAAAATTGGCTCATAATTGAAATCTCTATCTTCGCTGCGAACAAAAATTTTAGAATTTATGTATAGCAGTGAAGATCTTGAAAGGTTTTACTTTCAGTACCAGACCGAGGCTTTGCCTCATGGAGAATCTCTCCAATCGTTTTGTGTTAAGAACAAAGTTCCTTATAACATCTTTCAGAAATGGTACAGGGATACCCGGAAAAAAGTAGTTGGAGTCCAGGTTGATGGTGTTCCTGTAATCGGTCATGAGGAAAAATCCAGTGCCATTGATCAATCTCAACCGGTATCACCAGGCAGAAATGATCACCCGGTTCGTATTTGGGTTGAGATTCGTATCAGCAATGGCTTGCATTTGTCCCAAAAGAATTTAAGCTACCCGGATTTGGTTCGTATGGTAGAGCAGTTGGAGGGGTTATGTTGAGTGTTACCGGTCTGAATCATTTTTATTATGTCCGTGACTTTACCGATATGCGTTGTAAGCACAGCCGTGTGCTGTCTGTCATTCGTGAACGGCTTCACCGTGAGCCCAATGATGGAGACGTCTTTATAGTCATGTCTCGCAATCGCAGAATAGTCCGTATGTTTTCATTTGATAATCGTTCATATAGTCTGTTCGAAAAGAAGTTTGTGGCAGGCTATCAGTTCATGAAGGTGGAGCGGAACGGGGCAGATACTGTTTATCGGATTGCCTGGAAGGACGTGGTTTTGATTCTTGAGAATCCTATAGTTAAAACATTAAAAATCAGATAATCAATCTATTTATCCACTTGCGGTTTTGTGATTATTTTATTACCTTTAATGCTGTAAATCAAAGGTTTAAGTGTGATCGATCTGCAAGATATAATTACAACAAAACGAGAGTTGTTGAGTAGGGAAACCTACTCACGCAACCCTATAAATTATAGTGCAGGTATGGCAGAGGATCAGAAAGAGCGATACATACAATACCTTGCCGAACAGAATCAGGATCTTCGGTTGACAAGTGATGCCATGAAGCTTGTTTTGGAGGATTTTATGGCTCAGATGAAGGATCTGAAGGCTCAGGTGTCCTCTATGGAATCGAAACATGCTGACCTTGAAAATCGGTTATCGGAAGAGCATAAACTTCGCAAATCGGCTGAGCGTAAGATAAAATCACTTCAGGAAAAACTTGATTATGCCCATCAGGAACGTTTTGGTGATAGACGTCAAAAGATACAATCTAAAGCTAAAACAAGTGATTCAGACCGCCGGAAGGAGAAAGATGATTATGATGGAACCGATGATACGCTTCGTACGGATTCGGTTGATCATGCTCTATCTCAAGAGGTAAAAGAGTCTTCCAGGAAAGAGCGTGATTTATCCAATCGTCCTGACGGTTATAAAACGACGGGAGTATCCGGAGAAGTAATAGAGCATCCTTCTGACTTGACAAAGGTTCCCGGTCGCCTCATTGAAAGAAGAATGGTACGGGTATTCAGTTTTCGTACTTTCCTGACGGAAGAATGTTTTGAGATGGTTCATTATGCAGAGCCTGGTAAAAAGCCGAAGTGGGGCTATTTCCCTTCTGAAGTCCATCCGGAGGTAGTAACCAGTTTTGAAGGCACTAGGGCCACTCCTGAATTTCTGCAGGCTATTGCCTATGAAGTTTATGTAAAGAATGTGACTTTTGGTCTTCTTCACCAATGGCTGACAGATATGGGCATGACCATTTCTAAAAACACGTTGCGCAACTGGCTTAAGAAAGGTAAGACATACCTGGACGAACTGGTTTGTGTATTGAAGTCTATAGCTTTGGAAAAAGATTCGATTGTGAACTGCGATGAGACCTGGTGTAAAGTGCGCAAATACGATCACTATAAGAAGTGCTACATTTGGGTTCTGGTCAACAAGGCTCAGAAAACAGCCATTTTCTTCTATGAGAATGGCTCGCGCGGTCGTGATGTACTTACAGACTTTTTGGGCGATGCAGAGTTGAAGAGTATTATGTCCGACGGATACAATGCTTATGTATTTATCGGCAATGAGCTGAAATCAGCCCGGTTTAAAGATACTGTACACCAGGTTTGTATGTCACATGCCAAGAACAAGTTTGTCAAGGCTTCCAATCAGGGTGGTGAACCGACTGCAGAACGCTTTTCCGAAATTTTAAAGGAGTTCTTTATGAGGGAGCGTAAATACGATGATGCCGGATTAACTCCCAAGGAAAGGTTCCGAGAAAGGCAAAGCCTGGCAACGAAGGAACTTCTGATAGAGTTACGCAGCTTGTTGGACAGTGAACTGACAAAGGATTCAGAATTTAGAAGCCGGTATTATAAAGAAGCTCTCAATTATCTGAACCGGTTCTGGAAAGAGCTCTTTGCTTACTTGGATGATGGTGAATTACCGATAGACAACAACCTGGCTGAGCGAACCATTCGAAAGCTGACCACTCAACGCAACAATTCACTTCATTATGGTAGTGATGCCGGTGCAGAGATGGCAGCAACTTATCACAGTGTGATAGGAACGGTAAAGCTTCATGGCAGTTCTATCTGGAACTTCATCGGAACTTTTTTCAAAAATATCTTTAACGGGTGCAGGGATTATGTTAACATGGTTCCTGACAAAATCACTTTGGCTGCCAGCCAATGTTAAATTCAAGACTAATTAATTAACAAAACTCGGTTTAGGGCACTGAAAAGTGCCCTTTCAAAGGGGGATGCCCTAAATTGAGTGCTTACTTCCAACGTGTTTCTGGCTTATGTTCTTTGCTCCTATTTGTAACTTTTGTATACAAAGCATGGAAATAAACAAGCTGAGAATCGTTGTTGGTCTATTAGTCTTTTTGAATGTGTTTTCGGGGTATTTTGCAGGTTTTAATGCAAATGCAAATGGATATACGGTTCAACATTTGATTTTGATTTATATGATAGGTGGATACATTCAAAGAGATGCAATAGAACTGAAAAGTAAAATTTGCATATTTGGATATGTATTAATCGCTGTAATAAACGCTTTACTTTGTTTCTTTTTTGTTAAATATACCCATCTTAATGGTATGTATTTCTTTGGGTACAATAATCCATTGGTTATTGTTGAGTCTGTACTTGTATTTTTGTTTTTCAAAAACATACAGTTTCAATCAAAATCTGTCAACAGCCTCGCAAAAACCGTAGTAGCCGTTCTTTTGATACAGGATGTTGTACTACGAAATATAATGGTCGAAAATTTGAAGTCACGTTTGCAAGATAGTTATTTGAGCTTCTTATCACATGCTTCTCTTTGGTTAATATTCTTTTTTGTTGCAGCTTATGTAATTGAGCAGATACGTAGACGAATAGCTAATAGAATTATTGAGCAGATAATCGGTGTGTTGCCAAAGAAAATATCGAAAATTCAATTATAAATATATTACCGTAATGGAAAAGAAAGAAATTATAGAAAAGTTGCAGGAGATTTTCCGGGACGTTTTTGATAATGAGGAAATAGAAATATCCAATAATACTGTAGCTGAGGATATTGATGAATGGGATAGCCTCGCACATGTGCAACTCATTAAAGAGATTGAAGTCGTATTTGACATAAAACTCACATCAAAGGAAATCCTTTCGTGGGACAATGTCGGTGAAATGGTTGACGCAATTCATGCTACACTTTAATACGTATGAAGCTTACAAACAAAAAGGGTGTTGAGATACCGATGATTGGTCTTGGCACTTTCCCGTTCCAAGGGAGAGTTATGGCTGATATGGTGTTTAATGCTTCAAAGATTGGCTATCGACTCTTTGATACTGCCGATGATTACAGGGGTGAATTCGGAATTGGATTGGCTGTTTCTGAACTTGGCTCCCTCGGTCTTACAAGAGAAGACTTGTTTCTTCAGACTAAAATTTCTGACAATAATGCTCATGCTGATGAACCACTGATAGGGGTCTATTTCAATGAGAAAAGCATGTTTATGAAACGGCATACAGCCGCTGAAGTTGTTCGTGAGAAAGTATCAATATCGCTACGTGAGATGAGGACAAATTATATAGACTCTTTGTTAATACATTATCCTTATCCTGCCTACTATATAGACATTTGGAAAGAAATGATTAAATTGAAGGAAGAAGGAATTGTTCGATATATTGGCGTTTCTAACTTTCATGAGCGTCACATTGAGAATCTAATTCATGAAACTGGAGTATGTCCTGAAATAAATGAGGTATATGTTAGTCCTATAGGAACGAAACAAGGAATTATTGATTATTGTAATGAACATAATTGCTTAATTATGACATATTCCCCTTTAATGGATTTGGCCTCAGATAGGATTCCACTCGAACCTTTGAAAACAATTGCCACGAAATACAGTAAATCTATTGCACAAATAATACTTAGATGGAATGTCGAAAGAGGATGTTTACCTTTGCCAAAATCAAAAAAAACGAATCGTCTTGTCGAAAATTTTCAGATTTGGGATTTTGAAATCACCAAAGAGGAAGTTGAAGAGATTTCTGCACTAAATAAAGACTATCAGTATATAGTAGAATCAAAAACTTGTCCAGGAATATGATTAGAAATATATTCAAAAAGATATTCCATATTTTTAATGCGATAATCCGACGTAGCCGATGGTTTAATGATATCTTGTTTCAAGATTGTCGCAAGCTAATAATTCATTCAACTTTTAATCTTGATGTTGTCAATCTTGGAAGTACTTCTGGGGTTTATGCTTTTAATTATGAGGGCATGAATATCAAAGCGGCAAATTGGGCTCTTTCTTGCAATCCGCTTGTTTGTGACGAAGAAGTGTTGAAAAATTATGTCAGTTACTTAAAACCCGAGGGCACCATTGTGATATTGTCTTTGTGTGTTTTTAGTGCGCTTTCAGGAAGATATGATTGTTTTGAGGATAGGTATTATGCTATTCTTTATCCAAGTTCTATACCTAATTTTTCAAAGAGAAAGCAGAATGAGGTGATGGCAAGGTATAATAGACCATTATTGTATATGCCCCTTTATAATATGGTAAAAGAATTTTGGTATCTTTTAAAGAGACCATTCATTAAAGGGGAAAAAATTTTATCAGAAGAACAACTGCAGAAAGATGCACAACGATGGTTTGATGGTTGGTTGAAGGAGTTTAACGTAAATGATTTTTCTTTACCGTTGTCTTTGGTAAATCAAGATAGTGTGTTGGATGCTGCATATCATCTTAATAAAATAATTACATTTTGTAAGGAGCACAATGCCACTCCTGTTATGGTATTACCTCCTATGTATCATACTCTTGCCGAAAAGTTCTCAATAAAAGCTCGCGAAATTCTACTTGATTCTTTATTTGCCCAAATTGATGACCAATCTGTTCGTTTCATTAATTATATGGACGATTCTGAATTCTCAAATGATAGAACATTTTTTTTAGATTCATTCTTGTTGAATCAGATAGGAGCTAAGGCTTTTACAAAGAAAGTGTTAACTGATATTGGGATAATGAGGAATTGAAGTAAATAATAGTTGATTTGCAAAAACTGAATGAGTTACTTCTGAAATATATGCTTGTATTGACTTTATGCAAAAATGTATTCGAGGAACTTGCTGCTTTCAGAGGAAGCAAATATGTGTATCCAAGATATGCGAGAAACTTTTTTGAAAAAGGATAGAACTATGTTGATGGATGGGAATAAGAATTATGAAAGCTTCGATCTTATGCTTTTAGCTGTATAATCTAGTTATAAATAATTAATAAAAACAAAGAATTATCCTCTTGATTTTCAGGAGGGTGTATAACACTGAGTACTTATTATAAATATGAATAAAATAGTTATTGTAAATCATGTTTTCACAAAAGAATATATTAGAAAACGTTGGTTATTATTTGCTAAAGAGCATAAAGATATTGATTTGACTTTAATTTCGCCCAAAAACTGGCAATATGGAGGAGTAGGCGCAATGACAACTGGTGGTAATGACTTATCTTATTGCCCCAAAATTGACGACAATAATTATCATGTATTACCTGTAGAGTACTCAATTGATAGAACTGGTTCTTGGCAATCAACAGAAATGTTATACGAAATTGAGAAAATAAAACCTCAATTAGTATATCATGTTGGAACTCATCTTCAATCATCTTTGTTTCCTGTTTTGAAGTTATCAAAGATACTGCCCAACACCAAGTTTGTAACTTTTAGTATGAGGGGACCAAACTGGGATATTTTCTATAATTGGGAGAAGCATCCTATAAAGTCTATGCTTAAATTTTTTTACCACTTCAATCATTTAAGGTGCTTAAATAATTATAGTGATGCTATTATATGCCATTATCCAGATGCAATAAAAAGTTTTAAGAAAGAGGGGTATAAAGGTCCAATTTATATGTGTACACAAGTTGGTGTTGATACAGACGTATATAAACCTAATGGTGACTTTAGAACTGAAATCCGGAAAAAATATGGGTTAGGGGATTCTTTTGTATTTGGAAGTGCAACAAGATTCACGGCAGCCAAGGGGCTTGATGACATAATCGAGGCATTACCGAAAGAAGGGGATTGGAAGTATCTGATGATTGGTGGTGGTCTCGAATCTGATGAAAATCGCTTATTACAACATTTAAAAGCTAGAAAAATCGAAAACAAGGTTATCATGACAGGACATATTAGTCAGCAGGAAATGCCTAAATATTGGAATGCAATGGATTGTGCGTTGCACACACCTAGGACTGCCGATTGGATTGAAACTTTTTCTGTTGCTCTTGTACAAGCAATGGCAACAGGCCTTCCTGTGATTGGATCTGATTCTGGTTCTGTTCCTTATCAGTTAGGTCCTGATGCATTAATCGTTAAAGAGAGAGACACTGTAGCTTTAAAGGATAAAATACTTTGGGTACTTAATAACCAAGAGGAAGCAAAAAATATTGGATTTAAAATGAAATGGCGAGCAGAACATTGTTTCTCAACTCGCCATCTTAATGATTGTATCTATGATATATTCATGGATATTATCAATGATACTTTTGATCCTAATAAAATAGACCAAGCACAATATAAAGTGCCAGTGGAAAATTTATCTATCAGCAAGTAGTTTGCCTATTCAATGAAGTTAGATAGTAGAAAACAAATAGCTTTGGGAGCTATCATGTCATACATATCTATAGGAATAAACATTGTTACTGGATTAGTGTTTACTCCCTGGATGATTCATTCTATTGGGAAGGAGAATTATGGATTATTTACATTAGCTCTTTCTGTAATTTCTCTTTTTGTATTTGACTTCGGGTTAAGTTCTGCGGTTACTCGATTTTTGTCCATTTATCTGGCAGATGGTAAGAAAGACAAAGTGGAACAGTGTCTTGGACTTGTACTTCGTATGTATCTTGTTATTGATATATTCTTGTTTTTAGTTTTATGTAGTGTATATTTCTTTATTCCATATATATACAAAGAATTAACCTTAGAAGAAATAGAAAAGTTCAAGGTTATCTATATAATGGCGGCTTCATTTTCTATTTTTTCTTTACCATTTATTCCTGTAAATGGAGTCTTAACAGCTAATGAGAAATTTGTACAAAACAAAGTGTGTGACATAATTCATAAGATATTAGTTGTTTTGACTATGACAATTGTGTTGTTATATGATGGTGGTTTGTATACTCTTGTGATGGTCAATATTTGGTCTGGAATGATTGCATATTTGGCGAAATTATGGTGTATATATAGGTTTACAGATACAAAAGTTGATTTGCGTTATTTGAATAGATTGGAAATTAAGGAAATACTTCACTTTTCTGGTTGGATTACAATTGTATCTATATGTAAGAGATTAATTTTTACTATAGCACCTACGATATTAGGAGTCTTCTGCGGTTCAGCCAGTATCGCAATATTTGGCATTGCTAATGCCATAGAAGGGTATGTGTTTTATTTTGCAGACGCTTTGAGTGGATTGTTCTTGCCACGAGTTTCTAGGGTGTATATTAAGGAATATGGAAATGTCCTGCCTTTGATGATAAAAGTCGGGCGTATGCAATTTTATATAGTTTCTGCTATTGTTTTTGGATTTATAACCCTAGGGCAGGATTTTTTAAATTTGTGGTTAGGTGAACAATTCGCCGATTCGTATATTTGTATAATATTATTAATTCTTCCATGTGTTTTTCAACTACCACAAGAAGTAGGATCTCACGCAATAGTTGTTCAAAATAAGGTTAAAGAACAAGCGAAAGTCTTTATAGTCATGGGGGTGCTGAATATAGTATTAGGTATTATACTAACTTCATTTTTTGACGTTTTAGGTATGTGTCTATCTATATTTATCTCTTCCTTTGTGAGGACAATAGGACTAGATATAATTATGTACAGGAGTCTTAAAATAGATGTTTTTAAGTTCTTTAAGTATACATTTGTAAAACAAACAGTACCTCTTATCTTGCCCATGATAATAAGCATATATATCAATACATTCTTTGAATGTAGTGGATGGTTGTTATTTGCAGCAGAGAGCTTACTCTATTGCATATTATTTTCAGTTTGTTCGTTTGTTGTTATGAATGAAGACGAAAAAAGAATAACTAGTAATTTTTTGTCTAAAGTTAAAATATGAAAATCGGTATTATGACAATGTGGAATGCTATTGATAATTATGGTGGTATTCTGCAAACATACGCACTTCAACGATATTTACGAGATTTGGGACATGATGCCTATGACATCAGATTCACAAATCTTGAAGGAAGATATAGATATTTAAAGTTTTGTATCAAAAAAATAATCTCTTTTTTACATATTAGCTTGAGAGATGTAGACCGTGCTGAATTTGATGCAAAAAAAAGGCGATTTGGTGATTTCAAAAAAAAATATCTAAATTTAAGTAAGGACACCTATGTTTCTCTACAAGAGCTTCAAACTAATGCTCCTATAGCAGATGTTTATATAACAGGTAGTGATCAAGTTTGGGCCAGATCTTTGAAAAAATCTATAAATGAAAGAGCATGGTATTTGGATTTTGGATTAAAGAATACAATTCGAATTGCCTATGCTGTAAGTTTTGGACATAGCTATTGCCCAGTAGAAGATGATGTATTATTTAAACAATTGGTAAGTAGATTTTCCTATGTTTCTACAAGAGAGATAAACGGAATTCGATTCTGTCGAGAAAGAGGTATAAACGCAGAAAGATGTATAGACTCAACTTTTCTTTTGTCAGCAGATCATTATATAGGGTTAGCGACAAATAGGAAATATCAATCTGATTTCGCATACCTTTATTTATTAAACGTAGGGACTCCAAACGAAATCCATTTCAATGAGGTTCTCAAAGAAATTAATAAAAAAGGCTATAAAGCCATTTGTACGACAGCTTCTGGTTATAGTCCAGCAAAAGAGATTTATGAAGGAGTTGTCTATGATTATGCATCGGTAGAGGAATGGTTAAGTAATATTTTATACTCAAGTATTTTTTTTACCACATCATTTCATGGTATAGTTTTCGCACTGATGTTAAAAAAACAATTTATTTATTTGCCATTACAAACTAATGGTTCTGGTAATGACAGAGTGTTTGATCTATTGGATTGTGTTAAACTAAAGAACAGAACAGCATCAATAAATAATATTGTTGAATTGATGGAAAATTCAATAAATTATGATGATGTGGATTTTTCATCTATTATTTCAATGATAGCCCAATCTAAATATTTTTTAACTAAATCATTAAGCGTTAATGATAAAGAAAATTTTGATTAAGATATATAATAGAGTCTCTAACTTTCAATCCCTTTTGTTGACTATTTTGTATAAGAATATTTTCGGACAGGTCGGTTCTATTAGAATTTGGGGAAGTATAAAAGTTTTGTATCCTCAAAATATAAGCATAGGTGATAGATGTAGCATTAATCATGGCGTGTATTTAAATGCATATAATCCTATTATTATAGGAGATGATGTTACTATTTCTGCAAACTCAATGCTTGTTGCTACAGGTATAAATATTCAGTCATGGCTACGCAAAGAAACAGGTGACAAACACTTGCACAATACAACGATTAAGATAGGAAATAATGTGTGGATAGGTGCTAACTCATTGATATTAGGGGGGGTAAATATTACTGGTAGTAATGTAGTCATTGCAGCCGGCTCAATTGTTACTAAGTCTTTTAGTGAATCCAATGTTGTTTTGGCTGGATGTCCTGCAAGGATAATCAAGCAAATTAATGAATAAATTAACAGTGTAATAAATGATAGTATGAAAGTAATACAAGTTAACTGTATGTATAAAAGGGGAAGTACAGGTAAAATTGTATTTGATTTACATAACGAATTGTTATCAAAAGGGTATCACGATTTAGTTTACTATGGTAGAGGAGCATCCTCCCAAAGCGATAATGTAAGAAAATTCTGTTATGAAATAGAAGCTCATATTCATCATTTTTTTGTTAAGTATTGTGGAATATTAAGATATGGAGGTAATTTTATATCAACTTATCGTGTAATAAAAGCGATTGAAGAGCAGAAACCGGATATAGTACATATTCATTGCATTAATTGTTATTGTATAAATATATATAGACTGTTGTATTATCTTGGTTCGAATGGCATCAAAACAGTTATTACGCATCATGCGGAGTTTCTTTATACGGGCAATTGCCCTCATGCATACAACTGTAATAAATGGCAGAAACCTAATGGATGTTTTGATTGTAATAATTTGGAGGAAGCCACAGGTACTAAGATAATAGATAGATCCCATATATCTTGGTTAAAAATGAAGAAAGCATTTGATTCTTTTCAAGAAGACAAATGTATAAATGTTGCAGTATCTCCTTGGGTGAAAAGCAGAATAAAACTATCAATTATTGCAAAAAGACTAAATTGTGTTGTAGTTAATAATGGCGTTGATACAGATATATTCAAATACAGCCCGACAAGAAAATTACATTTTGAAGGTGATTATGATACAACAATCTTGCATGTAACGTCATCATTTTCTCTAGATAGGAAAGATCTTAAGGGAGGGTGGATGATTGTTCAACTAGCAAAAATGATGCCTGACATTCGTTTTGTTGTGGTTTGCTTGAATAATCAAGTAGAAGAAGGCAAATTACCAAATAATATTCATTTATGGGGAGCTGCAAAAAGCCGAGAAGAATTAGCTTCTTTGTACAGTGTTGCTAATGTTACTTTGATGTTGTCAAAAAGAGAAACTTATTCTATGGTAACAGCAGAGTCTCTTTGTTGTGGAACGCCAGTTGTTGGATTTCTGGCAGGAGGGCCAGAGAGTATAGCAATAGAGAAGTTCAGTGCCTTCGTTGAGTATGGTGATTTAAAAGCAATAAAAGCATCAATCTGTAAAATTATTACTGCTAATATACAAAAAACAGATATTGAACATGAAGCAAAAAAGGTATATGCAAATTCTACAATGCTAAGTAACTATTTAAGTATATATAATTCTTTATATAAAACGAATCAGTAATATGAGTTTTGATATATTTTTTTTTCTGTTTCTATATCTTATTTTAGTTGGTTCGTTTGTTAGCAACGAGAAGAAAGTCTCAAAAATTATATTATTATGTCTTGGACCTGTTTTAGTACAGTCCTTAAGATCTCCAACTTGTGGTACAGATGTATGGGGTAATGGTTATGGTTACTATCAGAAATTTACATTAATAAGTGAAATACCATTAAACGCAATATTCACTGAAAAAATAAATAGTTTTGAACAAGGTTATGTTGTTTTTAATAAATTGATATCTTTTATATCTGATAATCCTCAGATATTTTTGGCTGTAACGTCGTTATTTATTTTTTCTTTGATTGGTTATATATATTATCGTTTCTCTGTTAATGTTTATTTGTCAATAATCATTTTCGTGTGTTTTGGCCTTTATGTGTTTAGCTTTACAGGCTTAAGACAAACTATAGCATTTTCAATAACACTATTTTCATTTAAATTTATTGTAGAGAGAAAAATTAAATATTTTTTAGTTAGTGTATTTTTAGCTTTTTCTCTTCATTCTTCAGCTATTATTTACTTTTTTGTGTGGCCTTTATGGAATATAAGGCATACGAATAAACTCACAATTAGTTTATTAGGTATTACGCTTCTTTTGTTACCTTTCTATGGTGCAATATTTTCGTTTATCGTACCATTATTATTTAGAGAAAAATACCTTATGTACATGAATGGAGGAAGCGCTATTAATCTTATAATTTTATATTTATTTATATATCTATTGCCACTATTTATTAAGTCTAACGATTTTTCTGTTAAAAATGAGGTTTACAAAAATAACGTTGAGCTTCAAATAGAAAATTTTATAAGGTGGATGGCATATTGTTCTTTTTTATTTCAGAGTTTAGGTTTGATAGGTGGAGATTCAATAACTCGTATTGCTTTTTATTTTAGCGTTTTCTTACCACTATATATACCGATAATCTTCAAACGTACAAAATTCAAATCACTAATATATCTATGTATAACAATATCGTTTATAGCTTTTTTTTATTATGATACATCTAAGGAATTTTACAATGTTGTTCCGTATATGTTTTTTTGGGAATTAATATACCCCAAATGAATAAAATTTGAATTTCCAATAATTTTTTTTGAATGCTTTTTTCGATAATAACAATTTGCTTTAATAGCGAAAGAACTATTGAACGTACAATAAAGTCGGTATTGGTGCAAACTTTTAAAGACTATGAATATATCATTGTAGATGGAGGATCGAAGGACTTAACTCTTGATATAGTCAAGAAATATGAACCTCTGTTTGAAGGTCGTATGAAATGGAAAAGCGAGCCTGATAGAGGAATATATGATGCCATGAACAAGGGTATCATGCAATCCTCTGGTACAATCATAGGTATTGTGAATAGTGACGACTGGTTAGAACCAGATGCTTTATGTCTTGTGGAGGATTGTTATCGTAATAATGATAGCAAGTACATGTCTATTTGTTGTGGTTGGATGAACTTTTATTATGATAATGGTGCCATTCAGGTTCTTAAAACAGATGAGAAATTGATGAAATCAATGGCGAAAGTATATGAGATGGGTGGTATTAGACATCCTGCAACATTTGTTCCAAAGTCCTTATATGAAAAAATAGGGTTGTTTGACATCTCAATACGAATAATGGCAGACACTGATTTGATCTTAAGGTTTGTAGAGAATGACGTGAATTTTATTTTCCCGAATAGAATTATCACAAATATGAGTGATGGAGGTGCTTCAAATCTTGGATTGATGAAAGCTTGTAGAGATTATTCTATAATTTTAAAAAAACGCAATGTAGTGGGAGGGAAATATCTTTTGCTTTATTACAAATGGTGTACCAAAAGATATATTAAAGGACTTTTACCCATAAGAATTATTGAGATAATCAGAGACATAAAAAAGAGTTAGTTTTCTATATATTATATATTGTTGTAGAAATGGGGATAGAACAGAAAATCAACTATCAGTTGAACAAGTATCCAGCTGTGAAGAAATATATCAAGCGTGTATACCAGTTGGGGTGCTACGCTGTGAGCTCGAAAATTAAGTCGGAGGGAAATATTGTACGTGTATCGCCTAACGACCCTAATCATGAGTATTTCTTTGGTTATTACGATAAGTCGCCTTGGGATGCAAGTATGCGTTATATGATTTGCATGAGGGCTAAAGATACTTGGTCTAATCCTGATCCAATTGGAAAAGCAGATATTTGTTTACTCAACCTGAATTTTGATTCTAACAATGAAAGGTATTGTAAGAGGATTGCGACTACTCACACATGGAATGTTCAGCAAGGTTGTATGGCTCAGTGGTTGGGACCTGATTTCAAAAGTCGCATTCTGTATAATGATATGCGTGATGGTAAGTACTGTTCAGTAATCTTGAACATTGATACCATGGAGGAGCGTGTATTGCCAATGCCTTGCTATACAGTTTCAGTTGATGGTAAGACAGCCTTGAGTTTGGATTTTTCTCGCCTACATTCGCTTCGCTTGGGTTATGGCTATGCAGAACTTCCTGAGGTAACAAAGGGGGTAGCGCTTCCTGATACTATTGCTATATGGAAAATGGATATTGAAACTGGTGAGGTAACAGAATTGTTGAAATATACCGACTTTGCCAACTTCCAACTTCGACCAGAAATGTTGGAGAAAGGAAGCGTACATAAGGTGAACCACCTGATGCTGTCACCTAACGGCAAGCGCTTTATGGTGTTGTACCGTTGGTTCTGCGGTCAGAGAAAGTACACTCGTCTGGTGACCTGCAATGTGGATGGTACGGGTATGTACGTGCTGTCTGACGATGATATGGTGAGTCACTGTTATTGGAAGAATGATGAGGAAATCATCGCCTTCGAACGTAAGAAGGAGTGGGGTCCTGGATATTATCTAATGAAAGACAAGACTCAAGAGTGGCAGCACCTGTGGGGGCAGTTGAGCAACGACGGTCATCCAAGTTACTGTCCTACGGATAGCAGTTTGGTGGTGACGGACTCATATCCTAATCGTGCACGTGTAGCTGATATCAAGTTGCTCAGAGATACCGATTCTGACGCAAAGGATATGAAGGTGATTGCTCGTGTGTTTGCGCCTTTCAAGTATGACAATGATACTCGTTGTGACCTTCATCCACGTTGGCGGCAAGATGGTAAGGCGGTTTGCTTTGATTCAATTTTCGAAGGTCACCGTGGATTATATATCGTGAACTTGGATTAAGGCGAATATATTTCGATTAACTCAGCATAAATGAGTTGAACGAATCAAATACTTCAATAATGGAAAAAATAGCGGTAATATTACCAGTATACAAGAACGATAAAGCGCCTCATGTACGCTTGTCTCTTAATAGTATCTTAAATCAGACTTACAAGGGGGATTTCAAACTTATCATTGGAGTAGATGGGCCTGTGGAAGAAGAACTGGTTTCTTGTTTAAAAGACTATGAAACCAAGGACAATGTATCCGTACAGTGGTTCTCCAAGAACAGAGGCTTGGCTATTGTGCTGAACGACCTACTTGACATCTGCTTCAAGGAAGGCTATAAATATATCGCTCGTATGGATGCGGATGACATTTCAATGCCTGAGCGTTTAAAGAAACAGATGGCATACTTATTGGCTCATCCTGAGATAGATGTAGTGGGAGGGGCTATTGAGGAGATTGACGAGAATAGCGAGAGCCGTGGTAAGATGATTGTCTATCCTGAAGGTTCGAAGGAGTGCTATGAGTTCTTTGCTCGTAGAAATCCTCATGCGCATCCGGCGGTTCTGTTCCGCAAGAGCTTCTTCGATAAGGCTGGATGCAAGTATCGTCCAGAGTATCGCCAAAATCAAGACACGATGCTTTGGGTGGATGGTATGAGCAAGGGAACGAAGCATGCTAACATTCCAGATGTTGTTCTTCGCTTCCGCTTCACCAATGCTCTCTTCAAGAAGAGACGCAATGGTTGGGCTTTTGCCAAGAAGCAACTCAAAGATCGCAAGAAGATCAACAAGACTCTGGGTTATGGCTTTGGAGCAACAGTCTTCGGTTATATGATGTTCATCGTGCTGGTAAGTCCTGCATGGGTGAAAAAGATTGCATATAAAGTGTTCAGATGACAAGTCTTGAAAATTTAGCGAAATAGTATGTAAAAGAATATTGAAATAGCTGATATCATAGGTAGTGCACTCTCTCATGGAAGAACAGATACTTAGTTTACTTTTGAAGAAATTGAAGTGGATTCACAGAAAGACCAGTTTATCAGCATTGGAAGCAAGAACAAGTCATTCAACATATAATGGATATGGTGGAGGTTGATAATGTAATACATTGTTCTCCCAAAAAACAAGGCTATACAAGATTGCTTTGAACGTCAGTTCTATCGTCTTCGAAACACGAGACTCACTTTCTGAAATCGTTAAAAACATCTTTGAATTATGAGAGAAAAGAAATTTTTAGATACAGTACATGGGCATATCTCGGTTCCTGAAACTTATATTAGATGTGTTTCATCTTGGCAGTAAGATTGTAGCCTCTATATTACGTCGTTGAGATATCCGAACCTCTTAAATATGCATTGGAAGAGCTGTTTGGAACACGTAAAAAACTTTTTGATGCGTATAAGCAGGAGATTCATGATAGAAAACTTGATGTAAGAATTGCAGATGTAGATATTACAGATGAGTGCTTACTGGCGAAGTTTCAAAATTTGAATAAATACAAGAAAAATGATACTAAAATGGCTATTTGACCGAATCGTAGCGCTTTGGGGATTACTTTTTCTTTGGCCGGTATTACTTGTAGTGGCAATAATGGTAAAGGTAAAGATGCCAGGAGGATCAGTATTCTTTGTTCAGAAGCGCGTGGGGAAAAATGGTAAGCTGTTCAATTGCCATAAGTTTCGTACGATGACTGTCAAACATAATGGTTCTACTGTTTCTGTGGCAGGCGATAGCCGTATTACTCCCTTTGGCGCAACTCTTCGTCACTATAAGTTGGATGAACTTCCCGGTCTTTGGGATGTACTGATTGGCAATATGTCTTTCGTGGGGCCACGCCCTGATGTGCCTGGATATGCCGATAAACTGACAGGCAATGATAAGGATGTATTGAAACTTCGCCCAGGTATTACTGGCCCGGCGACGTTGAAGTATCGACTGGAAGACGAAATGATTAGTGAATTTGTGGCGAAACGTCAGGCAGAGGGTGATGTTCGTCCGATGCAAGAAATTGCTACAGAATATAATGATACTGTTATCTATCCAGATAAGGTACGCCTAAACTGCTATTATTATCGTCATTATAGCTTTATCAAGGATATTGAGATAATCTTTGCTACGCTACTTGGATTCAAAGTGAAATTTGCCGGTGAGGAAGTCTAATTGATTGAAAACAACTAATCAAAATATTATGTCTACGGAAGAAAGAAAAACAATATACCTTTGCCTTGCTCATATGAGTGAGGAAGGCTATGAACAGAAATATGTCAAAGAGGCATTTGACACCAATTGGGTGGTTCCGATGGGGCCAAATGTTAACGCATTTGAACAGAATCTTGCTGATTTTGCAAATGCGAATTCTGATGGCTCAAAGCTTGCCCGAAAGGTGGTGTGCCTCTCTGCTGGTACTGCTGCTGTTCACTTAGCATTGATTGCATGTGGCGTAAAGACGGGGGATGAGGTGTGCGTGCAGTCGTTCACCTTCTGTGCTTCTTCGCATCCTATTACTTATCTTGGTGCAAAGCCAGTGTTCATCGACTCGGAGCGAGAAACTTGGAATATGGATCCGGAGCTGTTGGAAAAAGCTATCATTGAGCGCAAGGCGGCTATAGGTAAGTATCCGAAGGCAATAATTCCTGTGGCACTCTATGGTATGCCTTACGACTGTGAGCGCATTATGGCGATAGCAGACAAGTATGGTATTCCTGTGATTGAGGATGCCGCCGAAGGGCTGGGTTCTCGCTTCAATGGTCAGGTGCTGGGTACGTTCGGTCGTTTTGGTGTGTTGTCGTTCAACGGCAACAAGATGATTACGACTTCGGGTGGTGGTGCGTTGATTTGCCGTAACGAGGAGGATGCAAACAATATTATGTGGCACGCTACTCAGGCGCGCGATGCGTACTCTTATTATCAGCATACGGAAATCGGTTACAACTACCGTATGAGTAACGTGTGTGCAGGTGTTGGTCGTGGTCAGATGAAGGTGCTCGATAATCATATTGCGCATCACAAGCATGTGCAAAAACTATATAAGGAACTGCTGAAGGACGTTAAAGGTATACATCTGCATGAACAGCCTGCCGATTCTCGTTACGACTCAAACTTCTGGCTCTGTGCAGCTACTCTTGATGAGGACATTTATATCCAAGGTCAGGAGAAAGCTTACAAGGAAGTCATCAAAACTGCCGTAGGTGGTGCTGCCGGTGTGGTTAAAGAGGTAAATTCGGCTGTTACGGATTGTCAGCCTAACGCCAATGTGGAGGCTCTTCGCATGTTCATGTTCTCGAAGAAGATTGAATGTCGCCCTGTGTGGAAGCCGATGCATAAGCAACCGGTATACGCTGATGCTGTGGCATACGTGAGTGGTGTGTCGGAAGAAATCTTTAAGATTGGTTTCTGTTTGCCAGCTGGTCCGTATGTGACGGATGATGATGTACGTTATATTGTTGATTGCATCAAGGAGGCGATTATCAATTAATATGAAACAGTTTTTTATTGGTGTTTGGCAGTTCATTAGTTATTTGTTCTGGCCTCAGAAGACAGATAAATCAAGGTATGACGCTTAAATAGTTGATTATGATTTTACTATTATTCTTAAAATCAATACTTTATAAATCATTTTCAAAAAACAGTTCTTGTAGGGCTGTTTCCTTTGTTTAGTACCCTATATGTTCTCACCTTTGCGTCGTTGATTGGGATGGAAAAATAAAATATTTGAGAATATATTTTGTAGTTTAAGAGATAAGCTTATTCGTACTCAGTAGAACCTGCCAAGCCTCTTCACCATGCTTAAATTGGCAGGTCGTTTTATATAATATACCTATGAAGCTTCATTTCAACAAGACTTGTTACACTCCTGAACAGCATATCAGTATCTTGAAAACGAGAGGATTGGCGATTGAAAGCCATCAGCTACTTGATGAATATTAGCTATTTTCAGTTAAGTGCTTACTTTTATCTTTTTTGAGAATTTCCCCAAGAACAACATAAATACAAGGTGGATGCTATTGAGATACCCCAGCAATGGGATTCCCAAAAGATTGGGAAAATGGAAAACTATGATGAAGAGATTCTTTGTTCAGCATCAATTATCTTATAATTAATACTTTATCACTTTTCTCAGAAAAACTACTCCCAAACGTCTTTTTTCTTTGGCTACATAGTTTTTAATCCTCACCTTTGCATCGTTGATCAACGAAACGTGTGAATAGGAAAACGAATTTAAATCTCTAAAGAAAAAAAGTATGAGTGTAATTTTCAGGACGGTGGAGAGACCGTCGGACCCCAGGGTTGAAAACTCTCCCAAGAAGTATTATCCGCAGTTGGTAACATTGGGGCAAAGCGTGGATTTGGCGTTTATTGCACAGAAGATGCAGGACCGCTCTTCTCTGTCTATCGGTGACATCAAGAGTACGATGCAGAACTTTGTGGAAAAGCTGAAAGAGCAGTTGCTGGAAGGAAAGACGGTTAATATAGCCGGGCTGGGTGTCTTTATACTGGCAGCCAAATCGAAAGGTGAGGAAAAGGCTGATGACGTGACAGCCAAGAGTGTGGAGAGCGTCCGTATCTGTTTTCAGGCGAATAGGGAACTGAAGATATCGAAGGCTGCTACCCGTGCTGGAGAAAGGCTGGATTTGGTGAGTTTGGATGATTATCTTAAGGGGAAGACTTCTACAGATGGCGGCTCCGGTTCGGAAGGAGGAGGCTCGGATTCGGATGGAGACCAAGGTGAGAATCCACTGGGATAACAGTAGCGATGAATTATTAATCAGATAATGGATAATCTTTATGAAGAAAACGTGGAATGTGATTTTGAAACTTATTATTGCCGTAGCGAGTGCTGTGGCAGGTGTGATTGGTGGACAGACAATGATGTTTTAGTCCGATAGGATTTGATAAATAAAAAATGAGAAGAGCTGCTGGCAGGAAATCTGTCGGCAGCTCTTTTTTTAATCCTTGTATGCTTCTTCGTGTACCCCCGCTACTGCTCGTCCGCTGGGGTCGTTCTTTCCTTGGAAAGAGGCGTCCCATGCCAGCGCTTCGGCGGTGGAGCATGCCACACTGGGTACGCTGGGAACACTCCGGGCTGCGCTTTCACTGGGGAAATGCTCTTCGAAGATGGTGCGATAGTAATACTCTTCCTTATTTTGCGGGGTATGTATCGGGAAGCGTTCGGCGGCATGTGCCATCTGTTCGTCGCTGACGGCAGCGGCAGTGACGGCTTTCAGCGTATCAATCCAACTGTAGCCCACACCGTCGGAGAACTGTTCTTTCTGCCGCCAGGCAACGCTCTGTGGGAGCATGTCGGCAAAGGCTTCGCGGACTACTTTCTTTTCTATTTCCTTGCCGGGGCACATCTTGACTGCCGGATTGATGCGCATGGCAACATCCAGGAATTCTTTGTCGAGGAAGGGGACACGTCCTTCCACTCCCCAGGCTGCAAGGCTTTTGTTGGCACGGAGGCAGTCGTACAGATGCAGTTTGGAGAGCTTGCGCACGGTTTCTTCGTGAAAGGCTTGCGGTGTGGGCGCCTTGTGGAAGTAAAGGTAACCACCGAACACCTCGTCCGCACCTTCGCCGCTGAGTACCATCTTGATGCCCATGCTTTTGATGACACGTGCCAGCAGATACATGGGGGTGGAGGCGCGGACAGTGGTTATGTCGTAAGTCTCAATGAAATAGATGACGTCGCGGACAGCATCGAGGCCTTCCTGAACGGTATAGTTTATCTCGTGATGCACGGTACCGATATGACGGGCCACTTCGCGGGCTTTAATCAAGTCGGGAGCACCCTTCAAGCCGACGGCGAAGGAATGGAGCTGTGGCCACCAGGCATCTGCCTTGTTGTCTGTCTCGATGCGTTTGGCGGCATATTTCTTGGCGATGGCAGAGATGACGGAAGAATCGAGTCCGCCACTGAGCAGGACACCGTAGGGGACGTCGGACATCAACTGGCGCTGTACGGCGGCTTCAAGGGCGTCGTGCACAGCCGTGACTTGTGTGCTGTAGGCTGTCCGGCCTATCGAAGCCGGCGCGGCATTGCGTTCGGCGGCAGGGGTGTAGTTGTCTTTCACAGCGGCATAGTCCATCCAGTCGCGGGTGTACCAGCGGTGCATCTTGCCCTCGCGCCCACGGTAGTAGTGGCCGGGAAGGAAAGGCTCGTACTCATCGCAGAAACCCTCAAGGGCTTTCAGCTCACTGCCGAAGTAGATGTGTCCGTCTTTGTCGCGTCCTATATAAAGGGGGATTACGCCGATGGGGTCACGGGCGATGAGGTAATCGTCCGTTTCTTCATCATAGAGGGCGAAGGCGAAGATGCCGTTCAGCTCTTCGAGGAAGCGGATGCCTTTGTCTTTGTAAAGGGCAAGGATGACTTCGCAGTCGGAACCTGTCTGGAAGGCGTATTTTCCGGCATAGCGGGCACGGATGTCGCGATGGTTGTAAATCTCGCCATTGACGGCAAGCACCTGTTTGCGGTCGGGTGAATATAAGGGTTGTCCGCCGGATTCCGGGTCGACAATGGAGAGGCGTTCGTGGGCGAGGATGGCGGAGCCGCCTACGTAGATACCACTCCAGTCCGGTCCGCGATGACGGATTTTCTGCGCCATCCGTAGCGCTTTGTTTCTCAATTCAGGAGTTTGAGACTGTATGTTGAAGATTCCTGCTATTCCACACATGAGAATTAAAAATTAAAGGTTAAAAATTAAAGAAAGGGAAATCATTTCTTGCTTTCTTTTAGAGGTTCGAGGTAACGGTCTATTTCTGTTGCCACTCGTCGTCCGTCGGCCAAGGCACGTACCACGAGGCTGGCGCCGTGGGCGGCATCGCCTGCCACGAATACGTTCTCTGCAAACTTCGGTTGCTCGGGCTTGAGGAAACCCATGGCAAGAAGCACCATATCGGCTTCGATGACCTCTTTCTTACCCGTAGATTTCATGGTAGGGCGGTTACCGTCTGTTGCCGGAAGCCACTCCACTTCTTCCACTTCCACACCGCATACCTTGCCATTCTTCCCGATGAACCGGGTAGAGGCGAGGGACCATCGACGGGTACAGCCTTCTTCGTGGCTGCTGGTGGTTTTCAGTACGACGGGCCATTGAGGCCAGGGAGTATCTGGGTTGTGTCCTATGGGCGGTTGGGGCATGATTTCAATCTGGGTTACGCTGACGGCTCCCTGTCGGATGCTGGTGCCTATGCAGTCGGACCCGGTATCGCCGCCGCCGATGACGAGTACCCGTTTGCCGCGGGCGTTGACGAGTTGGTCTTTCGGGAAGGTATCTCCATCCAGAATATGGTTCTGCTGTGCCAGCATGTCGAGGGCAAAGTAGATGCCTTTCAGCTCCCTGCCCGGAATGGAGAGGTCGCGGGCGGTGGGCGTACCGGTACAAATGGCGTAGGCATCGAATCCGGCGGGCAGTTTCTGCACATCGACATGGACTCCCATCTTGAACAAGATACCTTCGGCCTCGAGGATTTTCATGCGGCGGTCGATGACGGCTTTGTCCAGCTTGAAGTTGGGGATACCATAGCGCAGCAGTCCTCCCGGCATCGGTTTGCTATCGAATAGGGTAACTTCGTAACCTTTGGCGTTCAGCCGTACGGCAACGCTCAATCCGGCAGGGCCGGCGCCGATGACGGCTACTTTCTTTCCGTTGCGTTCGGGCTGGAGGGGGGTGATGTAGCCCTCGCGAAAAGCAGCCTCGGCGATGGCGGCTTCGTTCTCGCGGATAGTGACCGGTTCGTTGCACGAGAGTTTCAGTACGCACGACTTCTCGCAAAGGGCAGGGCAAATGCGTCCCGTAAATTCCGGAAAATCATTCGTACTGTTCAGTATTTGATAGGCTTCGCGCCATTTGCCCCGGTAGAGCGCGTCTTGGAATTCCGGGTCTTTATTGCCTAGCGGACATGCCCAGTGGCAGAAGGGTACGCCGCAGTCCATACAGCGCGAGGCCTGGAGCTTGCGGTCGTGGCTGTTCAGTGTCTGTTCCACTTGGCTGAAGTCTGTGATACGTTCGTGTATCGGACGGTAACCCGCCTCTTGGCGGGGGATATTGAGGAATGCTTTTGGATCTCCCATGATGAACAAATTAAAAAGTTAAAGAATTAAAGAATGAAAGGGGAATTTCCTCAGTCTTTCATTCTTTCATTATTAATTCGCGATTCAATAATCGCGTTGCATTTCTGCAATCTTCTGTTGCAATTTCTGCATCTGCTCCTCTTGCAGCACTTTTTTGTATTCGATAGGGACTACCTGGATGAACTGGTCGGCATAGCGTGGCCAGTCATCGAGCATGGTGCGTGCCAGTTTGGAACCGGTGTACAGGTAGTGCTGGCAGATGAGCTCGTGCAGTTCCTTGCGGTAGGAGGCCTCTTCGATGAGGCTCAGTTCCACCATTTCCATGTTGCAGAAATAGTCGAAGTTGCCGTCCCGGTTCCATACGTAGGCCACACCGCCGGACATGCCTGCGGCAAAGTTGCGTCCCGTCTGTCCGAGTACTACCACGCGCCCGCCGGTCATATACTCGCAGCAGTGGTCACCTACACCCTCCACTACGGCTGTGGCACCGGAGTTGCGGACGGCAAAGCGCTCGCCTGCACGGCCGTTGATGTAAACTTCACCGCTTGTGGCGCCATAAAGCAGGGTGTTGCCTGCAATCGTGTTTTTCTCCGCCTCGAAGTTGCTCCGTACCGGGGGCAGGACGGCGATGCGTCCGCCACTCAGACCTTTGCCCAGATAATCGTTGGCCTCGCCTTCCAGCTTGAAGTTGACACCCGGGACAAGGAATGCCCCGAAACTCTGCCCGGCGGAGCCTTTGAACTTCACGTTCAGCGTATGTTCGGGCAGCCCTTTTTCTCCGTATTTTGCGGCAATGACACCAGAGAGCATGGCGCCGCAGGCACGGTCGGTATTGGCGATGGTGTACTCCAGCGAGATTTCCTTCTGGTTCTCTACGGCTTCGGCGGCGGCATGTAGCATCTCTACATCTTTCACATGGTCGATGCCATGCTGTTGGTCGGTGACGTGGCGGATGGCGGCTTCGTTGTCTACGCGTGCCAGTAGTTTGTCGAAGCTTATCAACTGATGTTTCTTGATTCCGTCATCCGGCTTGCGGACGATAAGGTCTGTGCGTCCAATGATGTCATCCAGGCGTTCCACACCGATTTCCGCCAGGTATTCGCGTACTTCCTGCGCCAGGAACGTGAAGAAGTTCACCAGATACTCGCTGCGTCCGCGGAAGCGTTTGCGCAGTTCTTCGTTCTGTGTCGCCACCCCTACGGGGCAGGTGTTCTGGTGACATTTGCGCATCATTACGCAACCCAGTACAATCAGGGCACTGGTGGCGAAACCGAATTCTTCGGCTCCGAGCATTGCCATCAGTATGATGTCGCGGCCTGTTTTGAGCTGTCCGTCCACTTGCAGCATCACTTGTCCGCGCAGGCCGTTCAGCACCAGTGTCTGCTGCGTTTCGCTCAAGCCGAGTTCGGGCGAGATGCCGGCATAGCGGATGGATGATGCAGGAGAGGCTCCCGTACCGCCCTCTGCACCCGAGATGACTATCAAATCGGCCTTTGCCTTTGCCACACCGGCGGCAATGGTGCCCACACCGCTTTCTGCCACCAGCTTCACGCTGATTTTTGCCCGTGGGTTCACGTTCTTCAGGTCGAAGATGAGCTGTGCCAGGTCTTCGATGGAGTAAATGTCGTGGTGGGGCGGGGGGGAAATCAGCGAGATGCCCGGAATGGAGTGGCGTGTCTTGGCAATCACTTCATCCACTTTGAAGCCCGGCAGCTGCCCACCTTCGCCCGGCTTGGCGCCTTGGGCAATCTTTATCTGTATTTCGTCCGCATTCACCAGATATTCTGCGGTGACACCGAAACGTCCTGAGGCCACCTGCTTGATGGCGCTGCGCAGATTGGTGCCGTCTTCGCGCGGCATGAAGCGTGCCCGGTCTTCGCCTCCTTCGCCCGTATTGCTCCGGCCATGCAGCTTGTTCATGGCAATAGCCATGGCTTCGTGGGCTTCGCGGCTGATGGAGCCGTAGGACATGGCGCCGGTGACAAAGCGCTGTACGATGTTCTCTACCGGTTCCACCCGGTCTATGCTGATAGGAGCGCGGCGGAAGTCGAGGAAATCGCGCAGGAAGATGGGAGATTCCTTGCTGTCTACCATGGCAGTGAACTCCTTGAATTTCTTATAGCTTCCCAGGCGTGTGGCAAGTTGCAGTGTGCTGATGGTTTCCGGGTTCCAGGCGTGCTTCTCACCATCCTTGCGGAAGGCATACAGTCCGCGGTTCGGCAATAACTCCGCTTCCCCCTTCTTTTTAAGAACCTCCATCCCTTCCTTGTGGAAGGCGATGGCGTCGCGTGCCACTTCATCCAGGCGTATGCCTCCGATGCGTGAACTCAGTCCGCCAAAGTAGGCATTGCTCAACTCCTCGCTCAGTCCTACGGTCTCGAAAATTTTCGCGCCCCGGTAAGAACGGATGGTGCTGATGCCCATCTTGCTCATAATCTTGAACAAGCCTTTGCAGACGGACTTGATATATTTCTTTTCGGCAGTGGCGTAGTCGAGCTGTATTTCCTTTTCGTTCACCAGTTTGTCGATGACGGCAAAAGCCATATACGGATTCAGTGCGCTGGCTCCGAAGCCCAGCAGCAGTGCGGCGTGCATCACTTCGCGGATTTCGCCGCTTTCTACAATCAGTGCCGTCTGCACCCGTTTGCCCACGGAGATAAGATGGTGGTGTACCGCCGACACGGCAAGCAGTGACGGAATGGCGGCATGGGTGGCGTCTACGTCGCGGTCGGAAAGCACGATGTAGTTCACTCCTTCGTTGACGGATTCTTCCGCCTGCTTGCAGAGGGTTGCCAATGCTTCCTGCAATCCCTGGCACCCTTTTGCCACTTCGAAGAGCAGGGGCAGTTTCACGGTCTTGAAGCCTTTGTACCGGATGTTGCAGAGAATATCCAGCTGGGCGTTGTTCAGGATGGGATGGTTCAACCTCACCATCTTGCAATGGTTTTCGCTGGGTGTCAGTATGTTCATGCCTACGGCTCCGATGTACTCGGTCAGCGACATTACCAGTTCTTCGCGTATCGGGTCGATAGGAGGGTTGGTGACTTGGGCAAACTGCTGGCGGAAATAGTTGTACAGTAGTTGCGGCTTGTCCGAGAGTACTGCCAGCGGGGTGTCATTGCCCATGGAGTTGATGGGTTCGGCACCGATGGTACACATCGGGACAATCAGCCGTTCCACGTCTTCTTTGGAGTAGCCGAAGATGCGCAGCATGCTGTCGTAGTTCTCCACGCTATGGGAGACTTTGCGACCGCTTTTCAGTTCGTCCAGCTCGATGCGGTTGCCGGCCAGCCAAGTGCGGTATGGTTTGGCTTCGGCAAGTTGTTTCTTCAGTTCGCCGTCATAATATATTTCGCCTTTCTCGGTGTCTATAAGCAGTATCTTGCCCGGTTGCAGGCGTCCTTTTTCCTTGATGTCTCCCGGCTCGAAATCCATCACGCCGACTTCGCTGGCCACTACCATCATGCCGCCCTGCGTAATCAGGTAGCGTGCAGGGCGCAGTCCGTTTCTGTCGAGCATGCCGCCTGCATAGCGCCCGTCGCTGAAAAGCAGTGCCGCCGGTCCGTCCCACGGCTCCATCAGGATGGAGTGGTATTCATAGAAAGCTTTTAAATCTTCGCTGATGGGATTCTTTTCGTTGAAAGATTCCGGCACGAGCATGGCCATGGCGTGCGGCAGGCTCAGGCCTGACATGATGAGAAACTCGAGCACATTGTCCAGCGAGGCACTGTCGCTCATGCCCGGTTGCACGATGGGGCGTATCTCCCGGATGTCTCCCAAGGCGGGAGAGGAGAGTACACTCTCACGGGCTTCCATCCAGCCGCGGTTGCCGCGGATGGTATTGATTTCGCCGTTGTGTGCCAGCAGGCGGAAAGGCTGTGCCAGTCCCCAGGTGGGGAAAGTGTTGGTGCTGAAACGGGAGTGCACCAATGCCAGTCCGCTGGTGAAGTAGCTGTTGGTGAGGTCGGGGAAGTAGTTGCGCAACTGCAAGGAAGAGAGCATGCCCTTGTAGACGATGTTCTTCGTAGAGAGCGAGACGATGTAGAAATCCTCGCGGGTGGGGATGTCCGACTTGCGTATTCTGTTCTCTATCCTTTTCCTTATTATATAGAGTTTGCGGTCGGCGGTTTCGCTTTCCGTAAATCCGGTGATGAAAATTTGCTTGATGTCCGGTTCGTTGGCAAGAGCCGCTTCTCCCAATATTTCGGGGCAAGTGGGCACGTTGCGCAGATGCATCAGGGTCAATCCCTCCTTTTCAATCTCTTCGATAATGACGCTCAAGATGACAGCCTGGTCTTTTCCGTCTTTGGGAAGGAAAAGCAGGCCGGTGCCGTATTTTCCCTTCTCGGGAACGGGAATGCCCTGCAACAGAATGAATTCGTGCGGTATCTGCAGCATGATGCCGGCGCCGTCTCCGGTTTTGTTGTCCGCCCCTTCCGCTCCACGGTGGCGCATGTTTTCCAGTACCTTCAATGCTGATTCTACCAGTTCATGTGATTTTCCTCCCTGGATATTGACCAGCATGCCTACTCCGCAGGCATCGTGCTCATGGGATGCCTCATACAAGCCCAACTGTTTGGGCTGTCGCTGGTAATCCTCTGCTTTTGTTTTGTTGTTAAAAAGTTCTTGTTTCATGATTATAAGCTTTCTTTATTGCTGTATAATATTGTTTGTGGTTTCAAAATGTTCGGCAAATATATGGTATTAATTGCAAAATGCTAATATGTATTCCTGCCTTCTTTCTTGCAAAATTCCTGCGATAGAAGATGAAGTTATGAATTGATAGAAAACACCCTCTGTTTTCTTTTAATCCTAAATCAAAATCAGACGGTTTGATTTGGATTTGTAAATTAAGCCTTTTGCTTTTAAAATAACACTTTCTTTAACTTTTTGATGTAAAAACAACTTTTTTCTATTCTTTTGATAAATAAATAGTGGAAAGATTAACTTTATGTTCTTAAGAATATGTATATTTGCAGCGCAAAATCAAATACTGATACATTATGTGTGGAATAGTAGGCTATATAGGTCAAAGGAAAGCCTACCCCATTCTTATCAAGGGTCTGAAGCGGTTGGAGTACCGTGGATATGATAGTGCAGGGGTAGCATTAATCAGTGATAACCGACAGTTGAACGTGTACAAAGCGAAAGGTAAGGTTTCGGAACTTGAAACTTTCGTTGCTCAAAAAGATATTTCCGGTAACATTGGTATTGCACATACACGTTGGGCTACTCATGGAGAACCTTGTTCCGTCAATGCCCATCCCCATTATTCCTCTTCCGAACGCCTCGCCCTCATCCATAACGGCATTATTGAAAACTACGCCGTCCTTAAAGAAAAACTTCAAGCCAAAGGTTATGTATTTAAAAGCAGCACTGATACCGAGGTGCTGGTACAGCTCATCGAATACATTCAGGTGACAAACCATATTGACCTGCTGACGGCAGTGCAACTTGCCTTGCAGGAAGTGATTGGGGCGTATGCCATTGCGGTGCTCGACAAGGACAATCCGGATGGGATAATCGCTGCACGCAAGAGCAGTCCGCTGGTGGTGGGCATCGGTGAAGGTGAGTTTTTCCTGGCTTCGGATGCCACGCCGATTGTGGAATATACGGATAAGGTGGTGTATCTGGAAGACGAAGAGATTGCCCTCATCCGCCGGGGAGAGAAGCTGAAGGTTGTTAACCTGAAGAATGTGGAATGTCCGCACGAGGTAAAGACGGTAGCGCTCAATCTCGGCCAGCTGGAGAAGGGAGGCTATCCGCACTTCATGCTGAAGGAAATCTTCGAACAGCCCGGCTGCATTCGCGACTGCATGCGCGGGCGTATCAATGTGGAGGGTACGAACGTGGTTCTTTCTGCAGTGATTGATTATAAGGAACGTCTGCTGGCGGCCAAACGCTTCGTCATCGTGGCATGCGGTACGTCATGGCATGCCGCCCTCATCGGCAAGCATTTGATTGAAAGCTTCTGCCGTATTCCGGTGGAGGTGGAGTATGCCAGTGAGTTCCGTTACCGCGACCCGGTGATTGACAGCAACGATGTGGTGATTGCCATCTCGCAAAGCGGTGAAACGGCCGATACGCTGGCTGCCGTGGAGCTTGCCAGAAATCGTGGGGCATTTATATATGGCATCTGCAATGCCGTCGGTTCCAGCATTCCCCGTGCCACGCACACGGGTTCCTATATCCACGTGGGACCGGAAATAGGGGTGGCATCCACCAAAGCCTTCACCGGGCAGGTAACGGTGCTTACCATGCTGGCCCTGACACTTGCCAAAGAGAAAAAGACGATGGACGAAGGGCAATACCTGGCAATTGTCAAGGAATTGGGACATATCCCCGACAAGATGAAGGAGGTCTTGAAACTGAACGACCGTATAGCGGAACTTTCCAAGATATTCACCTATGCACACAACTTTATCTATCTGGGACGCGGATACAGTTATCCCGTAGCCCTGGAAGGTGCTTTGAAGTTGAAGGAGATTTCGTATATCCATGCCGAGGGCTATCCTGCCGCCGAAATGAAGCACGGCCCCATTGCCCTGGTGGATGCCGAGATGCCGGTGGTGGTTATTGCCACCCGGAATGGGCTTTACGAAAAGGTGCTGAGCAATATCCAGGAAATAAAGGCGCGTAAAGGCAGGGTTATCGCCATTGTGACAAAGGGAGATACGGTCATCAGTAAAATAGCCGACACTTGCATCGAGCTTCCCGAAACAATGGAGTGCCTTGATCCGTTAATAACTACGGTACCTCTGCAATTACTTGCCTATCACATTGCCGTGTGCAAGGGAATGGATGTGGACCGGCCGAGGAATCTTGCGAAATCGGTGACTGTAGAATGAGGACATGTACAATTTACCATTTACAATGTACAATGTACAATGGGGCTGCGCTTGGGAGAGGTAAATGTAAATGGTAATTGTATGCTATAATAAGGAAAAGAAAATTGTACACTTAAAATTGTACATTGTAAATGGTAAATTGTAAATAAATAGATGGAACAACTGAAGCATGAATGCGGCGTCGCCATGATACGCCTGCTGAAACCGCTGGAGTACTATGAAGAGAAGTACGGAACATGGATGTACGGACTCAACAAGCTCTATCTCCTGATGGAGAAACAACACAACCGTGGGCAGGAAGGTGCCGGACTGGCCTGCGTGAAACTGGAAGCCAGTCCCGGCGAGGAATATATGTTCCGTGAGCGTGCTCTCGGCTCGGGCGCCATTACCGAAATTTTCGGTACGGTGCAGGGCCACTTCAAGGACTTGACCAAGGAACAGCTGCACGATGCGGACTATGCCAAGCGTGTGCTGCCCTTTGCAGGGGAGGTCTATATGGGACACCTGCGTTACTCCACTACCGGAAAGTCCGGCATCTCGTACGTGCACCCGTTCCTCCGGAGAAACAACTGGCGTGCCAAGAATCTTGCCCTCTGCGGCAACTTCAACATGACGAATGTGGATGAAATCTTCGCACGCATTACCGCCATCGGCCAGCATCCGCGCAAATATGCCGATACCTACATCATGCTGGAGCAGTTGGGACATCGCCTCGACCGCGAAGTGGAGCGCCTCTTCAACCTTGCCGAAGCGGAAGGGCTGGCAGGCATGGACATCACCCGTTATATAGAAAACCACATCGACCTTGCCAACGTGCTGCGCACTTCGAGCAAGGAGTGGGACGGGGGATACGTGATGTGCGGACTTACCGGCAGCGGAGAGACTTTCGCCGTACGCGACCCATGGGGCATCCGTACAGCCTTCTGGTATCAGGACGACGAGATAGCGGTGCTTGCCAGCGAACGTCCCGTGATACAGACAGCCCTTAATGTTCCTGTCGAATCCATCAAGGAGCTGCAACCCGGACAAGCCATGTTTATCAACAAGGCCGGCAAGGTGCGCACCGTGCAAATCAACAAGCCGCGCGAGGTGAAACCTTGTTCCTTCGAGCGCATCTACTTCAGCCGGGGCAGTGATGTGGACATTTACCGGGAACGTAAACTGCTGGGTGAGAAACTTGTACCCAACATATTGAAAGCCATCGACAACGATGTGGACCATACCGTCTTCTCCTTCATCCCCAATACGGCGGAAGTCGCCTTCTACGGTATGTTGCAGGGATTGGACGACTACCTCAACGAGGAGAAGGTGCAGCAGATTGCCGCCTTGGGGCATAGTCCCAGCCACGACGAACTGGAGCATATCTTGTCGCGGCGCATACGGAGCGAGAAAGTGGCAATCAAGGACATCAAGCTGCGTACCTTTATTGCCGAAGGAAACAGCCGGAACGACCTTGCCGCCCATGTGTACGACATCACTTATGGAAGCCTTGTCCCGGGAGTGGATAATCTGGTCATCATCGACGACTCGATAGTGCGTGGAACCACCCTGAAGCAGAGCATCATCGGCATCCTTGACCGTCTGGAGCCAAAGAAGATAGTCATTGTAAGCTCTTCACCGCAGGTACGCTATCCCGACTACTATGGCATCGATATGGCTAAGATGAGCGAATTCATCGCCTTCAAGGCTGCTGTGGAACTGCTGAAGGAGCGTGAGATGCGCGATGTGATTGCCGCCGCCTACCGCAAGTCCAAGGAGCAGGTAGGCCTGCCCAAAGAGCAGATGGTGAATTACGTGAAGGAGATTTATGCTCCTTTCACTGATGAGGAAATCTCTGCCAAGATGGTGGAGCTTCTTACTCCGAAAGGGACGAAAGCCAAAGTGCAGATTGTCTACCAGCCTCTCGAGGGGCTGCATGAGGCCTGCCCCAAGCATCCGGGTGACTGGTACTTCAGCGGCGATTATCCTACGCCGGGCGGTGTGAAGCTGCTGAACAAGGCATTTATTGATTATATAGAACAAGTTTATCAATTTTAATTGAATCAATGAGAAATGTAACTCTAATCCTCGACGACGGGAGCCGCTTCCACGGCAAGTCGTTCGGTTTTGAAAAACCGGTAGCGGGAGAGGTGGTCTTCAACACAGCCATGACGGGTTATCCCGAAAGCCTGACCGACCCTTCGTATGCCGGACAGCTGATGACGCTCACCTATCCGTTGGTGGGCAATTACGGTGTGCCGCCTTTTACTCTCGAACCGAATGGGCTTGCCACTTTTATGGAGAGCGAGCATATCCATGCCGAAGCCATTATTGTAAGCGATTATAGCGAAAATTATAGCCATTGGAATGCGGTGGAAAGTCTCGGTGACTGGCTGAAACGCGAACAGATTCCGGGCATCACGGGCATCGATACCCGCGAACTGACAAAGGTGCTTCGCGAGCATGGGGTGATGATGGGACGTATCGCCTTTGATGATGAATCGGATGAAATGCCTGAGGCCTCTTATGCCGATGTGAATTATGTGGATAAAGTTAGCTGCAAGGAGGTTATCCGTTACAACGAAGGAACCGGTAAGAAGAAAGTGCTCCTTGTGGATTGCGGCGTCAAGCATAACATCATCCGCTGCCTGCTGAAACGTGACGTGGAAGTGATTCGCGTTCCCTGGGACTATGATTATACTGGGATGGAGTTCGACGGGTTGTTCATCTCCAACGGCCCTGGCGACCCCGATACCTGCGATGCTGCCGTGCAGCATATCCGCAAGGCAATGCAGAACGAGAAACTGCCCATCTTCGGCATCTGTATGGGAAACCAGTTGCTTTCCAAAGCTGGGGGCGCCAAGATATACAAATTGAAATACGGTCACCGCAGCCATAACCAACCGGTGCGTATGGTGGGTACGGAACGTTGCTTCATCACCTCACAGAATCATGGGTATGCCGTAGACAACAACACGCTGACAGAAGACTGGGAACCGCTTTTCATCAATATGAACGATGGTTCTAATGAAGGAATCCGCCACAAACGCAATCCCTGGTTCTCCGCACAGTTTCATCCCGAAGCTGCCAGCGGGCCGACGGATACGGAGTTTCTTTTTGATGACTTTGTGAAGTTGCTTTAGTAAGAGAATTTTATCAAGAATGATTGCGTTCATAATCTCTTGATAATCAGTATGTAAAAGACGGTATAATGAGTCCCATACTGAATGTCATTCAGTCCCAGAGTGAATACCTTTCAGTCCTATACTGAATGCCATTCAATTAGTGACTGATTGTGTAAGGTAAGAGAAAGATAAGGTTTTATTACTACTATTACATTTTTAATAAACAGATATGCAAATGAAAGAAAACAATATAAAGAAAGTCCTGCTGCTCGGTTCCGGTGCACTGAAAATCGGTGAGGCAGGAGAATTTGACTACTCCGGTTCGCAGGCGCTCAAGGCATTGAAGGAGGAAGGCATCTACACGGTTCTCATCAATCCGAACATTGCCACGGTACAGACCTCGGAAGGAGTTGCCGACCAGATTTACTTCCTGCCCGTCACTCCTTACTTCGTGGAGAAGGTGATAGAGAAGGAGCGCCCGGACGGCATCATGCTTGCTTTTGGTGGGCAGACGGCACTGAACTGCGGTGTTTCCCTCTATAAAGACAAGATTTTCGAGAAGTACGGCGTGACGGTTCTCGGCACTCCCGTGCAGGCCATCATTGACACGGAGGACCGTGAAATCTTTGTGCAGAAACTGAATGAGATTGATGTGAAGACCATCAAGAGCGAAGCTGTGGAGAATGCAGCGGATGCCCGTCGCGCAGCCCGGGAACTGGGATACCCGGTCATTGTCCGTGCCGCATACGCGCTTGGCGGACTGGGTTCGGGTTTTTGCGACAATGAAGAAGAGCTGAATGTGCTGGTGGAGAAAGCCTTCTCCTTCTCCCCACAGGTGTTGGTGGAAAAATCGCTGAAGGGATGGAAGGAAGTGGAATACGAGGTGGTGCGCGACCGCTTCGACAACTGCATCACGGTCTGCAACATGGAGAACTTCGACCCCCTGGGCATCCATACGGGTGAGTCCATCGTTATTGCCCCGTCACAGACGTTGAGCAATACGGACTATCATAAATTGCGTGAACTCGCTATCCGCATTATCCGTCACATCGGCATTGTGGGAGAGTGTAACGTGCAGTATGCCTACGACCCGATGAGCGAGGACTACCGGGTAATCGAGGTAAATGCACGCTTGAGCCGTTCGTCTGCACTTGCCTCTAAAGCAACGGGTTATCCGTTGGCGTTTGTAGCGGCAAAACTCGGCTTGGGCTATGGCTTGTTCGACTTGAACAACTCTGTGACAAAGACTACAAGCGCTTTCTTCGAACCCGCCCTGGACTATGTGGTCTGCAAGATACCGCGTTGGGATTTGGGCAAGTTCCACGGGGTGGACAAAGAGCTGGGTTCGAGCATGAAGTCGGTAGGCGAGGTGATGGCTATCGGCCGTACTTTCGAGGAAGCCATCCAGAAGGGGCTTCGCATGATAGGCCAGGGCATGCACGGCTTCGTAGAGAACAAGGAACTGGTGATTGCCGATTTGGACAAGGCTCTGCGCGAACCTACCGACAAACGTATCTTTGTCATCTCCAAAGCCTTCCGTGCCGGGTATACGGTGGACCAGGTGCACGAATTGACCAAGATAGACCGTTGGTTCCTGGAGAAGTTGATGAACATCATGGATACCAGCAGGGAACTGCACTCTTTTATGGCTGATGGAGAGTTGCCAATGATTCCCGTGGACTTGTTGCGTAAAGCCAAAGTACAAGGCTTCTCTGATTTCCAGATAGCCCGTGCCCTCGGCTTGGAACAAGCAATGGACGGCGAAGAAGCCATCCTTGCCGTCCGCAATTTCCGCAAGAGTGCAGGCATTCTGCCCGTAGTGAAGCAGATAGATACCCTTGCCGCCGAATATCCCGCACAGACCAACTATCTCTACCTAACGTATAGCGGCACGGCAAATGATGTCCGTTACCTCGGCGACCACAAGTCCATCGTCGTATTGGGCTCCGGCGCCTACCGCATCGGTTCTTCCGTAGAGTTCGACTGGTGCGGCGTGCAGGCCCTGAACACCATCCGCCAGGAAGGCTACCGCAGTGTCATGATAAACTACAACCCCGAAACCGTGTCTACGGACTATGACATGTGCGACCGTCTTTACTTCGACGAGCTCACCTTCGAGCGCGTGATGGATATTCTCGAACTGGAGAATCCCCACGGGGTGATTGTCTCTACCGGTGGTCAGATACCGAATAACCTTGCCCTGCGCCTCGATGCGCAGAAGGTACCTATTCTCGGCACAAGCGCCAGGAGCATCGACAATGCCGAAGACCGTGACAAGTTCTCCGCCATGCTCGACCGCATTGGTGTAGACCAACCCGAATGGCGGGCGCTGACCTCCCTGGAGGACATCAACGCCTTTGTGGATAAGGTGGGCTTCCCGGTATTGGTCCGTCCTTCCTACGTATTGTCCGGCGCTGCGATGAACGTCTGTTCCAACCGGGAGGAGCTGGAACGCTTCCTGAAGCTGGCGGCGAATGTCAGCAAGAAACATCCCGTAGTGGTGAGCCAGTTCATTGAGCATGCCAAGGAGGTGGAGATGGATGCTGTGGCGCAAGATGGAGAGATTATCGCGTACGCCATCAGTGAGCATATCGAGTTTGCCGGAGTGCATTCCGGTGACGCCACTATCCAGTTCCCGCCACAAAAGTTGTATGTGGAGACGGTGCGCCGCATCAAGCGCATCAGCCGCGAGATTGCCCGTGAGCTGAACATCTCCGGTCCGTTCAATATCCAGTATCTGGCACGCGAGAACGACATCAAGGTGATTGAGTGCAACCTCCGTGCCAGCCGTTCGTTCCCGTTTGTCAGCAAGGTGCTGAAGATAAACCTTATTGAACTTGCCACGAAGGTGATGCTCGGCATTCCGGTACAGAAGCCGGACAAGAATCTGTTCGATTTGGATTACGTAGGCATCAAGGCGAGCCAGTTCTCCTTCAACCGTCTGCAGAAGGCCGACCCGGTACTGGGTGTGGATATGGCAAGCACGGGCGAGGTGGGTTGCATCGGCAGCGATACTTCCTGCGCCATTCTCAAGGCGATGCTCTCCGTGGGATATCGTATTCCAGAGAAAAATATCCTGCTTTCTACCGGTACTCCGAAGCAGAAAGTGGACATGCTTTCTGCCGCGCGTATGCTTCAGAAGAAGGGGTATAAGATATTTGCCACGGGTGGTTCCAGCAACTTCCTTACGGAGAACGGTGTGGAGAATACGCGCGTCTACTGGCCCAGCGAACCCGAACGCCAGCCGCAGGCACTCGACATGCTGCACCGCAAGGAGATAGACATGGTGGTCAATATTCCGAAGAACCTCACCGCAGGCGAGTTGGATAACGGCTACAAGATACGCCGTGCCGCCATCGACCTCAATATTCCGTTGATAACGAATGCCCGTCTGGCAAGTGCGTTCATCAATGCATTCTGCACGATGATGCCGGATGATTTGGCTATCAAGTCGTGGGCGGAGTACAAATGATGATTTAATTTGTTATCTTTGCCCGCGAATTGGTTCCGGATGCATGTTTCCATCATCTGGATTAAAAGGGAATCGGGTGTAAATCCCGGACAGTCCCGCTGCTGTGAAGCTCCGTTTATATCATGAAAAACACCCTTGCCACTGATATGCATTGAAATATCGGGAAGGCTTCAGGATTAGGAGTCAGTCAGAAGACCTGCCATTCATTAAAGGCTGCCTTTGCTCGTGGGTTAGGAAGACAGTACGAAGATATTAGTTGAACATTTAAACAAGAAATGGAATGCCTTTGTTAAAGGTATGTCCGCATTGTGGTGTGACTATATATATCCTTTATATATTAAAGAAAAAGTAAAATGATTAAGAAAGTATTGATTGCCAACAGAGGTGAGATTGCCTTGCGCGTCATGCGTTCGTGCCGGGAGATGGGACTGCTTACAGTTGCGGTCTTCTCCGAGGCCGACCGCACCTCTCATCATGTGGCATATGCCGATGAGGCTTATCCGATAGGACCGGCCGTGGCAAAAGAGAGTTATCTGAATATTGAAAAAGTGATTGCCACGGCAAAGCGATGCGGTGCCGATGCCATCCATCCGGGTTACGGCTTTTTGTCGGAGAACTCGGAGTTTGCACGCCGTTGCAAGGAGGAAGGGATTATCTTTATCGGTCCCGCCGCCGAGACGATGGAGGCGATGGGCGACAAGATAGCTGCCCGCAAGCGAATGATTGCGGCAGGCGTACCCGTGGTTCCCGGAACGGAACAACCTTTGCAGAGTGCCGAAGAAGCCGTGCGCATCTGCAACGAGGTAGGTTATCCCGTGATGCTGAAGGCGTCTATGGGTGGCGGTGGTAAAGGTATGCGCCTTATCCATAACGAGAGCGAAGTGGTGGAAGCCTACAACACGGCACGCTCCGAGTCCATGTCCTCCTTTGGAGACGACACGGTCTATCTGGAAAAGTTCGTGGAAGAACCCCACCACATCGAGTTCCAGATATTGGGCGACAACCACGGCAACGTCATCCACCTCTTCGACCGCGAATGCTCCGTGCAGCGTCGCAATCAGAAGGTGGTAGAAGAAAGCCCGTCACCCTTCCTTACGCCGGAATTGCGCCGGGAGATGGGGGAGAAGGCGGTTGCCGCAGCCAAGGCAGTGAACTACTCCGGTGCAGGTACCATCGAGTTTTTGGTAGACAAGAACCGTCGGTTCTACTTCCTCGAAATGAATACGCGCTTGCAAGTGGAGCACCCCATCACGGAAGAAGTGGTAGGCGTGGACCTGGTGAAAGAGCAAATCCGCATTGCTAACGACGAGGTGCTGCACCTCAAGCAGGAGGAACTGTTCCAGCGCGGCCATGCTATAGAGTGCCGCATCTGTGCCGAAGATACGGAAAACAACTTCATGCCGTCTCCCGGTGTCATCAAGCAACTGACGGAACCGAACGGAATCGGTGTCCGCATTGATAGCTACGTGTACGACGGCTATGAGATTCCCATCTACTACGACCCTATGATAGGTAAGCTCATCGTATGGGCAACCACCCGCCAGTATGCCATCGAGCGTATGCGCCGTGTGCTCTACGAGTACAAGATTACGGGCGTAAAGACCAACCTTGCCTATCTGAAGCGCATCATGCACGTGCCCGACTTTGTGAAGGGAGAGTACAACACCCTCTTTATCGAGAAGAACGCCCGCATGCTGGTACGTACCAACACTGCCAACGAAGAGTTGGAGAACATCGCCATGATAGCTGCCTATATGGACTATCTGGTCAATCTGGAGGAGAATGTTTCGGCACAGCTGTCCGATGGCCGCCCCATCAGCCGTTGGAGGGAATTTGGCTTGCAGAAGGGAGTGCTCAGGATTTAAGGAATGGATAATTGATAATGGATAATTAATAATGGAAATACATATAGGAGACCGTATCGCAGACATTACCCTGGTGGGTAAGGAAGGGAATAAGGTACAACTTACCATTGACGGAAAGCCCTACGAAGTGGACATTGTGATGGCAGAGAACGGAAGTTGCTCCATCCTGCACAACGGAAACTCGTTCAACGCAGGCCTTGTGCGCGGCGAGGGCGGCAAGAGTTATGACATCAGCATGCTCCAGCGTTCCTTTCATGTGGACATCGTGGACACGCAAGCCAAGTATCTGCACATGAAGAAAGGAGCCGACGAGAAGCAGGGCGACAAGATTCTGGCGCCGATGCCGGGCAAGGTAGTGAGCATCCCCGTCAAGGTGGGCGACCGACTGGCTGCCGGAGACATTGCCGTGGTGCTGGAAGCCATGAAGATGCAGAGTAACTATAAGGTAAATGCCGACTGCATCGTCCGCAACATCCTCGTGGGCGAGGGCGAACCGGTAAATGCCAACCAAGTATTGATTGAATTGGAGTTGATAAAGGAGGAATAATCCCGAGTCGCATTCAGTCCGTATATTATAAATCACTAAATTGTAAATGCAAATATGAACAGAGAAGAAATATACCGCCAGTTTGAGGAACTGGATAAACGTGCCTCGCTGGGTGGGGGCGTAGACAAGATAGAGAAACAACACGCCTCCGGCCGCATGACTGCCCGCGAACGTATTGACATGCTGCTGGACAAAGGCTCGTTCAATGAGCTGGACAAGTTCGTGAACCACCGTTGCACCAACTTCGGCATGGAGAAGAAACAGATTGCCGGAGACGGCATGGTGTCCGGTTACGGAAAGATAGACGGCCGCCTTGTATTTGTCTATGCCTACGACTTCACGGCGCATGGCGGTTCGCTCAGCGAGACGAATGCCGCAAAGATTGTAAAGGTGCAGCAGCTTGCCCTGAAGAACGGTGCTCCCGTCATTGCCCTCAACGATTCGGGCGGCGCACGCATCCAGGAAGGTGTGAACAGCTTGGCAGGCTATGCCTCCATCTTCTATCAGAACACCATTGCGTCGGGTGTCATTCCGCAGATATCCGCTATTCTGGGTCCGTGTGCCGGTGGGGCATGCTACTCTCCGGCGCTTACCGACTTTATCTTCATGGTAAAGGAGCAGAGCCACATGTTTATCACCGGTCCGGACGTGGTAAAGACCGTGACCCACGAGGAGGTGGACAAGGAGGAACTGGGCGGTGCCTATACGCATAGCAGCAAGAGCGGCGTTACCCACTTCATGTGCAATACGGAGGAGGAGACACTGATGAGCATCCGCGAGCTGCTGAGCTTCCTGCCGTCCAACAATATGGAGGATGCTCCCTTCACTCCCTGCTCCGACGATATCCATCGCCGGGTAGAGGCGCTTCAGACCGTCATTCCTGAGGACCCGAACATGCCCTATGACATCAAGGATATTATAGAACCGGTGCTGGACAACCAGTACTTCTTCGAAGTGATGCCTCACTTTGCCAAGAACGTCGTTATCGGTTTCGGTCGTCTGAACGGGCGTTCGGTAGGTATCGTGGCAAACCAACCTGCCTATTTGGCGGGTGTGCTCGATATTGATGCCAGCGACAAGGCGGCACGTTTCATTCGTTTCTGCGACTGCTTCAACATCCCGCTGATAACCTTCGAAGATGTTCCTGGCTTCTTGCCCGGAACGATGCAGGAGCACAACGGCATCATCCGCCACGGCGCCAAGATTGTCTATGCCTATGCCGAGGCCACCGTGCCCAAGATAACGCTGATTACCCGCAAGGCATACGGCGGCGCCTACATCGTGATGTCCAGCAAGCCGACGGGTGCCGACGTGAACCTGGCTTATCCGCAGGCGGAAATTGCCGTGATGGGTGCCGAGGGTGCAGTGAACATCCTCTACCGCAAGTCCTCTGCCGAAGAGAAGCAGGAGATTATCAAGGAGTACGAAAGCAAGTTCTCCAACCCTTACCGCGCCGCCGAGCGTGGCCTCATAGACGAGGTCATCATGCCGCGCGATACCCGCTACAAGCTGGTGCAGGCATTGGAGATGGCGCACAACAAGAATCAGAGCAATCCACCGAAAAAGCACGGCAACATGCCTTTATAATAGTAGTTATTTTTTATGTGTGAAATGCGTATCCCCGGAGAAGTGATTTCTGTGGGGATACACTTTTTAAATAGAGAATTAAGAATTAAACAATAAGGCTGAAAAGTAAAAACTAAAGATAGAAACTATGGAACTATTAAGAAACCTCTTTGAGGGTTATCCCAATCTTTGGGGCGGAGGAGTGGCACACTCTGTCCTGATTCTGTCCCTGGTCATCACCTTCGGTATCATGCTGGGCAAGTTGAAGGTGGCGGGTATCTCGCTGGGTGTCACCTGGATTTTGTTTGTGGGCATTGTCTTCGGACATTTCGACATGAACCTCGACGAACATCTGCTGCACTTCCTGAAGGAGTTCGGCTTGATACTGTTTGTCTATTCCATCGGTCTGCAAGTGGGACCGGGATTCTTCTCCGCTTTCAAGAAGGGCGGACTTACGCTGAACATGGTAGCAATGCTTTCTGTCTTCCTCAGCGTGGTTATCACCATTGTGTTGCACTTTGCCACCGGAATCCCCATTACTACGATGGTGGGTATCTTGTCCGGAGCCGTGACCAATACCCCCGGTCTGGGTGCTGCCCAGCAGGCAAACAGTGACCTCAACGGGGTGGATGCTCCGGAAATCGCACTCGGATATGCCGTTGCCTATCCGCTGGGTGTGGTGGGCTGCATCTTGGCGCTGCTTGCCTTGAAGTTCTTCATGCGGATTAATACCCAAAAAGAAGAGGAGGATGCCGAGCACGGGCTGGGTCATCTGCAGGAGCTGACCGTGCGTCCCATATCGGTAGAGATACGCAATGAGGCAATAGACGGCAAGCGGATCAGAGATGTGAAACCATTGTTGAACCGTGCGTTTGTCATCTCCCGCATCCGGCACACCGGCAGTCAGGAAACAGAACTGGCGAATGCCGATACGGTGCTGCACATGCAGGATGAAATTCTGTTCATTGCCAACCCGAAAGATGTGGAGGCCATTGTTGCCTTCTTCGGAAGAAAAATTTCGGTGGAGTGGGAACGGGAGGACAAGAACTTGATTTCACGCCGCATCCTCATCACCAAGCCGGAACTGAACGGCAAGTCTCTGTCTCAGCTCAAGATACGTAACAACTTCGGTGCCTGCATCACCCGTATCAACCGTTCGGGCGTGGATCTGGTGGCAACTCCCCACTTGCAGTTGCAGATGGGAGACCGTGTGACGATTGTAGGCAGTGAGCTTGCCGTGAGTCATGCGGAGAAGGTGCTGGGTAACTCGCTGAAGCGTCTCAACCATCCCAACTTGATTCCTATCTTCCTGGGTATTGCCCTGGGATGTATCTTGGGCAGTCTGCCGTTCATGTTCCCCGGCATTCCCCAACCCGTGAAACTGGGACTGGCCGGTGGACCGTTGGTGGTTTCCATCCTCATCAGCCGTTTCGGGCCTCAATATAAGCTGATAACCTACACGACGATGAGTGCCAATCTGATGATACGCGAAATCGGTATCGCCTTGTTCCTGGCCTGCGTGGGGTTGGGTGCAGGAAAGGGATTCATCGATACCATTATCTACGAAGGCGGCTATGTGTGGATTGGCTATGGGGCCATCATCACGGTCGTTCCGTTGCTGGTGACAGGATTCATGGGGCGCTATTTCTGGAAGCTGAACTACTATACGCTGATAGGTGTGCTGTCCGGAGCTAACACCAATCCGCCTGCATTGGCCTATTCCTCGGACTTGACATCCTGCGATGCCCCTGCGGTGGGATACGCCACAGTCTATCCGCTGGCTATGTTCCTGCGGGTGCTGACGGCTCAGTTGCTGATACTGGCGTTGGCGTAGTTTCACCATAGATAATCTATGGTACATAGGTTGATTTGATAACAAGTAATGTAAAGGGAGCTAACAAGTAATGTTAGGCTGCTTTACATTACTTGTTATTTTTGTTTGTAGTATTCCTCCGCTTGTGCCAGTGTCTCCGGTTTGCCGATGTCGAACCAGCGGAATCCTTGCAGCGGATAGCCTTGTATATGCACCTTTGTGCAGGCGGACAAGTAGAAAGGAATGATGGAGAACTTGCCGTCCCACTGCCCATCGTCCATCAGGTGGAAGAGGGAGGGGGAGATGATGTGGATACCTCCGAAGGCGAGTTCCCGGTACTTCGTTTCCCGGTAGTCGAAGCCTGCCGGTTTCACCTCTCCGGTGGACTTGTTTATCCAGCCGTGCAGGTGGTAGTCGTCGTCAAAAAGGAGATAGCGGGAAGTCTTGCGCTCGCTCACAAGCAGGGTAGACTCCGCATCGCTCTCCAGATGGTGGCGGTAGAGACCTGCAAGGTCAATGTCCGTCAGAATATCCGCGTTGTGCACCAGGAAAGGTTCTTGTCCGTCCAGAAAGGGGCGTGCCTTTTTGATGCCTCCTCCGGTGTCGAGCAGCATGCCGCGTTCGTCGCTGATGTGAATCTCCGTGCCGAAGTTGTCGTGGGCACGGAGGAAGTCGATAATCTGCTCCCCGAAGTGGTGGATATTGACCGTTATCTCGTTGAATCCTGCTTCCTTCAACCGCAGTATCACCCGTTCCAGCATGGGTTTTCCTGCTACGGGAACGAGGGCCTTGGGCATGTGGTCCGTCAAGGGGCGCAACCGGGTGCCCAGGCCGGCGGCGAAAATCATGGCTTTCATATTGGCATATTCTCACATTAGCACATTAAACTTTGGCCTTAAACGTCTGTTCAATATTCTGTTCTCTATGTATCAGGTTCACTTGCACGCCGAACTTCTTGTGCAGATGTTCCGCCAGGTGTTGTGCCGAGTACACGGAGCGGTGCTGTCCGCCGGTGCAGCCGAAGCAGACAGACAGATTGGTGAAGCCGCGTTCCATGTAGCGCTTCACGGAAGCGTCGACAAGGGCGTAGGCATGCTCCAGGAATACGGCTATCTCGCCGTCGTCTTCCAGGAAGCGGATAACGGGTTCGTCCAGTCCCGTGAAGGGTTTGTAACGCTCGTACTTGCCGGGGTTGTTCACAGCGCGGCAGTCAAAGACGAAACCTCCTCCGTTGCCCGTGGAATCTTCGGGGATACCTTTTTTGTAGGCAAAGCTGGTGACTTTCACCACGAGGCGGCGCTTTTGCAGGTCGTCTGTAAACTGTTTCAGCTCGGTGAGTTCGCGCAGAATCCGGCAGAGGTAGGGATATTCGGGATAAGGCTCTTGGAGCAGCTGGCGCAGGTTCTCGATGGCGAAGGGGACACTTTGTATGAAGTGGGGCTTCTTCTCGAAGTAACCGCGGAAACCATAGGCACCCAGCACCTGCATGGTGCGGAACAATACGAAGTGGCGAAGCTGGGCATAGAAATAAGCCTCGTCCACGGGCTGGTACTTGCGCAAGGCGTCGATGTATTCCTTCAGCAACTCTTGGCGCAGGCTGTCGGGATAGTTTGCTTTGGCCTGCCACAAGAAGGAGGCAACGTCGTAGTAGACCGGACCTTTGCGTCCGCCCTGGAAGTCGATGAGCCACGGTTCGCCGTCCTTTATCATGACGTTACGGCTCTGGAAGTCGCGGTACATGAAGGTGGCGGAGCTGCTACGGAGCAACACGTCTGCCATCTTCTGGAAGTCGTCTTCCAGCCGGTCTTCCTGGAAGTCCATTCCCGTAGCCTTGAGGAAGCAGTATTTAAAGTAGTTCAAGTCCCACAGAATGCTGCGGCTATTGAACTCTGCCTGCGGGTAGCAGTAGGAGAAGTCCATGCCGTCGGCTCCGGCAAACTGTACGGCAGGCAGCAGACGGATGGTCTTGCGCAGTAACTGCTTCTCATCCTCGCCGAATACGCTGGTCTTGCGGCCTTTTTCGATGGCATTGAATAGGAGCGAGTCGCCCAGGTCTTCTTGCAGATAATAGATATCATCTTCGGAGCGGATGAACACTTGCGGTACGGGCAGCCCTTTCTGTCGGAAATGTTCTGCCATGTAGAGGAAGGCGCGGTTCTCCTCCACAGACTCTCCGCTGACGCCGATAAGTGTAGGACTTCCGATGAGGCGGAAGTAACGGCGGTTGGAGCCGGAGGAGGGGAGTTCGTCAATCTGTTCCGGTTCGTGTCCGGTATGTGCGATGTAGAGTTTCTTAAGTTCTTCGGTTATCATGGTGGTATGTTTTATTTTTGCAGCTAAGATAAAACTTTTGTCGGAGATATGCTTACCTTTGCAGGAGGAAAATATTTAATTTGATAGCTTCATAATGGATTCCATTCCTCAGTTTCTCATAGCCGCCCCTACATCGGGCAGTGGAAAGACCACCGTCAGTCGTGGACTGATGGCATTGTTTGTGAAGAAAGGTCTGAAGGTGCAGCCTTTCAAGTGCGGTCCCGATTATATAGATACTAAGTATCACGAGGCGGTATGCGGCCGTCCTTCCATCAATCTGGATACTTTCATGGCATCTCCGGAGCATGTCCGCAGTCTGTATGCACGCTATTCGGCAGATGCTGATGTTGCCGTGGTCGAGGGGATGATGGGGATGTACGACGGGTACGACCGCGACCGGGGCTCGTCGGCAGAAGTGGCACGGCTCTTGGGTATTCCTGTGGTGCTGGTGGTCGATGCCAAGTCGGCTGCCTATTCCATGGCTCCTTTGTTGTCGGGGTTCATCAATTTCCGTCCGGATATACGTATTGCGGGAGTTATCTTCAATCGTGTCGGCTCACCCCACCACTACCGGATGCTGCAGGAGGTCTGTGAAGACTTGAACGTGACTTGTCTGGGCTATCTGCCCAAGCAGAAGGAACTGGAGCAGGAGTCACGCCATCTGGGGCTGGATTTCAGCCGTTCTAAGGAGACGGAGGGGCTGGACATGCTGGCAGGCTTGCTGGAGGAACATGTGGACTGGGAACTGCTGCTCTCGACAATCGGGCTTCCATTGCCTGCGGCGGCTGTGGAGGAGAAGTCGGTACTATCAGAGCCGGGGAAGCTACATATCTCGGTAGCGCGCAACGAAGAGTCCTTTTCCTTCCTCTATGCGGAGCATCTGGATATTCTGCGCCGTATGGGCACGGTCACTTTCTTCAATCCGGAGCAAGACCGGGCTATTCCGCAAGAGACGGATTTGCTCTATCTGCCCGGCGGCTATCCCGAGAACCGTCTGGAGGAACTTGCCGGGGCAAGGCTTGCCAGGGAGTCTATCCGCAGCTATATAGAGGCCGGTGGCAGGACGCTGGCAGAATGCGGGGGGATGATATATCTTTCGCAGTCCGTTCTTTCTGATGGGGATACGGACGGGGGAAGTATTAATACCGATGGAAGAAGCACCGGGAACAGTGTAAGCAATGTCGGAAATGAGATGGTGGGAGTATTACCTTTCAGCATCACGAACGAGCGTAAACGCAGGAAACTGACATTGGGATACCGTCGGTTCGACTATAACGGATGGCGGCTTAAAGGACACGAATTCCATTATACGCAGCTTGCTGTGCCCGAAGCTGGTGGAAAAGAAAGTGGTGCGTACAGTCTTACTCCCTCGATAGTGCAGGTTTTCAATGCCAGAGGAGAGAAGGTCGCTACTCCCATTTTTCGTTATAAGAACCTGATTGCCAGCTATACACATCTGTATTGGGGCGAGATGGATGTGATGTCTTTGTTCGGTGGAGCCTAATCTTGTAAAACATCTTTTGAATCTGCTGGACTTTCCTTCTTTTTCCTTTCATGTTTTGCTTGAAAAGTCCCGGTATTTCTGCATATTTATATTCCAAATTTGTTTGTATCTTTGCGATAGAGAAAAGGTCTACGGGCTGTGAGGGAGTCCCCTTTACAATCCGGGCTATAGTAGCTGATTTTGAAGAGTTATCCCATGCAGGAAAGTCCTCTACACGTACCTCTGTAAAGGATGAACATCTTAAAATGGAGTTTGTCGATGGTGATTCGATTGGTGTTTTTGCCATAAAGGACGGTGCTATAATGGATGATATTGATAATGCCAAATTGGTTTACAATAGGTCAAGCGGCAGTTGGAATCCGGTGGGAAATGGTACACTTTATTGGTATGATGGAGTGAGTTATGTCGCATACTATCCATATAGGAGGAATATCACAATAGATGTCTCAAAGGGTATGGACGGAGCTATTGCCTCACTGACCGGGAATGAAAAACTGCAACCTTCGAAAGACCAGTCCACAACAGAAAAGCATATTGTCAGCGACTTGTTGATTGCCACCGGCGTACCTGCTATTGACAATTCTTCCGGAATAATCTTGAGCTTGCAGTTTCAACACCAGTTTGCATTGCTTGTGTTGCAACCGCAAGTATACGTAGGTTGTTTTGCTCCTGAAAAGGCAGGCTTTGTTTACCATATGGAATCGAGGGTTTTAGGAACAGACTCGGTAGCTATTAATGTGAGTCTGAATGGTATTACTCCATATCAGATAGATTCTTTGAAATATTGTGCCATTGTTCCGCCACAAGCAAATGCACGGGTTACCGGAAACTATACGACTACCAATGGAAGAGATGATACGAATATAAAGATAAATTATTCGGGCAGCTCCATCACTCTTGTTTCTGGAAAATGCTATACTCTGAAAGTTATCAGTCCCGTACCCGGTAAAGGAAGTATAGAAAGAAAGCTTTATCCCGGGGATTTTATCTTTCAGAACGAAATCGATAGAAGAATAGAGGTACATCCAGGAAATGGAATGTTGGAAGAAGATGGGAAAATCTATGATTATAAAAATGCTATCGGAATGGTAATTACTTGCGATCCGAAAAGGATGACAGACAAGAAGTGCAATGAAAAGGGATGGAATCATGCCTATGTGATGATGTTGGATAGTTTGAAAGAAGGGAATTGGGGACCGGTGGATTTAATCGAAGTGGGTATTGACACAATATCAATAGCTGATGTAAAGTCAAAGCATGATTTTAGTAGAATCAAGAATAACATGAATGGCTACTCTGAAACTTTACAGATGCTGGCAAATCATGAGGGTGATGCATCTTTTGTAAGCGACTGTCGTGCTTTTTATCTGGTGAAAACTTACAATAACAGCAATAAGGTACCGGATGGGATTGAACGCAGTCCGTGGTTTCTGCCAAGTATAGGGCAATGGTTTGATATGTTGGTGAATATTTGTGGAAGATCTCCGGAAAACTTCCAACACAATACCGGTAATGGTTTACAAGATGAAAAGTGGGGACAGGAAACGTTAGATAAATTAGAAGGACAGTTATCCAAAGTTGGTAAATCGTTACCGCAGTTTAACGTGAACTACAGACTTGGTTTCAGTTGCAGTTCTCAATATGATAAAGATAGAAGCTGGATGCTTCTCTGGCATATTGATGATCCCTTATATAAGTGGGAAAGGGTTTGCTTACAAGGATATAATAAGACTTCTGCATGGCATGTCCGGCCGTTTTTTGCATTTTAATCATTCCTTGATTAAAAATAGTCCTAATCTAAGTTTGAATTCATTATGAAAAAGTCCGGATAGCGCATTGATATTTTATGTAATTTCGTTTGTGTTCTCGAAATAGTGGAGTATCTTTGTTTTCATTTAAATATATTATGATTATGAAACTGAATACTTATCGCTTGTCTTCTTTGGAAGACCCTACTGATGAACAACTGCATGCTTTGATGGAACAAGTGGCTGTTGCGGCCCGTGAAAGTTCTCGCAAGGCAAAAAGAGAATTGGAGCGGAGAATGCAAGAGGTGAGAGAAAAATTGAAAGCATATAGAGCTAAAAATGTAAGTGATATATCCATGTGATGAACGAAAAAAATCCGACACTTTGTATAGTAGCTGGTCCGAATGGTTCGGGTAAAACTTCTACGACAGTGCAACTGCTTCATAATGAATGGGCAGAAAATAGCCTTTACATTAATCCTGATAATATAGCGCAAGAACAATATGGTGATTGGAATTCTCCCGTTGCAGTATTGAAGGCAGCAGAATTGGCGACTAAAATGCGTTATGAGTGTTTAAGGAAAAGGCAAGATTTTGTATTTGAAACAGTCTTTTCCTCAGACGAAAAACTTGCATTTGTTGAAGAAGCAAAAAAAGCAGGATTTTTTATTCGCATTTTTTTTGTCTGTACAAATAATCCTGAGATAAATGTACGGCGTATTACACAGCGCTATTTGAATGGAGGGCATGAAGTTCCCATTTCCAAAATTATTTCCCGTTATTATAAATCGTTATTGAATATAGGCAAAGCAATATCCTTGGTTGATAGGGTATATGTCTACGATAATTCAATAGAAAATCAAATTCCTCGATTATTGTTCCGCACTGTAAACGGGACCCTCTTCAAACAATATGTAGAGGAAATCCCGCAGTGGGCACAGTTCCTTATCAAATAGAGAATGAAAAGAGTCTATACCAAAACTGGAGACAAAGGAACAACAGGTATTCATGGTGGCATGCGCGTGCCGAAAGACGATATCCGTATCGAGGCAAACGGATGTCTTGATGAATTGAATGCCGTGATTGGTATCGTGCGCTCCATGCTGGCGGCAAAAGATGCCTGGCAGGAGTTGCTGCATGCTGTCCAGCGGGAACTGATGGTGGTGATGAGCCATGTGGCCACTCCCTCGGGAGTGGTGAACCCTAATCCGCTTTCTGCCGCAGAGCTCACGCTGCGCTGTGAGCAGGAGATGGATGCCATGACCGTCCTGCTGACGGACAACGGCTACTTCCTTTTGCCTGGTGGCACTCCCATATCAGCCCAACTGCAGTTTGCCCGTACCGTGGCCCGCCGTGCCGAACGCCGTTTGTGGACACTCCATCGCCAAGACCCCGTGAACGAGGATATTCTGCGCTTCATCAACCGCCTTTCGGACTTGTTCTTCGTCATGGCCCGCATGGAGATGCAGCGGCAGGACTGGCCGGAGGAGAAATGGCAAGAGTTTGCCTACAAAAGGAAAAGACAGTAAGCACTTATCGCTAACCGCCGGGAAGCTGTTTTCAGCATAGGGGTTCTATTTGCTGTCCGAGCCTTAAATCATACAGACATGCCCGTACTTCCGCTTCGCTGCCGATATGCTTTCCTGCATCGTCGGACAGCTTCACGCATTCGCGCCATTCCTGGTTGACGTTCATCTTGCATTGCGTCAGTTTCATTACGATGTTGGAGGGCTTGAATCCGGTATCATTCGTCAGATTGGTGCCGATGCCGAAGGAGCAGCGGATTTTGCCCCTGCAATGCTCCTGGATGTCGAGTGCCTTGCCAAAATCGAGCGCATTGCTGAAGACGATGGTTTTAGTGGTAGGGTCGATACCCAGTTCGCGGTAGCGGGCAACGAGCTTGTCGGTGAAATCGAATTCATCGCCGGAGTCGCAGCGTACACCGTCGAATAGTTTGGCCTGCTTGCGGCTCAGGTTACTTAAGAAAATGCCGGAGGTATAGGTATCGGACAGTGCGATGCCCAAGTCACCGTCGTACACGTTCACCCAGTTTTCCAAGGCCATGTAGTTGGCGTGTTTGTAGCCGAACTGTGCGCCGTGGAACATGAACCATTCATGCGGATGCGTCCCCATAGGCTTCATGCCGTATTTCATGGCGAAGTGGCAGTTGGAAGTCCCGGTACAGTATTCGGCGGTTTCCTTCAGACGGTCTATGACTTTGTCCTGTACCTCGAACGAGAAGCGTCTCCGGGTGCCGAACTCCGAAAAATACAGCTGGTGTCGGTTGGAGAGTGCCACCTTTTCGGACAGTTTGCAGAGTATGCCGTCCATGTCGGCCACGTTTCCCAAAGAACGGTTCTTTATTTCGGATACGATGGAAAGCAGGGGGACTTCGTAAAGGGTGGCCTTGTACAGATAGTCCGTGATTTCAATGTTCAGGTGCCGGTCCTCGTCCAGATGGATGCTTACCTTCTCCGGCTGGAAGCGGAAGGAGGAGAGCCACTCCCAATAGACCCTCGGCAGGAAACGGCAGTGGCGGGTCATGTATTCCAGCTCTTCGGCAGTAAGTACGGTCTGTGCCAGGCTGTCCACCGCCTCTTGCAGTTCCTTCAGAAACGTGTCCGTATAGGCGGTGTCGTCTCTGTCCTTGAAGCTGAAAGTGCCCATGGCATAGGGAAACAATTTGATGTAGGCATACGAGGTGGTGAATTTGTAAAGGTCTGTATCGAGTATGGTATGAATCATGGCAAAATATTCTTTAGTTATGATGTTCGATTTTGGGGATGAAGATAGTGAAAATTTCTTATTTGACCAGCCTCTATCTGTTAACAACGGCATATTCCTATTAAACCATGTTATAAATGAGACCGTCATGGACAGAAATTTTGGATATTTCGGGGAAGTCCGTACATTTGCAATGTGTTTTTCATAGTATTAGATTTAAGGTTAACAAAAGATTGGCTGTCTGGGATAGATAGCCTTTTTTTATGCCTTCACTTTTCCTTTTCCGTAGAGGTGGCGTGTAGTGCAGAGCGCCAAAGTTCCATAGACCAATACTTGTATCCACATCGTCAGCATCTGCGGCCATACGTCGGCCAGCGTTCCACCCATTGAATTCAGTTTTACAAAAGCAAGTACGGCAGGACCTGCCGGAAACAGATAGTGGGCTGTCTGCCAATACCACGGCATCAGCTCCAGCGGATAGGACACGCCCGAAAGGAAGATATAGCCCACAGAGAAGAAGGCTATCATCAGCAACGGCGCTTCGGAGTCTGTAAACCAGCGGGAGACGGCCAGGGCAAGGAAACTCGTGCCCAGCAGGAAGGGTATCATCATTGTGACGATGTCTCCTCCGCTGCCGATGTGTGGGATGCTGAACAGGTGCGGCAACAGTCCCAGCAGGAATAGGGAAAACACCACGTAGAGCATGAAGTATACGAAGGTCCTGCCTCCGACAATCCGTAATGTATCCTTCAATGAGTCGGCACGCATCAGCCGTATTCCTTTTCTTCGGGCTTCCGCTTCCTCGCCCGTCAGCATGGCAATCACCATCAGCATCGTCTGGAAGATGATGACAATTAGGACGGCGGGAATCAGATAGGAACCGTAGCCCTCTGTATAGTTGTAGAGCGCCGTGCCGGACACGCTGACGGGAGCGGACGAAGCCACTGCCAGCAGTCCTTGCGGAGGTAGGAATACGGTGCCCTCCATGCGGTGGGCATCGTTCACGGCAAGCATGACGCGCGCACTGGATTCTTGCAGTCCTTTGAAGTTGAGGAAAGCGTCCGTGGCGGCATAGAGTACGAAGACCGAAGTCTCGCCCCGTGCCACACGTGCCTCGAAGTCGGCAGGCAGGTAAAGGATGCCTGCCACGTCGCCCTGCTTCATCCATTGGCGGGCTTCGAGGATGTTGGGTGTCTGGCCGTAGACGGCGGTCTGGGGAGTGGCGTCGAGCAGTCGGATGTATTCGCGGCTGAGGGCGGAGTGGGAGAGGTCTACCACTGCGACGGGAGCCTTGCGCACCAGGTTGGGGGCGTACATGTAGTTGTAGAGCAGTCCGTAGAGGAAGATACCGCCTGCCAGCACGAGCAGGATGGCGGGATTGGTGGCGATGGCATGCCACTCGTGGCGGATGACGGAAGCTGTTGACAATGCGGTAGGTGGGCAAGGTGATGGGGAGGCGGAGATTGCTTCTTCCCTTATCTCTTTTTTTATCCACCATTTCAGCAATGGCAGTATCAGCAGTGCTGCCAATAGGAAGATGAAGAGTGTAGCTACCGACTGCCAGAAGTAGGCAAACCCTGCATCGAAGTAAATCATGGCTTGTGCCGCCTCCGTGAAGTGCCGCACGGGGAAGAGGTAGGAGGCCGCATGCACGGGCGCATACATGGCTGTAACGGGAAACGTGACTCCGGACAGCGTAGCCCCCAACGACCCCACCATGGATACTACACTGATGATATAGGCAATCTTGGGAAAGATAGAATAGATAAAGACCGCCAATGCCTGGGTAGCGATGATGAAGAGCACGGTCACTGCATTCATCAGCCACAGACTGCCAGCGAAGGGGATATGTAGCGGGCCGAACAGTACATAGTTTGCCAGGATACCGATGGACGAGAAGATGAGGGTATAGGGCAGCAGTTTCCCTGCTACGGCAGTGAGGATATTGCCTCGTGCCATCTCCAGCCATTCGCCGGCGCTGCCGAATTTCAGTTCGCTGCCTATGGAGTAGACGGTGGTGAGCAGGATGAGTATCTGGAACAGTACGAAAAAGAAAGGCTGGCTCAGGTAGATGGAGTAGTCCATGTCCGGATTGTAGAGGGGATGGGTACTGGCTTCTACGGGGAGCAGAAAGGTCTGTATCTGTTCTCCGCTGACTCCCAGAGCTTCGGCCTGCATCACGATGGGCGAGAGCGCCACGGGGGCAAGCGTATTCTCGAACGCCGCCATCAGCTCGCTGCCTACCGAAAGAAGGGCATAGTGGTAATAATAGGTGAGCGTTGCGCCAGTTCCCGTCACCGCCTTCTGTTCGAAGCGGGGCGGGATGACGAGGTAGCCGTATATGTCCTTTTGTTGCAATGCCCGGCGGGCGTCGGCTTCGTCGGTGAAGTGCTCCGTCACACGGAAGGTGGGGGCGGCAGAGATGCGTCGGGAGATATTGCGCGAAGTGGCAGTGTTGTCCAGGTCGACGATACCCACGGGAATGTTCTCCATCTGTCCGTTTCCAAAGATGGTGGCCATGAAGAACAGACAGAGCAAGGGTAGCACGACGCAGACGCCGAGGTATAGACGGCGGGAGGTCATGCGGTGCCATTCGCGACGGATAACCATGCGGAGCGCTTTCATTGCGTAGCCAAATTCTTTATCTTTCATTTTTTATTCTTCATTTTTAAGAGTACGGACATCCCCGGTCTCAATCCCTCTACCTGCTGTGTGGGACGTGCGTGTATCTCGAACGTCTGCATGTCATAGCTGCCCGTCTGTTTGGTGGATTTCCAGGTGGCGAAGCTGCCCAGCGGACTGATGTAATAGATGCGGAATTCAATGTCCTTGCCGTCGATGGCGGGGACATCGGCACGGAAAGTGCCTCCCATCTTGAACTGCGGCATCAGGTCCTCGCGTATGTTCAGTACCACGTGTGCATCGTCCATCACGACAAGGCTCATGATGGGAGTGCCGGGGGCCACCAGCTCTCCGCGTTTGGGGAAGATGGTAGCTATCTGGCCGTCTTCGGGAGCAGTCAGGCGGGAGTCGACGAGGAGGGAGGAGACTTCATCGACGGTGCTTCGCGCCGCTTCCACCAGGCTGCGGGCCGAGGCGCGGTCCTCGCTCTGCGCTCCGTCTACGGCCATTTGGTATTGCTCGTAGGCGGCACGTTCGGCGGCTTGGGCGGCTTTGTACATGGCTTCCACCTCGTCACGCCGCTGGGAGGTGACGACACTGTCCTTATAAAGCGTTACAATGCGCTGGTAAGTGGTCTTGGCGAGGGCAAGGTCGCTCTGCGTCTTGTTCCAGAGTTGCCGGGCGGTGGCCACAATCTGGCGGCGGGTACCGGCGTCTATCTTCTTGTTCTGCTCCTGGGCCACCTGCTCCAGGGCATTCACCTGGCGGTATTTGGCTTCGATGGTGGGGCTGTTGATGACGACAAGCGTATCGCCTGCCTTCACCCAGTCGCCCTCTTGTACGAGGAAGGAGTCCACACGTCCGGGCAGCTTTCCGCTGATACGTATTTCCGTTGCTTCCACTTGTCCTTGCAGGACCAGGGGCTGCCGGCTCATGAGTAATATGCCGGCAAGCGAAATGATGACCGTTGCGGCCAGGATAATGACGAATGCAATGCTGATGCTTTTATTATTGATTTTCATAAAGGGTCGGTTTTAATAAGTTGTCTCGAAATATTTCTCGAACCGTTCCGGCGTTCCGCAGATAGCCAGCAGGTTCATCAGTGCCACATCATATTCGTAGTAGGCTGCCAGACGCGCCACGCGGACGGTTGCCAGCATCGTTTCCGCATCTACGACCTCGGTACTGGTTGCCATGCCTTCGGCAAAGGATTTCTTGCGGATTCGCACCAGCTCTTCGCTCAGCTCGATGGTGGTATTCAAGGCGCGTACGTTGTCTTGTGCCTTTTGCAGTTGGGTGTAGAGCTTGTCGATGCCTACGCTCAGGTCTTCTTTGGCTTTTTCTTGTCCCAGGGCAAGGGTCTGCTGGGCTATCTTCGACTGGCGGATGCGCTTCTCACGCGCCAGTCCGTCGAACAGGTTCCAGGTGAAGCCCACACCTACGATGGTGCGGGGGACAAGATTGCTTTGTATACCGTGGGCATAGAGGGTCTGCTTGCCGAATACGGCGATGTCCGGCAGGTAGCCGCTCTGGTCGATGCGGAGCTGCTGGCGGGCAATCTGTGACTGTAGTTGCAGTTGGTTCACGGTGTAGTTCTCCACCCGCATGGCTTGCAGGAACTCCTCTTTGGCGGGCAGTTGGTCGTTGATGAAAAGCTCCGAGGTAGGATGGATGCTGCATGTGTCTTGCAGGTTGAGCAGGGTGCGCAGGGCACTTTGCACGACGGAGGCCTCCTTCCGGGCAGCCTCCAGTGAACGGGCAGCTTCATCCATATTCACTTGGGCAAAGAGCCGGCCTGCCTTGTCTATCATGCCGGCAGCTTCCAGTTTAAGGGCATTCTGGTAATGGCGTTGCAGGCTGTTGTAAGTCTCCTGCCGCACGCGTACTACCTCTTGCGCAAGTTTCAGCCCGAAGTAGCTTTCTGCCAGCAGGGTGCGTTGCGTGGCATCGGTCTGTCCCCGGTTTTCGCGGGCAATGTCTATCATGGTGTTGCCTATCTTCGAGGCCCGGATGCGCTTGCCGCCGGAGAATACGACCCATTCGGCGGTCAGGCCGACGGAAGTCAGGTTGCGTGGAGCCAGTGGAAAGGCAAGGGTATGGGAGCCTATCTGGTCGAGTATGCTGCTGATGAATTGGTCGTCCGGCACGATGTTGTGCACAAAGTCCTTTGCCGGGTCGGTGAACTGGGAAAGGGGCTGTTTTACCTCTATCTTTTCGGAAAGATGCACGAACGTACCGGCACCTTGCAGGGAGGGGTACCAGAGGGCATTCAGTTTGTCACGTTCCGCACGGGCGGCTTCAATTCCCTTGTCGGCTATTTTCAGGCTGCGGTTGCCGTTTTGCATCTGCCTTAGGGCATCACCGAAGCTAAGGGGAAGGGAGGTTTGTGCGGCCACTCCACCGATGGCAAGCAGTACGCAGGCAGCAGCCGGAAAGAATCTCCGGCATAATAGATTATTCATAAGTTCGTTCGGTTTAGGGGTTCTTGTTTCTCTAAACAAGAGGAGGTGGGAATTGTTCAGTAGTCATCTTTTTGAATAGAACGTTACAAATATAACGAATAGTTTCCGAAGATATGGCTTATGAATGGGAGAGATATTCGGATTTGCACTATCTTTGCATTCGCTAAAATGGAATTTATGGAGAAACTTCATCCGATTATGTTTGCCGGGACGGGTAGTGATGTGGGAAAGAGCATCATTGCTGCCGCCTTCTGCCGTATCTTCAAGCAGGACGGCTATCAGCCCGCACCGTTCAAGGCACAGAATATGGCGCTCAATTCATTTGCCACTCCCGAAGGGCTGGAGATAGGCCGTGCCCAGGCTGTGCAAGCAGAAGCCGCCGGAGTGCCTTGCCACACGGACATGAATCCGCTGCTGCTGAAACCACAGTCGGACCATACCTCGCAGGTTGTTCTTAACGGGCGTCCTATCGGCAACCGCAATGCTTATGATTATTTCCGCAAGGAAGGACGCGACGAACTGCGCTGGGAGGTTTGTGCTGCCTACGACCGCCTTGCCGCCCGCTATAATCCCGTTGTGCTGGAAGGCGCGGGAAGCATCTCCGAAATCAATCTGCGGGATACCGACCTTGTCAATCTGCCGATGGCCCTGCATGCCGGAGCCGATGTAATTCTTGTGGGCGACATTGACCGTGGCGGTGTGTTTGCCAGCGTCTACGGTTCGCTGATGTTGCTTCGTCCCCATGAGCGGGAGCGAATTAAAGGAATTCTTATCAACAAGTTCCGGGGGGATATACGTCTCTTCGAGTCGGGCATTACGATGCTGGAGGAGCTTTGCGGCATTCCCGTTGTCGGGGTGGTGCCTTACTACCGTGATATCTACATTGAAGAAGAAGACTCCGTGGCGCTTGCCGCAAAGTCTGTCCGTGCCGAGAAGGGAAAGGTGAACATCGCCGTCATTCTGCTGCGCCACCTCAGTAACTTCACCGATTTTAATGTCCTGGAACGTGACCCGCGCGTACATCTCTTCTATACCAACAATGTGGATGAGCTGGCAAAGGCCGACGTCATCCTGCTGCCCGGCTCCAAGAGCACGCTTGATGACCTTTACGAATTGCGCCGTAACGGTGTGGCGGCTGCCATCATCCGTGCCCACCGTGAAGGTGCCACCGTGATGGGTATCTGCGGCGGCTATCAGATGATGGGGCAGGAGGTGCTCGACCCTGAGCATGTGGAGGGGGACATTGAACGCCTGCCCGGACTGGGGCTGTTGCCCATCAGTACCCGCATGTCGGGAGAGAAGGTGACCCGCCAGGTGAAGTTCGGTCTGTGCAATCCCCATTCTCCATCTTCCACTCTCCATTCTCCATTAATGCAGGGCTATGAAATCCATATGGGAGTGACCACCCCTGTGGAAGGTACTCCCGATTCTCCTTTGAATCTTCTGGAGAACGGCTCTACCGACGGTTACTACGTGGACTCCACCTGCATGGGGACCTATATTCATGGCATTCTCGACAATCCGGAATTCATAGATTTCCTGCTTGTGCCTTTTGCAGACAAACTGTCCGGGAATGCCGGCGCTTTCGATTACCATACATTCAAAGAAGAACAATACGATAGGCTTGCCGAGCACGTGCGCCGCCACGTCAACCTGCCGCTTATCTACCAAATATTGACAAAGAACCATGATTGAAGGACACGGAGACGATTCCTATAAATACAGCCGTCCCATTACGGCAAACTTCAGCTCGAACGTTTACAGCAGGGTAGACCTCTCTGCCTTGAAGGCGCATCTGTGTACCCGGATTGACGGCATCGGCAACTATCCCGAACCGGAGCCTTACACGCTTGAGGCCTGTCTTGCCCGCCACCACCGTCTTCCTGCCGAGGCAGTGTGCGTGACGAATGGAGCTACCGAAGCCATCTATCTTACCGCACAGACTTTCCGCGGGACAAACACCGCCATTGTGCAGCCCACTTTCAGTGAATATGCCGATGCCTGCCGCATGCACGGTCATCGGGTCACTTCCCTCTATCGGCTTCCTGCGGAGAGCGAGGGGTATCGCTTGCCGGAAGAGGTGCGCATGCTGTGGCTGTGCAATCCCAATAACCCTACCGGAACGGTTGTGGAGAAGGAATATCTGGCAACACTTATCAGTCATAATCCGCAGGTATGTTTCGTCATCGACCAGTCCTACGAGTTTTTCACCTTGCGTCCGCTTTTCTCTGCTGCCGAGGCTGCGGAGTTTCCCAACGTCTTGCTGCTGCACTCCATGACCAAGCGTTATGCCGTTCCCGGTCTGCGACTGGGATATGTCATCGGCGCCCCCCACCTGCTGCACCGTCTGCGTACCAACCGTATGCCCTGGTCGGTCAACCAGCTTGCCATTGAGGCAGGGCTCCATCTGCTGGAACATGATGTTCCCAATCCGCTGGATGTGGCGTCTTACTTGCAAGAGGCTGCCCGCCTGCGCAGTGCGCTCGAGGCATTGGGAGGACTGGAGGTATGGGCCACCGAAACCCATTTCATGCTGGTGTGCCTCCGTATGGGTAGGGCTTCCGCTTTGAAAGACTATCTGGCAGGGGAGCATGGTATCTTGATTCGGGACGCCTCCAACTTCGACGGACTGAATGAGCGCTTCTTCCGTATAGCCGCCCAGAGCCGGGAGGAGAATGACAGGCTTGTAAAAGTAATAGGACAATGGCTTGAGGAGGAATAACCGATGGAAGAAGATGTGCTTATACTTTTGGGTGTCGCCTTCAACTTGAACCTGCCGCTTCTCACTGCCTGGCTGCTCGACCATTGGCTGGGCGACCCGGCGTGGCTACCCCATCCGGTGGTCGCTTTCGGCAAAGCCATCTCTTTCTGTGAGCACCGGTTGAACCGGGGCGATTCGCGTTTCCTGAAAGGTGCGTTTGTGGCGGTGTCTCTTGTCTTGGGGGTATATGTCATTACGCTTTTGTTGCTCCGCTTGGCGGCACTCTTTTCTCCGGGCATGCTTCTGACGGTGCAAATATTGCTGATATTCTATTGCTTGGCGGGCACTACGCTGGTTCGCGAGGTGCGTATGGTGTTCAAGGCGGTGGACCGTTCCTTGGAGGAAGGGAGGATGCAAGTGGCACGTATCGTAGGGCGTGATACGTCTGCACTCTCGGCGCAGGAGGTGAGAACCGCGGCATTGGAGACTTTGGCAGAGAATTTGAGTGACGGGGTAGTTGCCCCCTTGTTCTGGTATCTGCTGTTGGGAGTTCCGGGCATGCTTGCCTATAAGATGGTGAACACGCTGGATTCCATGGTCGGCTACAAGAACGAGCGCTATCGTCGGTTCGGCTGTTTCGCCGCCCGTCTGGATGATGTTGCCAATTATATTCCTGCTCGTCTGACAGCCTTTCTGATGGTGCTGGTTTCCGGTCGTCTTTCCTTGTTTGCTTTTGTGGGCAGATATGGCAGCCAGCATGCCAGTCCCAATTCCGGTTATCCGGAAGCCGCCCTTGCCGGTATTCTGAATTGCCGTTTCGGGGGTCCGCACAACTATTTCGGCGAGGAGGTATGGAAACCTTATATCGGTTCTAATGAACGGCCTCTGAAGACAGAAGATATGCGTGTGGCTGTCCGCATCAACCGGCGTGTGGAGTGGTGGATGGTGGTTGCCGTAATAGTGACATCGACCTTGGCTTCCTTTTGTTTTTAAAATGTTGTTATTTTAACTGATTCTTTGTCCGTTCCAAAAAGATATAATATCTTTGCAAGACCGCGTTGCATTAAAAATGTAACTTTTAAAGCAGACAAAGTCTTATAAATGAGGATAAAGCAACTATATATATTCCTTTTCTTTATTTGGTTCGGGAGCACAATAATTGCATCGACAACAGATAAAGCGGATTCTTGGACTAAAGAAAAGGAAAGTATAGTCCATGAGGTCATCTCCACTTTTCACAATAGCCTCGGTTTCGACTATCTGACCCGGGAGGAGTGTGACTCGCTGAATGCCGACGGCCTTTTGTCCCAATTGGATGAATCCCAGCGCTATTACACCTATTTCGAACTGGAAAGAATACTTATAAAATCCTCCCTTTTCCGTGGAGAAATCCGTATGGCTATTGCCCAGAGCGACCAGATGTACTCCAAAGCCCGCGCGCTTGCCTACCCCTTCGGCAATGCCCTTGCGCTGAATGCCATGGGAGAGGTGTACAGCTATACCGGCAGGCTCCGGGAAGCCGGTGCCGCTTACGAAGAGTCTTTGAGACTGCTGGATGGGATGGACGGGGAGGATGTGCATATCCGTATGCTACTGGTGGAACTGATAGATTATAACCTGCGCATACGGAATGTAAACGGTGCCTTGCGTTATCTTGCACGTCTGAACCTCTATCCGGAAGACCGGCTTTCTCCGCTGGAGCTGGCCATGCGTCACACCTCCAATGCTTCCTGCCAATTATTCAAGGGTGACTTGAAAGCTGCCAGCCATTGTCTGGCACAGATAGGCCAGCTTGAAACGCAGCTGATTCCGGAGATACGGCAATACCTTCTGATTATAGATGCCCGTTATCTGGTGGCCACCGGAGAGCATGAGGCAGCCTTGACCGCCTACAATGATTTCCTTCAAACCGAATATGCCCGGATAAACCATAACATCTACAAGGAAGCTCTGCTCGAAAAAGCGGATTTACTGGTGAAGATGGGAAACAAGGAAGAAGCCTACGGACAGTACGGCAAGGTCTTTTCGTATATCAAGACTTCGTTCGAGAAGAACTATCCCAAGGAGATAGACCGGCTCTGTACCCGTTTCCAGGCCGACCAACTGGCCTACCAGAACGAACGCGACCGCATTGTATCCATGCGTTTCTATCTGGCAGGCATCATTGTGTCCGTACTGTTTCTGATATTCCTCCTGGTGCTGGGCTGGAAGAAGATATTCCGTTTGAAGCATTCCCAAATGCGGCAGGAGGCGATGAAGGAGAAAGCGGTGCAAGCCATACAACGGAAGAATATGTTTCTTTCGAACATGAGCCATGAGGTACGTACGCCGCTGAATGCCATTGTCGGATTCTCGGCGGTACTGACGGATGAGGACGAGTCGTTCGATGACGAATCGCGCCGGGAGTTCTCCGAAATTATCAAGGTGAATTCCTTTCAGTTGCTGAAACTTATCAATGACATTCTGGATTTCTCGGATTTCGAGAATGACAATATAACCTTCAACATCCGCACGCATGATGCCGTGAAGTTGTGTAATGAGGTCGTGGAGACCGTGATGGCCTCGCGCAAGCTGGAGGTTGAAATGCGTTTTGACACGGATTTGTCCGTCCTGATGCTGGATACGGACGATGCGCGCCTCCGCCAAGTCTTGATAAACCTGCTGGTGAATGCCGCCAAGTTTACGGAACAAGGCTCCATCGTGCTGGAACTGAAGATGGCTGATGCCGGTACGGCACTTTTCTCCGTGACGGATACCGGATGTGGCATTCCACCGGAAAAGCAGCACTTGATTTTTGAACGCTTTGAAAAGCTGAATGATTTTGTGCAGGGAAGCGGACTGGGTCTTTCCATCTGCCAACTGATTGTGAAATATATGAACGGCAAGCTGTGGGTGGACAGTGGGTACACCCGTGGCGCGCGTTTCTGTTTTACGCATCCTTTGAAGTATAATCCCGCATTACACGGAGGAACGGCGCAATGAAACGAATACTGATTCTCATCCATGTTTTGTTTTGCGGATATATTTGTCCGCTGCTGGCAGAAGACACGGGGGCTGTCCGGTATCAGGACAGCATCCTGAAGGTTGCCGATACCCTGCCGGCCACCCTTGTCCGGCTGACGTATCTCCGTGACATGGCCTACAAGCACCAGTATGCTCCCTATAACATGACTTTTTCCACCCGTTTGTACGAGGAGGCGCGGCGGCAGAAGAACGCTTTCTATGAGAATATGGGCGCTTACTATCTGGCGGCATGTTATGACAAGAAACACGACCCGGACAGTCTGTCGTATTGGGTGGATGTGCTGAAGGATTTTGTCTCCCAGGTAGGCACTTACGATTATTATCTGGAGCAGAAGGCTGCCATCAGCCGCGCCCTGGCTTCCAAGAGACAGATAGAGAAAGCGGTGTATGTGGCTAAGGAGACGTTGGAGGAATCAAAACTCCGCCATAGCAATAACGGGATGATAGCGGCGTATAACAGTCTGGGATGTGCCTACGGAGTGTCCAGCCGCCCGAATGAGGCACTGGACTCTTTCTTGGAGGCTTACCGGAATTTCTCTCCCCAGACAAAGGCCAGCCTGAAGGTGGATATACTGTCGCGTATTGCCCAGGTATACGGCAATGGCGGTAAAGACAGCCTGAAGCTGCCCTATTTGCATGAAATGGACACGACGTTGCAGACGGTTATTTCCAAAGAACCCGAGACACGGAAGAACTGGAGCAATTTCGAGATTGACTGCGAAGTGAAGTATATCCTGCACTACATGAACCAGAAGAACTTTACAGTGGCGCACGAGCATATCGAGAAAGTAAAGAAACTGCTTGAACCGCATGTAGATCCCGTCTTCTGGCTGAATGTCCAGTTGATACAGCTTCAATACTATGCCAAGACCGATGAGTATGACAAAAGCATCGCATTGATAGACGAGGTGACCCCTACGGTACTGAACAACTACGTCTCCACCTTTGCCACTTTGATAAACTACAAGGCGAGTACGCAATATGACAAGGGGGACATTGACGGGGCCATCGAGACCCGGCGCTACCTCATACGCAAGCAGGATTCGCTGAACAATGCCTTCTCGGCCAACCAGTTGAAGCAGGTGAAGGAGATTTACCACATTGACGAGCTGTTGTTGGAGAAGCAGAAGATTCAGGACATGAATTACCGTATAGGATTTATACTCCTGGGCGTCTGTCTGCTGCTGATGCTGCTTTTCTATCTGTATACGCGCTATGTCTCCGGAAAGATTGCTGTCGTAGAGAAGAAGACGGCTGAAGCCGCTTTGCAGGCAGAGACGGACAACATCGCGAAGGAACGTCTGAAATCGGAAATCAGCCATGATATACGTACCCCGCTGAGTGTGGTGGTGGGCTTTGCCGAATTGCTGACCGGGAAAGAGGAGCTGGATAAGGAGACTAAGAGGGAGTACGGACAGATGATTCAGACCAATGCGGAGAGCCTGCTGAATTATGTCAACAGCATTCTGGAGTTGTCCCGCTTGGAGTCCGGCAAGATTCAGTATGAGGACGAGGAGTGTGACATTATTCAGTTGTGCAGTGAGGTGCTGGATAAAGTGAACGGCCGTGAGGAGAGCACTGTGTCTGTCAGCCTGCAGACCGACCTCAAGGAACAGTTTGCGAGGACAGACCGGAGGTGGTTCGATACATTGCTTGTCAGCATGCTGACTCCGTCAGAGAATGACACTGCCCGTTATGAGGCGATTATCCGCATCAGACGGGACCGCACTAGGTCGGTCCTCTATATCGATGTGGTCAACGCCCCGTTTGCAAAGGTGCATTTTGAGAATAAAACGAGCTTGATTCGCCATGAAATCAATGCCCATTTTATTCATTATTTTGGAGGTATCTACAAGGTACAAACCGAAGCGGAGGAAGGCCCTACTATTTCGTTCACTATTCCTTGTCGAGATTGATGCGGACGATGCCGCCGTAGGGCGTCAATGCGTCGAAGGCTTCTTCGGCTTTGAGGATTCCGGCATAGAGTTGTGCGCAGATTAATACGCCTCCGTGTGCGAAGATGGCAACGCGTGTATAGGGCTTCTTCTTTAATTCGTCCAGAAACTGGCCGACACGCCGGTATTGCATAGTAAAAGATTCTCCACCGGTAGCTGCCACGTTCATGTAGTCGGCATACCATTCCTGCAAGCGTGGGTCTTCATTCTGCTCGAACGGCTTCATCTCCCAGTCGCCAAAATTGATTTCCATAATCCGTTTGTCCCGTTCTGCATCGGGATAGCCGCAATAGGTGGCGAGGCGCACGCAGCGGGTTAGGGGACTGGTGTAGACGTGGTCGAACGGAAGGTATGCCTTCAGGTTTTCTGCTGTCACGGCGGCTTCCGCTTCAAACGTTGGTTTCAGGGGAACATCGGTCTGTCCGTAGCATACGCCCGGAGGAACATCTACCGAAGTGTGTCGAATGAGTATTACTTCCATCTTTAATTTTTGGTTTTAATTTATAATTAGGATAAGGCTTCCCAAGTAGAAGGACAGTTCGCATAGCAGGAAAGTGGCCCCGCAGCAGTCCCCCGTATATCCTTGCAGGCGTCGCTTCATCAATCGGTAGAGCAGGAAGAAGGTGAGCAGTGGGAAGAGGGTGGCAATCCACAGTTTTATAGGCAGCAGCAGTACGAAAGGAAGCAGGCCGCAAAGAAATCCGGCCAGTAACTCGTGCCGACTCATGCGGTTGTAGACGGTTTTGCTTTTGCTGTCTTCCTCTTTCCGGGCATAGGGCAGGTAGTTGACAATCTGGGAGGCACAGAACTTGGACCAGCAGTCACCGCTGAGCACAAGGATGCAGAGAAGTCCCAGTGGCAGGTGATGAAGTTGGAGCAACAGCAGGAAATAGCATATCAATCCGATGACACCGTAGCTTCCGATGTGGGAATCCTTCATGATGGCAAGAGTCCGTTCTCGGGTGGTGCCGCCACCAAAGCCGTCGAAAAAGTCCGCCAGTCCGTCTTCGTGCAGGCAACCGGTGACAAGCAGGCGTGCGATGAGGGCAAGAATCCATGCCAATGACACCGGCATAATCTGTCCGGCAAGCCACAGCACTGCCGCCATCACGCCTCCCGTCAGCCAGCCTATAAGCGGCCAATAGGGAACCACATGCTTGAAACATTCTGCCGGTACTTCCTTGATTTTCCAGAAGGGCAGTCGGGTGAGCATTATGAATGCAGCCAAGACATTGTTCATGTTAAAAGTATTTGGTGATGGAGGCATGTACAAAGTTATCCATTTCATTGAGCATCCGCACGGCCGAGTCGACAATGGGATATGCACAGATGGCCCCTGTTCCTTCTCCCAAACGCAGCCCCAGATTCAGCAGCGGACGGGCATGCAGGGCGTCGAGCACCAGTTTGTGGCCCGACTCGTCTCCGCAGTGTCCGAAGATGGCGTAATCCGTCACTTCCGGGTAGAGCCTGGCGGCGGCAAGCAGGCAGTTGGTCATGATGAATCCGTCAACAAGGATAATCATCTTCAGCTCGGCAGCTTGCAGCATGGCGCCTATGGCCATTACCATTTCCAGTCCACCAAAGTAGCGGATGATGTCCCGGGGAGAGCCGTCGCCTTTGTAATTCTCCATAGACTGTTTCAGCACTTCGTATTTGTGGCGGATGCCCGCGCTGTCGAGTCCGCTGCCTGCGCCGACACATTGTTCCAGAGGAATACTGGTAAAGCAGGTCATCCACAGGGAGGATGAAGAGGTGTTTCCGATACCCATTTCACCGAAGCTGAGGACATTGCTGCCTTCTTCATGGCATTGGCGCACCACCTCGGCACCCCGTTCCAGGCACATCTCCATTTCCTCTTCCGTCATGGCTGCCTCGTGCAGATAATTTCTGGTACTTTTGCGCACTTTCATATTGATGATGCCTTTCTCGTAGGGGAGGTCGTAGTCTACTCCTGCATCTACTATTTTCAGGGTAAAGCCGTGCTGCCGGCAGAGGAAATTGACACCTGCCCCTCCATGAAGGAAGTTGCTGATTTGCTGCCAGGTGATTTCCTTTGGAGACAGACTGACACCTTCTTCTACAATGCCGTGGTCGGCGGCGAAGATAATGTTTTGCGGATGTTTCAAGGCGGGGGATAATGTCTGTTGTATGAGTCCGATTTGGAGTGCCAGTTCTTCTAAAATGCCCAATGAACCTTTGGGTTTGGTCAGGTTGTTGATTTTGTCAATCAATGCGGGACGGATTGACTCGTCCGGACGGGTGATATGAAATGTTTTCATCAGTCTGTTGAATTTTAATTGTTTGTTGTTTTATGAATGAGTGTTTTTTACGGTAAGTGGGATGCCGGATACCATCAGTATCACTTCGTCGGCACGGGCGGCTACATATTGGTTCATCCAGCCTTGCATGTCCGTGAACTTTCGTTGCAGTTCGTTCTCGGAAGCTCCTCCCATACCTATTTCATTGGTTACAAAGATGAAGGTTGCGTCTTGTGCCGTGAAGCGGTCGAACTCTGCCTTTACTGCGGCAAGTGCCCGGTCGGTATCTGAATGCAGGTCGAAGAAAAAGTTGGTACACCATAAGGTGATGCAGTCTATCAGGACGATCCGTCCCTCCAGCCGGTGGCGGCTGAGTTCTTTCTGCTCTTCGATGTTTGTCCATTCCGGTCCCCGGCGTTCCTGATGCCGGATTACCCTCTGGCGGAATTCTTCGTCCCAAATGCGTGCTGTGGCAAGATAAACGGGAGTGGGAGAGAGCTCGAGTGCCAACTTTTCCGCATAGGTGCTTTTGCCGGAACGTGCTCCTCCGGTGATGAGTATGATTCGTTTCATTGGTATTTAGTCTGTATTTTGAAAGAATATCTTTGTTTTCCCGAGCAAAAATAGGAAATATTTGACGAAACGTTTGTTTTTTTAGGAAGGAATTTATTAACTTTGCCACCGTTTTTAAGGCATGACCTTGGAAATGTTTATGCGGCAGTAGCTCAGTTGGTAGAGCATCAGCTTCCCAAGCTGAGGGTCACGAGTTCGAGTCTCGCTTGCCGCTCTTTATAAAAGGCTGAATACTTAGTTATTCAGTCTTTTTCTTTTTTAAGAACATTCATTCTCAGGTATTAATAATTCTTCTAAACTATTTTTTAAGCTGCACTTATATTGTTTTTCCCCTTTTTCTGTTTTTCTTATTGTTTGTTCGCATATGTAATATAGCCGAAACATATATTACATCGTGAATAGTAAATTTGCAAAAATGCAACACTTTAAAAGTTAATAAATATAAAAGAAGAAATAATATATTCTTTATATGTTGCTTTTATTAAAAATTATCCATTTATTTGTCTGACAAATAATACTAATAGGACTAATAATAACACGATTTAATATATGGAAAACTTAAAAATTGATGGGCAGTCGATTACTTTGGTAGACCAAGTGGAAGACAAGTTATTGAATTATTTCAGAAGTCAGGACTTGAAAGTGGGTGATTCTATCCCTAACGAAATTGAGTTGTCGTCAGCGTTGGGGGTAGCTCGTAGTGTTCTTCGGGAAGCTCTTAGCCGTCTGAAAATGATGGGAATGATTGAAAGCCGTACACGTCGTGGAATGATATTAACTGAGCCTTTCATCTTAGGGGGAATGAAGAGAGTGGTTGATCCCCGTATTATGAGCCAGGAATCACTTCTCGATCTTTTGGGATTCAGGGTTGCCTTGGAGATAGGAATCAGTAGTGACATATTTCATAATATTAAAGAGCAGGATATTATGGAACTGGAAGAGATTGTTAATGCAGGCGTTGCATTGGGGAACAACGAATATGCCAATCTCAGCGAATATACTTTCCATTCAAAACTATACGAAATAACGGGGAATAAGACGATTGTACAGTTCCAAAGCATCATTCATCCGGTTATGAACTTTGTAAAAACCAATTTGAGGGAACGGGTGGAAGCTATAAATATAGAACTGGAGAAAAAGGGAAAGATTGTAACTCACACCGATTTATTGAACTTTATCAAGAATAAGGATGAAATGGGCTACAGAAATGCTATCGAGCAACACTTTTATGTCTATAAGAAGCTGATTTATGATAGGGCAGTGTTAGGAGAACAGAATAAGGGTCAATCACAATAAAAATATGACAAATGACACGGATTGTAAATAATTGTGTTGCATTGGTATGCCTTTGTTTGTTTTGGGGGCAAAGCCTAAGAGCTGCAGATGCTTCTCATTCTGAGCAGATAAAGTGGGGCAACGAGAGTGTTTTTAATGAGGAACACAACACTTTGGGACTCTTTTCCGGAGTACTTGGCGGACAAATTGTCTTGGCAGGCGGCACTTCCGATGATTATAGCCGATGGGGAAGAAATGCGGTATGCCTTTCTGAAAATGCCGGATTCGCTTTGTATGAAGATGTGTTGTCCAAGCCGTTGGCTTATGGCGCTTCCATAACACTCTCTGACGGTATCTTGTGTATTGGAGGGCGTGATTCTTCCCAATGCTACGAAGATGTATTTCTTGTCACAATGCAGCAGGGCAAACTGAATGTTTCGGAAGATTGGCCGCCACTTCCTTTTCCGTTGTCTAACGTGGCAGGAGCACTACTGGACAATAAGGTATATTTGTTTGGAGGCAGGAAGTCGGTAAGTCCGTCTAGGTTATCGGATTCTTTTTTTGTGCTGGACTTGTCGAACAAGTCCAGAGGATGGAAAGAACTACCGGGCTATCCGGGATGCGTCCGGGAAGATGCAATTCTCGTGGTACAGAACAACGGCGTTTCCCCTTGTCTGTATTTATTGGGAGGACAGACGGAAACGGAAGAAGGGTTGTCTTCTTGCTTGACTGATGGATATGTCTATAACCCCCAATTGGGTAAATGGAGTTCATTAGGTTCGGATTTTCCGAAAGGAATATGTGCTGCTGTCGCCAGCGGAGCCAACCATATACTTCTTTTTCAGAAAGAGCCGGAAGATACACAGCATCTTAAAAAAGAGAATGCTTTATGGAAATACCATACAATTACGCAGACTCTTGTCAAGTCTGAATGTATTCCAGGTACCTATGACACCATGCAAGTCTTGCAAAGAAACCGTTCCTTCGTTATACTCGGTAGCAATGCCAGTTCCGGACCGAATAGACTGTACAGCCTTCAAGGGGATATTGTTCCTTTGGAAAAGGGGTTGGGACTTGTCAATATCCTTGTGATTATCGGTTATTTTGCCGTATTGGCCGGAATTGGAATTTACTTTTCACGGCGCCAGAAAAGTACGAATGACTATTTCAAGGGTGGAGGACGCATTCCGTGGTGGGCTGCCGGGCTGAGTCTTTTCGGAACCGCGTTGAGTGCCATCACCTTCATGGCTATACCCTCCAAGGCGTATGCCACTAACTGGAGTTATGTGTTGTTCAATACCGGTATTGTGTTTGTTGCCCCCGTCATTGTTTATGTCTTTATTCCTTTTTTCCGGAGATTGAATATAACGACTGCCTATGAATATCTGGAGATACGTTTCAATGTCTTTATCCGGGTTATTTGCAGTCTGGCCTTTATTATTTTCCAGGTAGGGCGTATGGGTGTCGTGCTTTTTTTGCCCTCCATTGCTTTGAATGTGGTGACTGGGTTGGATATATTCCTATGTATCGGTATTATGGGAGTTTGTAGTATTCTATATACAATGATAGGGGGAATAGAGGCGGTTGTATGGACAGATGCCATTCAAGTAATTATACTGTTGGGAGGAGCGATATTTGCAGTGATATACATCTCGTGTTCTCTTCCCGGTGGATGGGGTGAAACGATTGATATTGCCGTGGCAAACGGTAAGTTCGATTTGGGAGCAACGGACTTTGACTTGAAGGATGCTACGATGTGGACTGTCATTATTGCCGCATGTTTTACCCATCTTACCACCTATGGGACGGACCAAAGTATGGTGCAGCGCTATCTCACTACCTCTTCGATGAAAGAGGCACGGAAGAGTGTATGGACCAATGCGATACTGACTGTTCCCGCCACACTGATTTTCTTCTTTATAGGCACTGCGCTTTATGCCTATTACAAGGTGTATCCTGAGAATCTGAGTATCAGTATTCCTAACGGCGATGCTATTTTTCCGTGGTATATTTTTACCCAATTACCGGTCGGTATTGTAGGGTTGTTGTATGGGGCATAGAACGAAGCGGTTTTTTCAATGGTCGGGAAAAATGGGCGAAAGATTTTGAAAACCAAAGGGTTTAGGCATGATCGGGAAAATGGGCTGAATATTTCGAAGCGGTCTTTCTCTTTACATGGGCTTACATCTGCTTTACGTTTGAGGGGCTTTTCTTCGGATATTCGGGGGATTGCTTACATCGGGTTTGCAGATGGGGCTAAAACGGCCTGGAAGGGTTTTATTTTCGGCTGTGTGGCCGTTTTTATGGCTGGGTTGATGGATTTTGTTATATGATGGTGTGAACGGCTGTGTGGCCGTTTTTTTTGTGCCTATTTTTAAATATAGTGCCTTAAAATTCTTCCAAATAAGCATTATTTGGTATATTTGCAGCATAATAGAAATGAATATGGCAAAAGTGATTCATGTGCATTTGCTGCATAAAATAGACGGGACGAAGCAGAAAGATTGGTATTTCAGCAGTATATCGGCTGTTTATACGGTTCTGACGGCAGATCAGGTGGGGGCAACCAAGAATTACCTGCTTCATGCCGGGCTGTCTGGTAACGGCACAATATGCACGAAAAAGGCTATAATTAAGCAATCTACGCTCATTTCGGGCGGTAGTAAGGGTAATATTGGAACGATATAGTAACGCCGTTAGAAAGGCTTGTAGGCGTTATTTCTTTGAATGCTGATTGGGGAGCTTATGGCTCCCCTTTTTTATGCCCTTACGCGTGGTAATTTGGGATTTAGGGTTACTATTACGGTTACTGTTTAGGGTTACTACTTCGATGAGTTTAGGGTTACTTTTAGGGTTACTTTTTCGCTTTTTGGATGGTTCGCCCAAAATAGGAAAGAATGTAGCAAATGTAAATAAGTGCCGTTTTTCGCTGTTTTCAGAGAGGAAAAACGACACTCGTTTGTGTGATATACCTTATTATAATAAAATAAATCCTTTGATTTACAGTGTATTTACGAGTTTACTTCAGGTAAAATCCTTCAAAGGTGTGTGCGTGCGTCCTTTTTTAGCCTTTTGTAGGGGCATGCGTGTACCACTTAGAAGAACTTGCTGATACTTCCGATTACTTCAAAGACATTGATGATGCGTGATTTGTCGAATTCCTGTTCATCGTAGTCATTGGTGTTGATGGGAATGAAGCGCAGCTTGTCCGGATTTGGCGACCTGCGGAGGATTTTAATGGTGCGGATGGTATCCAACACCACTGCATAGATTTCGCCATACTGGATGTCGTTGAGTGTGCATTGGTGCAGGGCAATGATGTCGCCATGGTTTATTTTGGGTTCCATGGAGTGCCCGGTGACATTGCACCAGAGGCTGGCTTTCTCGAATCCCCTTATTACAATGTTGGTGGCAGGTATGTTTACCTGTGAATTAAACACTTCATCAAAGCCGCCGATGAAATCTACATCGTAATACGGTGTGCCGATGCCTGGGTTCATGGACGTGGTTGGCATAGATGAAGTGGTTGTATCATTCGATATTTGAATATCGGTAGAACCATCTTTTATCATACTTCCTTTGCTGGTAAGAAGCCATTCGATATTTACATCTGGAGCATAAGCGAGAAATCTTGCTATATTATCTTCGCTGATTCCATTATTTTGTTGTAGAATTCCCCTTGTGACCCCCGATTCTTTATAGAATTCATAGGGAGTTACACCTTTATTTTCTAAGTAAAGCAAGATATTTTGCTTTATAGGCGATTTTTCTTGTTGTTTTTCTTTCATAATCGAGAAATCTTGTCTATATTTGCAGCGTGTTTAAGATGTAAACAGCGCGCCAAATATACAAAAAAGGCGTGTGATTAGCGAATTTTAAGGATTAAAGAAAATGAAAGCAAAAGTAATTATAGCTCAAGCAACAGCTGAGACCGCCGAAGCTCTTTACGGACTGGTCAAGAAGATGGTAGATACAACAGCAATCAAGGCTTATCCCAGTGTAGATTATCAGGCAGTTTTCTTTTCAGCTGATAGATACGACTTAGACTTTGTAAAAAGAGTATTGGCGGATAAGTGCTTTTCTTTCAAAATTGAAGATGCAGAATAATACAATAAAATAAGTGAGTTTATGACACAGCAAGAATTTATGGAACGGACGGGGATAACCCCTACAGCAGAGGATTTTGATTACATCCATGCGGTTTATCTGAACACTTCGATGAACAAGGATGAGTTCTGCAAAGATTTCAAGAAACATGGGGACAGCCGGATTATCCGCGATGTCCATGTACGGGTGCTGAACTATGAGATGAAGTGTGAACGGCAAAAGGAAGTTATCGGCAACCTGACCGACTTCCTGATTGGCAAGGCGCATGCGTATGACGATACCGATTTCCGCAAAGAAGCGGTAGGGCTGGTCGGTGAGATGGAAGTGGTGAAACGGACCATTGAATTGGGGCTTCCGCTTTGGGATGAAGACAGGATGGTTGTCCTTTCGATGATAGAAGGACAAGGCAAATAGATTGCCGGATAACTGGCAGCCCGGAAAGACGGGCAGGGGCGGCAGGCACGGCCGGAGAGTTGGTAAATCGAAAATGAGAAAGCGTAGAAAGCCGTCGGGGTTCGATTCCCCGCGCCCCACGATATTAACCTCTAAAATTTAGATTTATGGCAAAGAATTTCAATCAAGGGAGAGCTGAACGCCAGTTCAAGCAGAAGCTTCGCACGATGATAAGCAGTGCGGCCCATACACAGAACATTGCCGACCAGGCTATGGATTTGGCCGGACAGTTCATGACAAAGGATGCGATCAGTAACTCGGATGCCTACCGGGTGTTGGAGAATGTGAGCTGTGTGTGCGAGGAAGCCATGCAAGTGCTGATTGAGGAACTGAAAAAGGGAACACGCCTTTACGAGATACTTCCGGATGATTCGGATGACATCAAGCGGAAAGCGATTGAGGAATTATAAATGAGCAATATATCAAGAGATAAACGATATGAGAAAGCAGATTTTGACAGATAACGAAACAAAGACCTTCCTGATGAAGACATTCGGATGCAGCCGTCAGGCTGTGTGGCAGGCACTGAATTTTGTCCGTGACAGCGACCAGGCGCGCCGGATACGCACTCTTGCCCTGAAGCGAGGCGGTAAACTGACTGACGGGAACTTCATTCCGAACTGCGAAACCACCTTCGAGGAGTGCGAGAAGACCATGACCTGCACTTTCGGTCCCCGTGTAAAACTCGTGGTCCACAGAAAGACCAATGATGTGGATGTGTACGTGGACGGAAAACGGACTGAAACCTACCAATGTGAATTTGTATCGGATTTCATGCAGCTGCAGCACGAGACCCAACAGATGGCAGCCGCCTTATAAACAGAAATGAAATGGAGTATTATGGAAAGATATTGTGCATATCCTACAATGACCTGACCTACGATGACCGACCGGTGATGGTGAACGGGAAGGCTGACTACAGCAGAAGCCGCACGCTGAAAGGTGTTCATCCTTCCACTCTTTCCGAAGAAGAACTTGCTCCCATCCTGTCGGTACCCAATTACAAGAAATTAGCGGCCAAGAAAGAAATCAACGTAGTGCGACCCGGCAAGGGGCTTGGAAGTTATGCACTGGTAGAAATAGCCACCATGCCCCTACGGTTTCAGGAAAGGATAAAACTAAAATACGGAGATATGAAAGAAGACGTAATAAGAAACTGGCTCGGCAGCCATTACCACATCGATGCGAAAGCCCGGGATTTTTACACCCGGTTCCGTTTTGACAACGGAGATACACTGCCACCGGAACACATCCAGGAATATACGGTAAACGCTTCGGTAATTGAGGCCGTGATGCGTGCCATGGAGGATGCCACCTTTATGCGTAAAGCGATGAAGGCAGGACCGGTGAACTGGGGAGAACTGGCTGGAGCCATCAGTTACTATCAAGCAGAGTTCGGCCATACCTTACCCGTGAGTTCCAACCGCTTCAAGAAGCGTGTGAATGACTTCAAGGCCAACGGCTATGAAAGCCTTATCAGCCGCAAGTTCATGAACCAGAACCGCCGGAAGGTGACCTACGACATTGAACGCCTGCTGCTGAGCATCGATGCCCAACCGGAACAGCCCTTCAATACCACCGTGTGGGAACAGTACAATCTATTTGTACAAGGAGAACTGGAGCTATATGACCCCGAAACCGGCGAGGTGTTGAATCCGGCAGACTTTACCGACAAGGATGGAAATCCGCTGGTATTGAGCCCGGCCACGGTAGCCAACTACCTGAACAACCCAAGGAACAAGGCTCTTCGCGGTAAGCTGCACATGAGCCAGTGGGACTTTAACAATGCCTACCGTCCTTATCATCTGCGCAGCATCGGTGAATATTCCTTGAGTAAGGTTTCGCTTGACGACCGCGACCTGCCGCGCCCGATGAAGGACGGCAACCGCGTGAAAGCCTATTATGCCTACGATGTGGTGAGCGGTGCTGTAGTGGGATATGCCTACAACCGGTACAAGACAGGCGAGCTGTTTTTGGACTGCATGCGAAACATGTTCCAGACTCTGGACCGGAACGGCATGTATATCCCCGCCGAGTTGGAAGTGGAACACCACCTGGTAAGCGACTTTGCCGACGGATTGATGCAAGCCGGTACCGTCTTCCCCCTGATCCGCTGGTGTAACCCCGGGAACTCGCGTGAAAAACGTGCCGAGCACAAGAACCGCGAAAAGAAATACGGTGTGGAGAAACGCACGCAGGTAGGCATTGGCCGCTGGTGGGCCAAGCTGGAAGCCAACCGCCCGAAGGAAGAGAAAGTGTATGACGAAAAGAACAACACCTACAAGGTGAAGACCTATAGCTATGAAGAACTGGTAGCCGATGATATACGCGCCATTCAGACCTTCAACGCACAGCCTCACCCAAACCAGAAGCGCTATCCGGGCATGAGCCGTTGGGATGTGCTTTGCGCTCATCAGAACCCGAACCTTGCCCCTTGGGATAAGGCCGTTCTTTACCGGTTCATCGGGCAGCACACCGAAACAACCATCCGGCAGAATACCTACTGTACGGTGATGTACAACCAATACGGACTGCCCAGCCCGGAAATCATCGAAAAACTGGAGCCGAGAAACTACAAGGTAGATGCCTATTATCTGCCCGATGCTGACGGAACCATCAGCGAGGTATATATCTACCAGAACGGACGATATATCGCCACCTGCAAGGCCGTAGCCCGTTACAATGAGAATACAGCCGAGCAGACCGAAGCCGACAGGGCAGCCTATACCGAACAGGCCAAGTATGTAGCCAAATTCGACAAGATGATGAAGGACGGAAAGATCAAGCGTATGGGCATCCTTGCCAAAGAGGAAGCGAAGCTGATAACAGAGGTACAAGCGGAAGCCGTTCCCCTTCCTGCACAAGCCGAAGAAGACGATTACTTAGCCTATATGGACATCAGTGCCTTCGAGCATGATGCGGTAGCCAAGATATAATTAACGACGTTAGAACGAATTTAAAACAGCATTCAAATGGAAATAACAAATGAAGTAAAGCAACGTATTGTGGCAGCGATAGCCGCCGACCGTGAAAATTATCCCAGTGACAACCGCCATGCCACGGCACTGGGCATAGCCCCCAGCGTTTACAACGCCATCAAACGGGGCAATTATGAAAAGCAGGTCAGTGATGCCAACTGGGTAGGCATAGCCCGAAGACTGGGCGTGCAACTGCGTACGGAAATGCCCTGGCTGGCAGCCCAGACCCCGACCTACGTGTTTGTGAGCAAGCAGCTGGAAGTGTGCCAGGGAAGCGGTTTGAGCGCCATCCTGTGCGATATGCCCAATATCGGCAAGACCTTTACAGCGAAAGCCTATGTGAAGCAGCACAAGCACGCCGTGTATGTGGACTGCAGTCAGGTGAAGACCAAGCTGAAGCTGATACGCTACATTGCCAAGGAATTCGGCGTGACCAGCAACGGACGCTACAGCGACGTGTATGAGGATCTGGTGGCCTACCTGCGCACGATTGATACGCCCCTGGTTATTCTGGACGAAGCCGGCGACCTGCAGTATGAAGCCTTCTTGGAGTTGAAGGCCCTGTGGAACGCCACGGAACGCTGCTGCGCCTGGTACATGATGGGAGCCGACGGGCTGAAGGAGAAAATCAATCGCGCCATCGAAGGCAAGAAGGTGGGTTATACCGAAATGTTGAGCCGTTACGGGGATTCCTACAGCAAAGTGACCCCGGATGATGCCCAGGAACGAGAAAAGTTCCTGAAGGCACAGGCTGCCATCGTGGCCAAAATCAATGCCCCGGACGGTGCCGACATTGCCAAGATTGTTCACAGTACCGGAGGCGGCTTGAGGCGCGTTTATACCGAAATCGAAAAATTAAGGAGGGTGCAGGCATGATAAGCAAGATAGAAATGCAAGCGATGGATGCTGTTATCGGTATCCATCGCGAGATGAGAAAAGCGAATGAGATAGACTGGGAACAGCGCAGATATGAAATTGCCAAAAGCATGCTTCCGGTAGTAAGAAGCAATTCATCAGGTATAATGTCTATAAAACAAGTTGCCGGACTTGCTGTGGACTATGCTGATGCTCTTATTGAAGAATTGAAAGGAGGTAGCCGTGAAACTGAAGAGAGCCTACAGCCCCGGTGAGGTGCTGAATATGAAGATACCCCGGTATGAATTTACCGGGGCTTGGCAAGCCTCGATTGGCAACCCTGCCAAGAGTGGCGTGTGGATTATCTGGGGTGCCAGTGGGAACGGAAAGAGCAGCTTTGTGATGCAGTTGGCCAAGTACCTGTGCAGTTTCGGACGCGTGATTTATGACAGTTTGGAAGAAAGTACCGGTTTGTCGTTCCAGATGAGCCTGAAACGGCATAAGATGTGTGAAGTGAAAAAGAAGCTGATGATCCTTGACCGGGAACCGATGGAGCAATTGGAGGAACGGCTGCAGCGCAGAGGCAGTCCCGGAATCGTGATTATCGACAGTTTCCAATACAGTGGTTTGAACTACAAGACCTACAAGGAGTTTAAGGAGCGCCACCCCAAGAAACTATTTATCTTCATCAGCCATGCTGAAGGGGCACATCCGGCAGGTAGAAGCGCCCGCAAGGTGGAATATGATGCCGATGTAAAAATCATGGTAAGCTGTTTCAAAGCCTGGTGCAAAAGCCGCTTTATGGAAAAGCCCGGTGAGCCCTACGTGATATGGGAAGAAGGTGCTGCCAAAACATTGAAGGACGATAATATGGAGGATTATTTGAATGATGGAATGGGAGAATAAGCTGTACCAGATACTCCTGAAAGGACAGGAGGCGGAGGCCGTGGTGGACGATTGGGTAGAGCGTAACATACAAAGTGACCTCCGTCTGCGCAGGGCCAAGACAAAGGGACACGTAGTGATAGAAACCAGAGATGTGATGTTTGCCCGGAATATTCAAGTATGGCATCCGTCCTGCCAAATAAACATTAAAGATTTGAAGTGATGGAAAAGAAAGAAGAAAAGAAAGTGTGCTGCATCTGCGGCAAAGAGTATGAGGGTTACGGATACAACCCGTTCCCCGTGAAAGAAGAAGGCTGCTGCTGCCAATCGTGCAACTACAGTGTGGTGGTTCCGGAACGGTGGGAACGACACAAGGCTTTTCAACGTGGTGAAGCGACCGGTGCCGGGAAAGTGTACATCAGCGGAGCCATCGCGCACTATGATATGAATGAGCGCAAGGAAGCCTTCAGCCGTGCCGAGGAGAAACTGATGACACAAGGCTATGATCCTGTAAACCCTTTCAAGAACGGATTGCCGGATGAAGCCCATTGGAGAGTCCACATGCGGGCCGACATTGCCCTGCTGTTGGCTTGTGACTATATCTACATGCTGAAGGACTGGGAATTGAGCAAGGGAGCCAAGCTGGAACTTGATGTGGCCAGTTCGTGTGGCATTAAAGTGTTGTTTGAATAACCTTTTAGTTTTTGAATTATGGCAAAAGAAATTACGGTACTTGTAAAGTTTAGAGGATCAGTTCCTGAAGATGCAAGCATTGCTGACATAGAGGAACAAATAGATTGCAGCCTTGAGAACAGCCTTCGTTTGAATTTCTCGGATTCCAAAGAAGAAGATGATGATTTGAGAGAACCGTGGATAGAACGTGAGGATATGTATATTACGGAAAAAGGATTCCAATTATTAATAGAATAAAGATGGCACAGGAAGTAACCAATTTCGCCCGGTTTTACACATTGTTCAACAAGCTGCCCTGTACAGGAGACCGGGAAGGGCTAAAGAAGCAAATCGTTCTGCAGTACACGTGGAACCGTACGGAAAGCCTCCGTGAAATGACATCCAAGGAATATGAAGCCTGCTGCTGTGCCTTGGAGAAACTGACCGGGCAGGATGAATGGCGGCAGAAACTTCGCGAGGAACTGCGACGGAAACGCAGCGTCTGCCTGAAGCTGATGCAGCAGTTGGGTATAGACACCACCGACTGGAACCGGGTGAACGAATTCTGCAACAACCCCCGGATAGCCGGCAAGCCCTTTGTTCAGGTTAGTACAGCCGAGCTGGAACAACTGGCCATCAAACTGCGGGCTATCCAACGAAAAGGAGGTTTAACCGATAAATAGAGCAATATGGATAAAAAAGCACATGAAGCGCTTGAGCGCATAAGAAAAGACGTGACCCTTACGACATCCGATATGGAGAACCAGGATGCAGCGGAGTTTTTCAACGAACTGGCCGACTGGGCGTATGCCAATGGGGAGGCCATGCTGATAGACGATGAACCGGAAAAGCAGGATGATTATGAGGATAGATGACCAAGACAAGCTGATAAAAGCGGGGTTCTGTATAATACGAAAGGATGATTATCCAGGCCCGAGGATAAAGATGTGTACCGGCATAAACGGTGGCTGGAAGACATACAAGAAGTTTGAAACCAAAGCAGAAAGAGACAGGACATTCGCTTTGCTGCTGAAGGATGACAAAGTAATAGCTGATTAACAACTAAAATGATTTAAAATGGAAAAGAACAATCAAAGTGTGGACATCAAGTCCCTGAGTAAAGAACAGCGAGCAGCCCTCATGGCCCAGCTGCAGCAAGAAGAGAAAGAAGACCGCATCGCCCGTCGTGAAACTTACGAGGCATTACGCGGTGAGTTTATGCACGAAGTAAAGACCAACGTCCTTGAGATGGTGAATGCCGTGACCGGGTTCCGCGGATGGCTGGAAAAAGAAGCCGATGCCTTTACCAAGGTGATGAAGGAATACGGCCAGGTGAAAAGCGACGAACAGCGCAGCTACACCATTACGGACGGTGACTTCCGTCTGGAGGTGAAAAGCAACAAGGTGAAAGGCTTCGATGAACGAGCCGACATGGCAGCCGACCGTCTGATTGACTACCTGAAGCGCTACATGCAGAACAGCGAGAAAGGTTCGGATGATCCGATGTATCAGATGGCCATGACCCTGCTGGAGCGCAACAAAATGGGCGACCTGGACTACAAGAGCATTTCAAAGCTGTATGAACTGGAAGATAAGTTCGATGAAGAGTATGCAGACATCATGCGCCTGTTCAAGGAAGCTAATGTAGTGCAGCGCAATGCCACCAACTACTACTTCAGCCGCCGCAACCCTGAAAACGGCGTATGGACCCGCATTGAACCCAGTTTCTGCCGTTTGTAGCCGAAACCCGTTAACCCTATAAACAGAAAGCGCCGCAGTTGTTATAATTGCGGCGCTTTTGTTCTTAAAATAGATGGAAATCAGTTATTTTTGTAAGAGAAATAAAATGTATGGGCAAAGGACGGGATAAAGAACTGATCAAGCTGCGTGACGAGGCACTATGCCGTCGTTACTACTATTGGACAGAAATACAGCGGTTGCGGTTCGACGATGCTTTAAAAGTGTTGTCGGAGCGCGAATTCTTTATATCCGAGGAACGTATCATGACCATCATCCGCCGGAAATCACGTGAGGGAACAGACTACAATCTGAAGCCTGTTCCCAAGGTGAAAGCCCCCCGTCTGACTGCCGCCCAGCTGGAACTATTCCCCATAAGATGACGGCATGGCCGATTCATCGTGCAGTGTGAATGAGAACGTCATTTCATAGACCTTGATGTAATGCGGCATGGCATACGAACGGCTTTTCTCGCGTACCAGCGGCGAAGCGTTGTCCGTGCATTGCAGACACTGCAGCGACTTGTATAATTTCTTGGCCAGCTGCTGCCTTTCCCTCACCTTGTCATACGTGCCGGATGCGTAGCTTGTATCGTCGTAACAATCGATGGCCAGCCGGACGGTCAGTGCGGATTCGCTTTTCTGTGCCCCGTATCCGAGGTCGTGCCAGTCGGAGTTTGTATTTCCGATTAATACACAAGGGAAAGTGACCGGGTACTGGTCTTCTTCTGCTCCCATTTCCAATTGTCCGTAGTCCTCGTCGATGAGAGAGAGTTCCGGCATTTCCTGTGCAATCTGTTCCATGATTGCGATAAAAATTTCGTCCATATCGTTATTGGTTTAAAATGTTGGTAATTTCCTGGTCCACCTTTTCCCGGATACGCCGGTTCAATTCTTCGCTTTCGCCCATGAACTGGCGCTGCGGGATGCGGATGTGCAGTTTCTTTTTTTGGGTAAGCGCCATGTTCCTCCAGAACTGTGCCTGCGGATTCAGTTCCTTCGGCTTGGAACGTCGTTTGACGCGTTTCTTTTGCCCTGTGCCGGCTTTTTTTCTTTTTCCCGAAGCCTTGTAGAACTTGGCCCATGCAAAGCGCCTCATGCGGTCTGTGACGGTGACATCGATTTCCCCGCCCCAGTTGTTGATGGGTGCATAGACCACCTCGTTGAATACCCTTACCCGGTAGTCTGCAGGTGTATATCCGACCGATTTGAACAGATGTTTCCTGCCGGAGAGCAGCGTTCCATAATTGCTGGCGGCATCGGAACCTCCCGAGGACAGCCGTTTGGCTTTGGGCCAAGGGTGAAGACCGCCATTGACAAATCCACCCTGCCGGAAGTTATCCTGAAAATGGTCTTTGGCCATTCGTCCTACCATGACTGGCATTTTGCGGCGCATCATACTGTCCAGCCTGTCACGTTTCCGCTTTATCATTTCCGTAAAATCTTTTATGTCCATAATCATCAGTAATTCAAGAATAATTTATAACTTTGCAACCGAGGCTTCCAATATGCCTTTTATGCGTTATGAATATACCGGAACAAGTAAAGAACGAGGCCCGTGTACTTATTGAGCAATACGGTGACACCTTCGAATACCTTGGTATTTATGAAGGCCAGGAAGCCTATGTGTTCAAGTTTCCGGGGGACTCCTGTACCGGTTATCCTTTCGTCTATCTGTATGACGGTAAAGACGCAACCGAAATAACCGGTCCGTTATCCCTTGACGTTATCGATTCATGTATCGAAAATATCGAGGAAGGAGACATCGAATAGCTTATTGTCAATTCTCAGGACTCCCCTGCAGTTGTGGGAAGTCGCAGCTCCTATTTCACATAAATATTTTACGTCTTTCCATTCCATTCCTGAACCGGCAGAATTATCGCTTTGGGGTTCGATATACCTTAGTTCACCATCCGCAAACCGTTGCAGGATTGTAGCATGCCCGCCCCCGCTTTTCCAGCCGATGCACAATTCATATACGCCTTCTTCCTTACATACCTCATTGAAATACTCCATGTACCTTTTAGGGGTCATTTTCAGGTATCCTTTGTGCGCAAGCCAGCTGTTTATACTTATATGTTGCGCCGGAGTACCGTCGGTGTTTTTCCAGACTTCAAAAGCACGTCCATTACTCAGATATTCAAGTTTAGACCCTGCGACATTGCCTTTGGCGGTAATATCCCATCCACGTAATCGTAAAGCGTATGCCGGTGCGCAAGTCTGGCAGTTGATACTGTATGGAGTATCCCGTTTTTTATCGTAATCGCTGTTCTTCCGGTATCTGTTTCCCCTTTTATCGCGGTATATTCCTTTGGAATCCAAAATATACTCTTCCACATGTTTGGGATTTGCATTCTGTTTGTCCGCCTTATCCACATCCATAGGTTTTCCTTTTTTGATTTTAAGAGCCTTTTCCATTTCGAGGTTGTTCCGGGCAATGGCCATTTTTTCCTCCCCGGTAAGGTAGTCCGGCATTTCCGCAATCATCTCGTCAATACGGGCCATAAGTTTATCCACCGCTTTTTGGGCACCCTTGTGGGCTTCTGCCTGATATGGATGATTGTCGGAAAACAGTTTGCCGTCCGTTCCCGGATTGTTATCCAGTCCGGGCTGGGGCTTGTTCTTGTCGTCTTCGTCCGGAAGTGGTGTCGGCTCCTCGTCGGTGGCAGTGAGGTCGCACTTGCAGTTCCACCGGTCGCCCGGTCGGTGGATGTTCCAGAACGTGTCATCAATCGGCCGGATGGTATTCCAGAACGGGCGGTGGTCAGCCCCCGGATGAATGGAGGTGGACGGTAGCCATTTGAGGTTGGGCAGAATATCGCGTTCGCGCAGGAACTGTTGCCAGTCAGCCGCCTGATGCGCCCGGATGACCGCCGTATCATACTCCGTCCGCAGCCAGTGACGAACCTGATGGGAAGCAATGGGCAAGACTTCCTGTACCCATTTGTCGAACGGTTTTAAAATGCCGTTTGAATCCAATAAAAGTCGTGCCATGTCATTCTGCATACGATGTACCTTGAATGCCGAGAATACGGCATTGTTCCGGAGTATGGCATTTCTGAAATCCTCGTCCGGAGTAATGGCCTTGGATTTGCTGAACCCTTCCTTTGCCGCCTTGTCCATCTTTGCCCATATTTCATTGAACAGGTTGATTTCGATTTCGGTTGCCGGATGAAAGTCCCTGCTGTATATGTTCAGCAAGGCACGCCGCAGCACCTCTTCGGAGAAGTCAAACTCCATGGAGATGCTGCCATTATCAGCCGCATACAGTCTGTCGACTACCAGTCTAAAGCTGCCCCGTCTGCCGGGGCTTTCACGAAAAAAACTTTGAGCCAGTTCCGGAAGTTTCTTTTCTGTTTCGGTGTCGGTTCATCATCCCGTCCCTTATTCGCTGGCTCCGGCTCCTTCTTCGGGCTTGGAATCTGGTCGGCTTGTTCAGCCGTCTTTTGTTCCGCCTTCAGCTGCTCGTAATTGGCCGGTTTGTCGATACCGAATTCCTCATAGAGATAGTCGTCGTCGATGGGGATGTTGAAGTTCTTCTTCAGCTGCGTGAGGATGGATATTTTGGTACCGGCATCCGTTTCCTTCGGTTCGGGGAAACAGAACGTACCCCCTTCGGTGTTGATGCCCATGCGCAGCAGAATGTCCGTCATGTCGTAATTCAGCACGTTGAGCACGTACTTCCGGTCGGCCTCCAGTACCTTGTCCTCTACTTTCTTATGAACCGTACCCAAAGCCTGCGTGCCTTTTTCGGACGATTCGGTGGTCAGCGTATTGCCCAGTATCAGTTTGGAAATTTCGTTGTTGCACCGCTCGCAGAGGCGTTCATAGACATCGGCAGACCCTGTTTTGTTTCCGGCTTCCGTGAGTTTGAGTTCCGTGTCCTTGGCATGGAAGAACTGCGCCAGACTTCCGGCATTGGCCGCATCCTCCATGGCCCGCTGGCGTGACTCGTCGTCGTCGGAATCATAGATATATTCCTGGATAGGCATGCCGAATACCTCGGAGAACTGTGCCCAGTCGCCCGTAGTGTTACGTTTGTAGATGACCCAAGGTGCAGCCTTGGCCAACAGCCCCAAATCGGACGGTGAACCCACAAACAGCAGGTCGGTATATTCATTCCAGGAATGGCCGGTAATGTCCGTCTGGTGGCGCAGGATGAGTTCCCTGACCGGATCCACATGCTTGCGTGGTACCAGGTCATAATCCACCCACTCCTGCAGCTTGTAGAACTGGCAGAGCGAGAAGCCCCAGAATTTCGCATCAAGGATGTCACCCACCAGCCGGTTGAACCAGGGCGACTGTATCTGTTCGTTGATTTTATCGTCGGGCTTCCCGTCCACCCGGAATTCCATGTTGGAGCACAGCACGGCATTCTTTCGCTTTTCGAGCACACAGGAAAGGTGGGTATCCATCAGAATGTCCTCGTAGAGGTCATAAAGTTTGTAACGTCGCGAGAAATCGACATTCTCGGCCACCCTTACGGCTGCCATGTAGTCGGAAATGTCCAGCCCGAAGCGTTTGGGCTGTGTGAGCACAATCACATTCGGTCTCTTTTGTCCCGGCAACGTGAAGTTTCCCCCTACGGTGATGATGCCGGCTTTGTTGTTTTTTCTGTTTTTCTTTTTCATGATGCTTGCTTTTTACCAGTGGTTCGTTCGTTTGCGGTTGCTTTGAATGCGGAAATCCGACCTGCCCGCCCTTTGTTCCTCGGGCAGCAGCGGAGCCCCTTCGATTGAAATGTCCTCGTCGGCCACCGCCTTCATCCATTCCACCGCCCGTTCGTAACGATCCTTGCGTACCTGGGAAAGTTTCTGCGGGTTGTGGATGCAGAAGATGTGATAGACCGCCATGTCGATGACCATCATCAGCACGAGCTGGTTACGGTTCTCGCCGGTGGCTGCAAAAATCTTGTTGCAGTCGTAGCGTTTGCCCAGATAACACCGCATTTCGGCAATGGCCCTGTCCTCGCAAACCTCAATGACCGTTTCGTCTTCGCGAACCAGTGCGTCGAGGATGTCTCGGTGGATGCTCGCATCGTAATCGGTAAGTTCAACAAATTTGCTCATAGTCCTATTGTTTTAGAGTTGTCATAATCTTTTCTTATTCCGTTTTCTTACATCCTTCCGTGATCGGAATACGGGCGGTTCAATGCGCCTGATCAGTTCGTCAATGATACGGTTCGCCCCTTCGACCGCATCCGGTCCGTCGGCCGGATAGCGCATGGTCAGGGTGAACAACTTGAACTGATCCTCCAGTTCCTTCATGTGCGGATTGTCCCGTTCAGCCTCGTTGAGGATGAGGTTCCCCTCGCGGTTGAGCGGTTCAAGGTTGGCCTCGATGCGCGTAGCCTTGTCCGTCTTCTTCTCCTCGTCGCCCCGGATGAACAGCGCAATCTTCTGTTCGCGGCGTACTTTTGCCACCAGCGGTTTGAACACCTGTTGGAAGAAAGGGTCCTGCAGCTTGTTGTTCTCCATGTAGCAATAGACATTGGTCTTGCCCCCGACAAATTCAAGCATCCGGACATACCAGTCAATGAACTCCGCATTGAGCGCCTGTGCCAGGAAAGTCTTGATGACGTAAAGCCTGCCACCCAATTTGCCACAGAGCGAAACCGTCTTGAAGGATTTGCCTTTCTTACCCTTGCTTTCGCCCGGTGCCGGGTCGCCATACACCACGAGGAACTTGAATTTGGAGAGTGCCGGAACCTTGCCGTATGCAATGTTTTCGAATACCTCTCCCACGGAAATCGGGTTGTTGAAATATTCTCCCTGTGCCGCCTTTTTGGATATTTTGGACAGTGTGCGGTCGATGTCCTCTTCCGAGTTCTTTTCCGGCCATGTGGAAAAACCGTTTTTGTCGCGGATGTTCACGATGTCCCAGGAGTCGGCCATTTCGCCCGCCCTCACCACGCAGCAGTCCTTGGCGATGATGTTTCCGCAGAAGATGACCAGTGTAGGTTCGGAAATGGACCTTGTGGGATACAGCGCATTTTCCCACCAGTCCCAGCGCTTCTGGATGATGTCCGGGTTCTTGGTATCCTCGTCCGTATCAAAGTCATCGACCAGCAGTACGTCGGGACGTATGGCCTCGTTTCGCGAACCACGCGGAGATTGTCCGGCACCCAGTGCGCGGAAAGAGACCTTCCCTTTGGTGGTGAATTCATCCTCGGTCCATGAGCCCGGCAGTTCCTGTTTGCCGTAGTATGCCATGATGCGTCCGTTGGCTTCGAGATTGGCCCGGTAGGGATCGAGCAGGCGCACCGCATTGTCCTTGCTGTTGGAGGTCAGAATCACATTCTTTTTGCGTCCGGTAAGCGTGAGATTCATGACGATGAACATGGTGACGGTGGATTTGGCCAGCTCACGGCTCCAAGAAAGCACCTCAAACCATTCATCGTGTGCAATGATCCGCCGGATAGCCTTTTTCTGGAAGTCGGCAAATTCATATTTGACATAATTCGGAAAAAAGAACTTGATCCATTCTATGGGATGTTTCTCAAGATATTCCCGGTGTTTTTCCCGTTCGGCTGCCGTCATGTTCCTATCGACCGGTGTAGCCCTTGCGATGTCTTCTTTGTACTTCTCCCAATCGAGGAGAGCGAGTCTGTCAGTCTGTTTCATTGTCTATCCCTTTATAATTTGTCTTTAATGTACGCATCGGCCAGGCGTGTAATTTCCTTTGCCTTTTCGAGGTCGGCCGCCCGTACCCAGTCGATGAGCCCGGTGAGGACACTGATGATGTCGGCAATGCCCACTTCCTGCTCCATGTTGCGTATGGCCGCCGACAGTTTCCCGAGGATGTCAGCCTCCTTGGATGAGGGGAACCGTTCCCCTTCGGGCCGTTCGGCGATGGCCTTGTTTATTTCGGCCACCTGCCGGTAGAGGTTAGCCACCTGTTCCTGCCTTGTGAGCGTAAGCCCCACCTTCTGTTCCTCCCACTTCCCGGCCCGTACCCAGTTGGACACGGACACCCGTGACACGCCCACCCGGTCGGCGATTTCCTGCTGTGTGAGGTTTTCCTTGAGGTACAAAGTTTTTGCCCATTCCTTTTTCTGGGCATTCGTCAAATCTGCCATAAATCGTCCTTTTTAGTTGTAAATCACGTTACAAAATTGCATGAAAAAGCGGGGTTTGTAAAAGCGCGTACGCATGATGACGGGTTACAGCGTTATGATAACGCCAGAAAACGTTATGATGCGGACGCGGTTTCTTGGTGCCATGGGAATGTTCTATTTTCGCACCATCGAAAGGCGGGGAAACCGCTGGTAAAGACATGACGATGAGCAGATTTTTCAATATTACAACGAGTGACGACGGCACCAGTACGATATTCCTGTACGGGGACATCGGAGACTATACGGAGGTGCAAAGCGGGCGCATAGCCCAGGAACTGATGGAAGCCGAACGCGTGAGCCGACGCATCCATGTGCGTATCAACAGCAACGGCGGGGAAGTGTACAGCGGCATTGCGATATTCAACGCCCTGCGCCATAGCCAGGCCGACATCCGCATTTATGTGGATGGCATAGCCGCCAGCATGGCCAGTGTGATAGCCCTTTGCGGCAAGCCCGTAGAAATGAGCAAATATGCCCGTCTGATGCTGCACAGTGTGAGCGGCGGGTGTTACGGCAACAAGCAGGACCTGCAGCGTTGCATGGAAGAGATAGAAAGCCTGGAAGGCAGCTTGAGTGAAATCTATGCCGAGCGGCTGGGCATGAGCAAGGAAGAAGTGAAACAGACCTATTTTGACGGCGAGGACCATTGGCTGACCGCCAAGGAAGCCCTGGACCTTGGTTTCATAGACGACATCTATGATGCAGACCCCGTGCCGGCAGACAGTACACCGGCGCAGATATATACTTTATTCAATAACCGGCTCGTTGAGCCACAAAAAAACAGAGAAGACATGAATCTGGAAGACGTAAAGAAACGCCCGCGCTTCAAGGACTGCGCGAGTGATGCGGATGTGTTCCGCCTGATGGACCAACTGGAGGAAGAGGCAGGCAAGGTACCTATCCTTACGAAAGAGAACACCGACCTGAAGGCCAAGGTGAAGACCTACGAAGACAAGGCTGAAGCCGAAGACCTTGCCGCCCGCAAGCAGCTGCTTGACGCAGCCGAGCAGGACGGTCGCATTGATGCGACTACCCGCCCCATCTACGAAAACCTTTTGGCCAATGACCGCGAGAACGGCGAAAAGGCCCTGGCCCAACTGCCGGTAAAGCGCCGTGTGATGGAAGACCTGCATCTGGAACCGAATGGTGAAGAAAGCCCCTGGAACAGGCGTATGCGAGAAATTAAGGACAAACGTAAAAAGTGATTGAACTATGGCAATAATTGTAAGAAACACGAATTACAGCGGCGAGGTACTGGAACAGTTGCTGACGCTTGCCGCTACGAGCAATGAGATTGTGGAAAAGGGGCTGATCATGGTGATTCCCGGTGTGGAGAAGAAAATCAGCCTGCCGCGCCTGAAGACCGGCAAGATGCTCCAGAAGCGCAAGGAGAACCCCGGCGTGGAGGATTCGAAGGGCAACTTCAACTACGACGAAAAGAGTCTTGACCCGGTGGACTTCATGGCCTTTACGGTGTTTAACCCCCGCACGTTCGAGAACATCTGGCGCAAATGGCAGCCGAAGGGCAACCTGGTATTCTCGGAACTTCCGCCCGAAGCGCAGAACGCCCTGCTTGCCGAGTTGGCCAAGCGGGTACAGTTTGAACTGGGTGACCACTATGTGAACGGTGAATATGGGGATGATGACGACCACTTGTTTAACGGCATCCTGACCCAGATGGCCAAGGATACTGAGGTGATTGTGGTGGACAGCGCAGAATCGACCATGCTGGGCAGACTGAAAGCCATGCGTGCGAAGATTCCCGTGGCCATCCGCAACAACCCGGACCTCCGCATTCTGATGAGCGTGAACGACTTTGACAAGTATGATGACGAGCTGACCCAGCGCGAGTCCAAGAACACGAGCGAAACCGATGTGAATGCCCGTCGCTACAAGGGCATTACCATTGAGACGCTTGCGGCCTGGCCCGATGATCTGATTGTGTGCACCCTCTGTTCGCCCGATGCCGGCGGCAACCTGTTTGCGGCTGTGAACCTGCAGGACGATGAAGACGTGATTCAGATTGACAAGATCTCGAACGCGAGCGAACTGTACTTCTTCAAGATGCTGATGAAGGCTGACACGAACATTGCCTTCGGTGAAGAAGTGGTGGTGCTGGACAAGCGAAGCAACCCCGTGTTCAAGGCGAGCGAGAAGAAGATTTCAGTTGACCCTGCCAGTGTGACCCTTGAGGCAACCGGTGGCAGTGAAGAAGTGACCGTGACCGCCAGCGGAGAATATGAGATAGGCAGTGCCCCTGCCGGCTTCAAGGTGGAAGCGACGGATAAAGGCGTGAAGATTTCGGCCGGTGCAAACAGTGGCAGTCAGAAAACCGGTACACTGACCCTTACGCTCAATGCCGACCGCAGCAAGACGGCCAAGATTACCATTACCCAAAACCAGAAAGGATAAGATGGTATGGCAAAATTGAAGTATCTGGTAATTCACTGTACGGCAACCCCGGAGGGGCGTGAGGTATCATCGGCGGACATCCGGAAGTGGCACACTTCGCCCGTAAGCCAGGGTGGCAGAGGTTGGAAACAGGTGGGCTACACCGACCTGTTCCACCTGCAGGGCGGTGTGGAACGCTTGGTGAACAACAACGAGGATGCGCAGGTGGATCCCTGGGAAGTGACCAACGGAGCCAAGGGGTACAACAGCGTGAGCCGCCACATTGTGTATGCCGGCGGTGTGGCCAAGGACGGCAAGACCCCGAAGGACACCCGCACCGGCTGCCAGAAAAAGGCACTGGAGAAGTATGTGAAGGACTTCCATCGCAGATTCCCGGATGTGCGCATTGTGGGACACAACGAGCTGGCGGCCAAAGCCTGCCCCAGTTTCGATGTACAGAAATGGCTGAAAGAAATAGGTATTAACCAATAATAAAAGAAGCAATCAATGAAACGAATTATGCTGTTTATGATGCTGATGCTGGGAACAGTATCGGCTGTGATGGCCCAAGGGGCCGATGTTCCGGCAACGGACTATGACGCAATGATTGGCACCTTTGCCGGTTTCGTCGGCGGTGTGGTGGTGCTTACTGAAGGGTTGAAAGGTTTGTTCCCCAACATGAAAGGCTGGGTGACGCAGCTGGTGAGCTGGTGTGTGGGCTTGGTGTGCGCGATGCTACTGTGGTGGCTTGATGCCGGATTTGTGAGTGATGTGAGCTGGGACATTGCCTTGCTCTATGGTTTTGGTGCCTCACTTGTAGCCAATGGGGTAGCCGACACGGGACTGGTGCAATGGGTTATCGGACTATTCCGAAAGAAACGCGAGGAAGCAGAATAAAAGGTTGACTGACTAAAAAACGGGTGGTATGGACTTTAGCGAGATCATGAACATTATTCTTAGCGGCGGCCTTGTGGGCACTGCAGCAGCCATCGGTTCCCTGCGTGCTACGGTGAGGAAAGCGAAAGCGGAAGCGATGAAAGCCGAAGCCGACGCAGAGGGTGTGCGTGTGGATAACGCAGAACATGCCACCCGCGTTTTGGTGAGCAATATTGTGGTACCCTTAAAAGAAGAACTGAATGCAACAAGAAAAGACCTGCAGGCCAACAAGCGCGAAATGGCGCGACTGCGCAAGGCCATTGACACTGCCAACAGTTGCCGCCATCATGATGACTGTCCTGTGCTTGGCGGGCTGCGCAAGCAGCAGGAAGAGCACGACGGTGGAGAAGATACAGACGGAATCGGCAAGCACCGACAGCGCGAGCGGAAGCCGACGGGCGGGACTGGTGATGGCGGGTATACCGGCGAGTTCGGTGAAGCTGTCTATACCTGCGGACAGCCTCCGTAAACTTCCTGAAGGTGCCGTGTACCGTGGCAAGAGCGGACAGGCGAATCTGACCGTAGGCAGCGACGACAGCGGGAACATCGTGGCCGAAGCCTCGTGTGACAGTCTGCAGCAGCTGGTGCTATGGTATGAAGAAGAGCTGGCGCGCATCCGTAGCGAAACCAAGAGCGAAATTTCAAATGACGTTCAAACAGTAGAAAAACGCCCTCCGAACCGGATGCGGACGTTTATCACAGGTGTATTGGCCGGCTTATTGGCCGGTGTGTTATTAACCATCAAACTTTATAAACGATGAACAAGAATTTCATGTACGGCATAGGAGCCGTAAAGTATAAGGATTTCACAATCGGGTATATTGAAAAGAACTCGTTTGACCTGGGCGGCAAGAAACCCGAGGCCGCGAAGATCGAGGCCGAACAGGTGCAGGGTGCCCCGGTGCTGGTCATCCCACAGAGTAACGGCGGCATCGCCCCGACGTTCAATGTGATCCAGATGAACTATTCGAACCTGCACAAACTGCTTGGCGGCAGCCTGCATTATAAGAAAGAAGACTCGGAAAAGAAAACTCCGATCGGCTGGACAGCCCCGTCGGAGGTGCTTGTCATGCAGGGACCATGGGAACTCTCCCTCGTGTCCGGACAGAGCGTACTGATTCCCAACGCCACGCTGCTTTCCAATCCTGCAGGCAAGCTGACCCTTACAGAAACCTCCAAGATAGAGGTTACGCTCGAAGTGGCGATGCCGGAGGACGGTTCGCAGCCTTACGGCGTGTTCGATACGGAAGCAATACCGGACGAGTGGGGGCAGTACAAGCTGCCGCCGGCGGAAGCCGCGGCTGCAGCATCGCTCCAAAGTGAGGAGGGCTAACGTATGGCTGACCGTTTGGAACAACTGATAGAGATGGAGTGTGCGGACGCGCTGCTTGACAGCGGCGTGTCCGTACCTCTTAAAAGGTGGAAGCTTCCGTGGCTGAAACGCCCGGTGGAGGTGCGTGTGACGATGAAGCGTCCGAGGCTGCGGGGTCAGATTCTGCTGGCGCGGGAATACCTGAAGACGGGTGTCAAACCCGATTGGCAACCGAAGGACAAGACCGAGGAACTGGCCTTTGTGGCGGAGCATGGTAAGGCTGTGAGCCGCCTGCTGGCCTATACGGTATGCCGGGGATACGTGTCGCGGCACGTGGGCATCGGGGTGACAGCGTGGGTACTGCGGAACTTTGTGGAGTGGCGTTATCTGACGGCCATGTTCCGAACATTCGAGCGTCTGATGGGCACGAAGGATTTTATGCGTATTATCAGCTCGACAGCGCGGGCGAACCCGATGACTCCGAGACTGAGCCAGGCAAGGAAGGGGAGTTAAGAACCCGGTATGAAGGTTCCCATAGCCCTTTCGGCTTCGTGTGGCAGATTGCATCGGCGACCGGCTGGAGCGTGGATTACATCCTTGATGGGGTGAATTACCAGACGCTGATCATGATGCTGAGCGACGCGCCGCGGTATGTGCGGAAAAAGCAAGGCGGCGGAAACGGTGCTCCCAGACCGGAACACAGCGCCGAGGATGAAGCGAACGATATAGTAGGATTTTTTCAAAGCAAACTGGAATGAGCAAACCTGTAGAAGTTGAATTTTTGATGAAGGACAAACTCACGCCCGGCATGAACAAGGCCGAACGTGAGGCGCTGGAACTGCGTAATACCGTCAGGCTGCTGGAGGCTGAACTGGAAAGGCTGCGCCTTGCCGGGGAGACGGCTGCCCCCAATCTGGACCAGAGTGCCAATATCGCGCAGATCCATGCACTGGAGAAGCAGCTTGAGGAATTGCGCGGCAAACTGAAACTGCTGCAGGAGGAATCGGAATCCGTGCAGGTCACCCCTGCAGACATGCCCAATGCACAGCGCCAGTTCAACGGGCTTCACAACAGCATCCAGCAGATGGCCCGTGAAATGCCTTCTTTGGCCATGGGACCGCAGATGTTCTTTCTGGCCATATCCAACAACCTGCCGATTTTTACGGACGAACTGGCCCGTGCCCGTAAGGAATATGATGAGCTGCAGAAGTCAGGCAAGAAAGGCACACCGGTATGGAAACAGGTCCTGTCCTCGCTCTTTTCCTGGCAGACGGCCATGACCACCGGCATCATGCTGCTGGTAATGTACGGTGATGAAATCTGGGATTGGACGAAAAACCTGTTCAGTGCCAAAAAAGGCGTGGATGAATTCAACGTATCAGTCAAGGAAATGACCGAGATAGAGAAGGACGGCCGTGCCCAGATGGTGCGTACCCGCTTCGAACTGAAATCGGTCATCGATGAAATAAAGAACTTCACCGGCAGCAAGGAACAGGAAAAGGCGAAGGTAGAGGAACTGAACCGCAAGTACGGGGAATCTTTCGGGTATTATAAAACACTTTCCGAATGGTATGATACCCTTATCCAAAAGAGCGAGGACTATGTACAGGTCCTGCTGCACCAGGCCAATGTCCAGAACCTTGTAAAAAAAGCTGCAGAAGCCGATGAAGAGGTGAATAAAATCAAGGCGCAGAAACCGGAAGAGGCGGAAAGCGCCATGGGTTTTTTCGGGAAATGGGGACAATATATCATGCAGTCAAGCATGGCAGAATCCGGGCAGTTCTATGATGCACAGGCTGCCATTAAGAAACATGATCAGGAAGCTTATGACATACTGTTGAAAAATGCCGAAAACAAACGCGACGGTTATCTGAAAAAAGCGGAAGAAGAGGTAAAAAAAGCCGCAGAAGCAGCCAAGAAAGGAAATATCGGCGGGCATATCGACCCCAAACAGCCCGGAAAGAATCCGGAAGCGGAAGCCAGGCAACGACTTGCCACAGAGCGCAGGCTGGCGCAGGATCTTGCCGCCCTGCAGGCCGAGAACCGGAAGGAAGAGATAGACCGTATGCAAGCCGGTACCGAAAAGAAACTGGCACAAATCGAATATGACTATAACGCCCGGAAAGAAGAGATAAACCGGCAGGAAACCGACTGGAAGCGTGAGAACAAGGAAGCCGGCCTTTCCACCGGAGATAACGGACTTACCCGGGAGCAACAGGATGAACTTGAAAAAGCCCGTGCCTCAAACACCGCGTCCCGGAAAAAAGCGGAGACGGACGTGTACAGGGAAGAGGCGGAAGCCATGCGTGACTATCTGAAGGAATACGGGACCTTCCAGCAGCAGAAACTGGCCATCGCTGAAGAATATGCCGAGAAAATCCGCAAGGCACAGTCCCAGGGCGAAAGGCTGACTTTGGAGAAGCAGCGTGATGCGGCTGTGCACAAAGTGGACATGGAAGCCCTTACCCAGAAGATAGACTGGGGAGCAGCGTTCGGGGATTTGACCGGTCTGCTTGCAGACCAGATGAAGAACCTGCTTGGCGAACTTAAACAGTATGTCAAGACGGATGAGTTCAAAAAAACGGGAGCCGCAGACCAGCAGGTCGTTTACGATGCCATTGAACGTATTCAAAGCATGCTCCCCGGTGGCAACGGGACATTGGATTTTGCCCGGCTGCAAACGCAGATGCACGCTTTGGGGGATGCCGTAACACGCGTGCAAAATGCGGAACTGCAGCAGGAAGCGGCATTCGCCCGGTTAAAAGCGGCGCAGACCGATTACAACAAGGCTCTTGAAAGCGGTAACCAGGCAGAAATAGAACGTACCAAAATCGCTCTTCAAACGGCCCAATCGTCCAGCGTTTCAGCTGACGAAGAATACCTGAACGCCACCTCTGAAATGAAGGCGCTTGCCGGGGAGGTGAAAAGTGCCTCCCGGGACACGGTTGACGGGTTGAACATGGTATCCGACGGGTTGCACGGCTTTGCGAGCGGAACCTTGCAGGGATCATTTGAAGGAATCCAGAGCATGCTTACCGGTCTTTCAAAACTGAATATCGGAGGCAAGGTCGGTGATGCCATCAGTCAGATGTCCGAGACCCTGTCAAGTGCCGGAGTCATCGGGCAGATTATATCGGCCATTCTCTCCATACTGGATTTGCTGAAAGACGGTATCGGCCCGATTATCTCATCATTGATAGACACCATTTTCAATGCGATAACCGGAATACTCGACAATATCCTCAGCGGAGACCTGTTCAAACAGATAGGCGGTTCCCTTGTGAAAGGTATCGGAGGACTGCTGAACACGGTGTCTTTCGGAGGTTTCAACAAACTGTTTGGCATCGGCGGAAACGCCAAGGAAGTGCAGGCTGCTATTGACCGTCTTACAGATCGGAACGAGAAACTGCAGACTTCCATCGAAGACCTGACCGATACCATCAAGGCAAGCAAGGGGACAAAATCGGTGGAAGCTTACCGGGATGCTTACAAATACCAGAAAGAGACGAATGCAAACTATCTGCAGATAGCGCAGGAACAGGCACGCTACAGCGGTAGCCACCACAGCTGGAACTACTACTGGGGCGGTTTCAACCAGGCACAGATAGACAAACTGAGCGGACAGATCGGCCGCCAGTGGGACGGGAACCTGTGGAGCCTGAGCCCGGAGGAAATGAAGGCACTGCGCAGCAACGTGGATATGTGGACGCAAATCCAGAATACCGGTAAGGGAGGCTATGGCGGGCGACTGACCGAGAAACTGGATGACTACATAGACCAGGCCGGCAAGCTGGAGGAACTGACCGACCAGCTGTATGAAGGGCTGACGGGCATTTCGTTCGACGGTATGTACAGCAGCTTCATCGACAACCTGATGAACATGAAGTACGGTGCCAAGGATGCGGCGGAGGATATATCCGAGTACTTCATGCGGGCGATGCTGAGCAACAAGATCGGTGAGATGTACAGCGACAAACTGAAAGGCTGGTGGGAGAAGTTCGGCAAGGCCATGGAGGACAACGAACTGACCGAGGCGGAACGGAACGCGCTGATGGAAGAGTACATGCAGTATATGGATGAAGCCCTTGCCCTGCGTGACAACCTGGCGGCAGCCACCGGTTATGACAAGACGCAGCAGGGCGGTACGAGCCAAAGTGCGAAAGCGGGCGGCTTTACGGCCATGACGCAGGACCAGGGCACGAAGCTGGAGGGCATGTTCACCGGCGGGCTGCAGCACTGGAGCAGCATGGACGACCGGCTGGAAAGCGTGGTGGAGAAGATGGACACGGCTGAAGGGCATCTGGCCCGGATAGCCGAGAACACCGGTGTGAGCGCCGGACACCTGGGCGAACTGAAGGAAGTGATAAAGAAAATGATACGTGACGGACTAAAAGTGAAGTGATATGGGCAATATACTGAGCGGACTGGTGCTGGTGAACGGCACGGACATCTGGACGGAATACGGCGTGTTCCTGGTGGAAGACCGGCGCGGGGGCATGGAGAACCTGACGGCCATCCTGACCCCGAGCAAGGCCAAGAAGGATACGGCTGTGGACATACGGGAAGAGCACGGGGAAAAATACAGCCCCGTGCTGACCCCACGGAATGAAGCGCGTGACGTGACGCTGCATTTTGCGCTTTACAACAAGACCCAGGCAGGCTGGATGAAGCAGTACTTTGCCTTTGTGAATTTCCTGAAGCAAGGGAAGGACGGCTGGCTGGAGATCCGTTTCCCCCAGCTGGATCTGCAGCTGCGGGTGAAGTATGCCGACTGTACGAAGTTCACCCCGCTGACCTATCTGTGGACGGAAGGTGTGCATGCCGGAAAGTTCCGGGTAAAGTTCCGGGAACCGAAACCGATTATATAACCATTCAAACGCTATTAGAATATGCTTCTAACGATATATGATAAAGCCGGAACCAAGCGTGCGGATGTGGCCGTGAACGACAGCTCGACGCAAAGCAAGGAGGTTCAGGGAGACAATGTGCTTTCCCTGTCGTTCAGCTATTATGCCTTCCTGCCCCTGGACGTGAACGACTACACGGACTATCTGGGCGAACGGTACTGGCTGACAGAACGCTACACGCCGAAGCAGGTGAGCGATGGTGAATGGGAGTATAACCTGAAGCTGTACGGTATCGAGAGCCTGATCAAGCGGTTCCTGGTGCTGGAGACGACGGACGGGGACACCAACCCCCTGTTTACCCTGACGGCCACGCCCCGCGAGCATGTGGCGATGGTGGTGAAGGCTATCAATAACGGCATGGGCCACATTACTGACTGGAAGACGGGTACGGTGGAAGGTACGGAGCTGATCACGATAGACTACGAGGGGATGTACTGCGACGAAGCGCTGAAAGCCATCGCGGAAAAGGCAGGCGGCAAGGTGGAATGGTGGGTTGAGGGGCAGACTGTGAACGTGTGCCGCTGCGAACACGGGGAAGAAATCACCCTTGGCTATGGCAAGGGGCTGACCTCCCTGGAAAGAGATACGAGCAACACGGCCAAATTCTATACGCGCCTGTTCCCGGTAGGCTCGACCCGCAACATCGATGCGGAGAAATACGGCAGCCCGCGTCTGATGCTTCCCGGCGGCAGGAAGTACATCGAGCAGGGCGTGGAGGAATATGGCATCTATGACCATTACGAGCAGGATGCTTTCAGCGGCATCTTCCCCCGTCGGGTCGGTACGGTGAGCTCGGTTCGCAGCGAGGAGGTGGCAGACGATGAAGGAAACAAATTCACCGTCTATTATTTCCGGGACGGGGAACTGGACTTTGACCCCAACCTGTACGAGCTGGCGGGTGAGACAAAACGTGTGTCGTTCCAGACAGGCGACCTGGCCGGACTCGGGGAGAGTGACGACCACTATTTTGAGGTGAACTACGACAGCGCGGCACGTGAATTCGAACTGATCACCATCTGGCCCTACGATGACGACACCCAGCTGCCGGGCGGCAAGCTGGTGCCCCGAGCAGGCGACACCTATATCCTGTGGAATATCCGGATGCCGGATGAGTATTACCGGCTGGCCGAAGAGGAGTTTGCGGTTGCGGTGGACGAGTACAACCGGGACCACTGGCTGGACATTGCCGCCTACAAAGCCCCGACAGACCCGGTATACATCGAGGAGCACGGCATAGACCTGTTTGTGGGCAGACGGGTGAAGCTGGAGAGCCGGAAGTATTTCCCGGAAAAAGGCTACCGTCAGAGCCGTATCACCAAGATCAGCCGCAAGGTGAACGAACCCGGGCAGATGGACATCGAGATAAGCGATGCGCTGCAGGTGGGCAAGTTCGACAAGGTGACGGACAGCATCGGTGCGCTGAAAAGCTATACGAAATCAAAGACGGAAGGCGCTGCCCTTCCGGACATCATACGAAGCTGGGACAAGACGCTGCCCACGGACAACAACCTGTTTTCCGCCCGGCGCAGCCAGAAAGAGTTCCTGAGCAAGAACCAGCCGGACACAGCCAAAGAGTCCATCCGCTTCCTGAAGGGTGTGAGCTTTGGCGAGGCTGCTGGCGGCAAGCCCTGCGGCATCGTGGATGGTGAGGGCAATGCCGAATACTTGACTGCCGTGATCCGCGAACTGCTGCGCAGCACGGAGTTTGTGGACGGGCTGACCGGTGAGGGCTGGCAGCTGTGGATTGACCAGCTGACCGGACTGACAAACCTGACGGTGGACAAAGTGACTGCCCGGCAAAGCCTGGTGGCGCTGGAACTGCTGATCGAGAAGGTGCGCAGCGTGTGCGGCCAGCTGGTGGTGTCCGCTGCCAACGGCAAGATCAAGGACGTGGTGAAGCAGGGCGACAACTACCGCATCGTGTTTGAGCAGGAATCGGGCTTTGTGGCCCATGACCTGATGCGCTGTGCGGTTACGGGTGGTAAGAAACTAAAAGCATACTGGGTGGAGGTGGCTTCGGTGATAGCCGGCGGTGTGCTGGTCCCGGTAAGCGAGTTTGGCGGGGTGAAGCCGGAGGCAGGCGATGAGTGCGTGCTGATGGGCAACACCGAAAACCCGCTCCGGCAGAACCTTATATCCATTGCGGCCACGGAGGACGGGCAGCCCCGTATCGACATTCTGGACGGTGTGAAGGCCAAGAACTTCAACGGCTGCCTTCGTTGCCGGCTGGGTAAGCTGGACGGCATCAGGAGCAGCGCTTTCCCGGCAGACAAACAGCCGAAAGGAAACGGCCTGTATGCCGACAACGTGTGGCTGAAGGGTACGTTCGTGTTGATGACGGGCGAGGACATCCTGACGCGGTTTGAGATAACCGAGGGGAAAATCCATTCAGCCGTGGAAAGCTTGCGCAAGGAAATACGCGAAGAACAGAGTTATCTGGACAACAGCAGTTTTGCCGACGGCATGGACAAATGGAAGACGGGCAGCAAGGCTACGCTGTTCACCCTGGGCGGACGCTGGATCTGGGCGAACGGCGGTCCTTACGGTACGAAGCCGGACGGCCATGCCGAGATACGGACCGAAGGCAAGGTGCCTTATGCCTATATCCGGAACAGCTATATCATGCAGAAACTGGAGGACTTCCGGCTGGTACCGGAGTACCGGCAGACGAACAGCCAGGGCGAACGGGTGCCCGGCGTGGTGTATCTGTCGTTCAGCTACCGGGTTATCAAGGCCGGAAGGTTGAAAATAGAATTTGTGAACGCTGATAAGACCGGGTTTGAGAACTTCAACATGTTCGGCCATGAAGAGGACCTGCCCGTTGGCGGTGAGAAGATGTTCACGTTGGACGGACTTTGGAACGGCACTGGCGACTTCAAGCTGTCGTTTACGGGCGTGATTTACATTTCGCTGCTGGTGTTCAGCACCAACAAGGCGGACGCACTGGCCTATAAGTACCGTACACTGTTCGAACAGAGCGACCGGCTGGTAAAGATTTCAGCGGCGGTCTTCGACAAGGACGGTAATGCGCTGAAAGAGACCGGGCTTGTCATAAAGCCTGAAGGTTCCGGTCTGTATGCGCAGGACAATACAGGAAAGATTGCCCTTATCGGGGTGAGCGTGGAGGAAGAGGACGAGTACGGAAATACCGTGAGCAAAATCAAGCTGACAGCCGACCATATACAGCTGGAGGGACTGGTAACGGCCAACGGCAACTTCAAGATACTGGAAGACGGCAGCATTGAAACGACCAACGGTAAGTTTACCGGAGAGATAGACAGCAGCAAAGGGAAAATCGGCGGCTTTGAGATAGGGAACGGCCGTATCGGTTCTGTGGCCGACTCTCACGGGAGCGGTGGCGGTCTTGCCATTTATGATGATTTTTTCCGTGTCGGCGGCAGCAAAGGATATGTGATGTTCGGTGATGATGTGATACCGTCTTCTGCAGGAGGAGCTTTTACCGCTGTCGGTCGTATCGTGAACTCAGCCCCCAATATATACGGGAATTACGGCTTCGACCAAGCGAACTATGGATTGTTTATAGATGTTACCGGCGGTACGAAGAACTACGGTATCAGCAGCAATGCGGCATTACTTGCCCCGGCGTTTATCAATACGAAAGCCAAGCTGCTTACCTTCGGAAGTGGAAACTACACGGTGGATTTCTCACAACACAATATCATTTTGATGTATTACAATGAACCCAACTACAGTAAGGTAGAGGTTACGCTGCCGTCGGAAAGTTCTGTGGCATACAAGTTCGGCATGAGTTACTTGCCTACCGATTTTGCAGCCATTGTCACGTTCAGGGTCAGACCCGGTTCAAAGAATATCATACTAAAAGGTATCTATAACCACAATGAAGATTTGCAAAACTACGAGATGGCATCCGGGGACTCCGTAACGGTACTTATTACAAAAGCGGACGGATTCCGTTACCAGATATTGAATCATTCATCCTAAAAAACAGATATATATGAAAAAGTTAGATTTCAGGAATTTCAGCGTTCCCACCGGAATAACCCGTCAGACGAGGGAGGTTTTCGATGCACGTGAGCAGATAGCCGATTTGCTGTATACGCGTGTCAGTGGCATCAAGGCCCATCGGCTTGCGTTCAAGATTTTCGAGAGTACCGGCGAGACCGAGTTCAGCGAAGAGGAAACCGGGATGATACACATGGCGGTGGAACGCTATTGTCTTCCCAATGTGATAGATGCCCTGAACGAAATCCTGGGCGGGTCAGAAACCGATAAAAACGAATGAGTATGGCAGAAATGACACAAGAAGAACTGGTTCAGGAAGTGCTGGACCGTGTACTCCAGAGTTCTACCGGCGTGGAGGACTTGGAGACCGTCACCTCGCTGAGCGGTGTGAAATCACTGCCCGGGGAGAAGGACGGCAAGATGGTGAACGTCCCCCTGGAACTGATAGGGAAGCCTGCGAGCGATGCCGCCGCCCGTGCCGAGGCTGCCGCCAAGAAAGCGGAAGGAGCCGTAGCCGGACTGGAGGAAAAGACCCAGGCCGCCACGGAAGCGGCCACCAAGGCCAACGAAGCGGCAGCCAAGGCAGAAAACGCCGCTGCCAAGGTGGAACAGACTACGGCAGCAGCCATCGGCGGGGCTACCGCACGCTTTTCCTCATGGATGGAAACAGGCAACGTTTTACCTGACAAGAGTACCAAACCGGGCGGCAGCGTAGTGTATGTAGCGGATGCCGGGAAGTTCGCCTACCACATGGACTCCACCCTGTACGGGGACTGGGATGTGGCGGGTGTGCCTCCTGCCGGCATATTCATGAATGCGGACCGGACAGCCATCCTGCCGGACAAGCTCTACCTGCTGGGTGATGCCGTATATACCGGAACAGGCGGCAGCCTGAGACTGCTGGCCTACCGGCATGAGGTGATGAGCGGGGAAGCTTACGAGGCGCTGCAGGACAAGGATGCGAATACGCTGTATCTGATTTATGAGGAGGATTGACGATGATAACCATAGGCGGTAAGGAAATAACGGCTGCGTATGTGGGGAAACGTGCCCTGTCGGCAGTCTATGCCGGGGCAAGACTGGTGTGGTCTGCGATAAGCAGCTGTTTCGGACTTGGATACTGGAAAGGCGACGAGCCGTGGAACGGATCGGACGCATGGAACGGTAGCAGTAAAACTGATAAATGAATGATTATTATAAAAGGACAGTATTATGGCAAAAAGGAAAATAAGCGGAATCATCAACGCGACCGAGCATCCGATGAATCTTGAAACACCATGGAATCAGAAACAGCCGGACGGCACCTATCATGCCTATGCAGGCGATGACATCGAAGCGTTCCTGAAGAAGGAACTGTCAAACCGTACCCCTACCGAGGAACTGGTGAGCGGCGAGACGAAACCTCCTACATCCGGAACGGTGTTCGATGCGATGGTGGGTACGGTGACGGACGTGGATGTGCAGGACAGCGAGGACGGCACCCAGTACGTGATGACCGTCAAGCAGAAGGACGACCAGGGCGGCGAGAGCTCGAAGGAAGTGCGCTTTTCCAAGTACACGGACGATGACAAGGTGGTGGTGAACATCGACCTGACGGACAGCGGCGGTGCGGGACTTCCCGCCTCGCAGTATCTGGCACTGGGCAGCGGCTTTGTGGTGAAATACTCCGTAGGTGTGGGCACTGCCGGTGGCGGTACGGTGGACGGCTACAGCGACCTGAAAGCCCGTGTAATCGTGAAACGCGGTTCGACCGTCATCAGTGAGTTCCGGGATGCGGAGTTTGTGGGCGTTACAGCCGGACAGAGCTATACCTTTGACGCTTCGCCCTATCTGAAGGATGCCACTGCCTATACCGTACAGGTGGAAGCGCAGGCAACTTACCAGGACGGCACGCTGATGAAGACGGCCACGGCCAAGGTGACCATGGTGGCCATGGAGCTGGAGACCACCTACTCGGCGGGCAACGGGCTGGCCGACGGGGGATATAAAAATGACGTGAACATCCCCTTTACTGCCAAGGGCACGAGCGGTGAGAAGAACATCTACTACCGCGTGAACGGCGGACAGGCCTTTACCCTCGGTCTTTCGGCCGGCAGCGGTGTGCAGCAGAAGAACGTGACCATCCCCCTGACACAGATGCAGGAGGGTACGAACGTGGTGGAAGCCTACGCGCAGCATGAGAACTCCGGTGTGGTGAGCCGGGTGCATTACATTACGCTGCTGAAGGCAGGCGGAGGTGTGACAGCGTATGCCGGCCTGATGTTCAGCCACCGGGCAGCGGGGTTCCAGCGTGACTGGAAACACCCGGTGCTGGAGGCAGAGCAGTTCACGGCATGGAACTTCACGTATGCCGGCTATGACCGCGATGCGTACACGGCCCGTGTGAAAGTGACCGACCGGGGCAGCGTGGTGAAGGAAGACCTGCTGCAACGCGGTGAGACCGGCAGCTACGGACGGACGAACGTGAACGTGGAACCGTTGGACTACCGTGTGTCATGCGGCGATGCCGTGCTTGAGGTGCAGGTGAACACCACATCGCACCCGGACATTGAAGCCACGCTGGCACCGGATGCCGTGTGTACGTTTGACGCCTTCGGGCGAAGCAACACGGAAAACAACCCGGCAAGCTGGGTGAGCGGTGACAAGCGTATGGAGTTCCGGGACGTGCTGTGGAGCGTGAACGAATATGGTGCCGGTAGCGGCTGGCACAAGGACCGCCTGCTGCTGGCCGGTGGTGCAGGTATGACCCTGACCGCTGACGGCGGTTACCGCCCCTTCAACGAGGCGGACAAGCCCGAGGGATTTGCCATCCGTGACGTGGGCATGACGCTGGAGATAGAATACAGCACGGCCAACGTGACGGATACGGATGCCGAGCTGATCACCTGCCTGGGGCAGCTGGACAACGGCAACCGGTACGGGCTGATTGTGACTCCGGAAGAGGCCAAGTTCCTGACCGGTGTGGTGACCGAGGCGATGGATGCCGGACAGGTGCTGCGCTATGAAGACTCGGTGGGTACCAAGTTCCAGCCGGGTACGAATATCCGCATTACCTACGTGTTCTATCCGAACGTGCAGACCAACGAACAGCGCACGCTGATCGGTTTCTATGTGAACGGTGAAGAGTCGGCTGCTTCCAAGTGGCTCGACAAGGTGAATTTTGACATTCAGAGCCAGTTGGAATTTAAGTCGGCGGGTGCCGACCTGAACGTGAAGAGCGTGCGTATCTATAACAAGGCGCTGACCTCGGACGAGGTGCTGAACAACTACATCGTGGACCGCAACCACCTGGAGGATGCCGACGGGGAACCGGGCGTGCGCTCACTGGATGAGGACAACCGCGTGCTGAATGAAGGAGATACGGTGAGCATGGAGAAGCTGATGGGGCTGATGAAGAAGCGCCGGAACTCGATCCTGGTACTGATAGGCACGGGCAGCGTGGGCAGTGAGGTTCCGAGCGACAGCGACACGCTGAACGTGGTGGATGCACTGGCCCAGCTGAACGACAAGAAGGCCAACAAACTGGTAAGGGAGGTCCGTTTCTATAACGGAGAGGACAGGACGCTTGACTTTATCCTTACCAACGTATATGTCCGTATTCAGGGTACTTCTTCCGTGAACTATGCCAGAAAGAACTTCCGTTTCTACTTCCAGAAGACGGCAAGCGGCTGGACGGTTACATTGAGCTACGGGGAGATTGACGGAAACGGCAGGCAGAAGAATCCGGTGGTAACTACCGGCAAAAAAAATCTCTTCAAGTTACGCAGGAACTCGGTAGGCGCGAAGCTGGCATGTTCCAAATGCGACTTCTCGGACTCGTCCATGACCACCAATACCGGAGGTGCGAAGCTTATCAATGACGGACTGAAAGAGATGGGGCTGCTTACGCCTGCCCAGCGTTACGCCAAAGACCATGGGCTGAAGGACGATTACCGTTCGGCCATCGACGGCCTGCCGTGCGACCTGTTCGTAGCGAAGAGTGCCGACGAAGACCTGACCTATTACGGCCAGTACAACATGAACAACGAGAAGAGCGACAGCTACCCCATCTTCGGGCAGGATGAGACCATCGGCGGCGAGAAATGGGGCGAGGGCGACACGCTGAACTACCTGGAAGCCGACGAGGAAGGACACAAGCAGTACCTGCCCGTCTGCTTCGAGACGCTGAACAACTCCAATCCGCTGTGCCTGTTCCACTGGTTGCCGAGTACCGAACCGGAGCATAAGGATTTCATGGACTACAACTTTGACGGAGGACTGGAATTTAATCATCCGAAAGATACCTTCTGGTCGGACGGAGGCGGTGACGCGGAGGAAGAACCGAACCTGAAAGACCACCTCGGTACCGGTGACAAGTACGACAAGATGTACAAGGCCACCGACCGCATGATGAGTTTCGTCTACCGGTGCGTAAAGGAAACGCCTGCGGGCAGGAACATGGTTTACAGCACGGAATCCCATTCGTTCGAGGGGGTGGACTATGAGGACGACGGCGACAAGTTCCCTACCGCCAAGTGGCAGAGCGATACGTTCAGGAAAGAGGCATCGAAGTATTTCGACCTTCCCCACCTGATTGCCTACTATCTGTACGTGCAGTTCAACCTCGGCGTGGACCAGCTTGCGAAGAACATGCTTATCCGCACATGGGACGGTGTGAAATGGTTGATTGACTATTATGACGGCGACTGCCAGCTCGGTTCTGACAACAAGTCGTTCCTGACCGGGAAGTATGACGACAACCGCCAGACGAAGCGCGACGGGGCTTATGTGATGCAGGGTCATAACTCGTGGCTGTGGAACCTCATCGTGGCCAATTGCTGGGACATGATTGTGGAGATTATGGTGAGCGGATGGAACGGGGGCGCAAGCTTCATGAGTGCTTTCAGTATCCAGAAAGCCATTGACCATTTCGATACCGAACAGATGAAGAAGTGGTGCTCGCGCCTCTATAACAAGTCCGGCATCTTCAAATACATCTATCCGTTCCTGAACGAAATGCCGGTGGGTGCGGACGGAGCCAAACAGACCTATCCGCAAATCTACGGTCTGAAGGGTTCGTTGAAAGCACACCGAAACTACTTCATCCAACGCCGGTATGACCTGAAGCAGGTGGAGTACGGCTATGTATCCACGCTGGGTGCCCAGTTCTACCAGAGTACGGCATCGCTGGACAAGGCCTACACGCTGAAACCGATGCAGTACCGTCTGACCATTCCGTACCGTGTGCAGCTTTCCACCAGCAACGGCGTGCAGGCCGACAGCGGCGTGGTGGATGCGGACGTGCTCCACTCGTTGCAGCTGACCCGTGCCTTCGGTGAAAATGACCCGTTGAAGATCATCGGTGCGGCGAAAGTCAAGGAACTGGTTTGGCATGAGGATGCGTTCGCAATCGGCTTCAACTTCGGTCTGCTGACCTCACTGGTAAAACTCGACATGAGCGTGGAGAAAGCCAGCGGTTACCGGAATGGCTCGTTCATGGCTTCGACGAACGGCATGCTGCTTCTGGAAGAAGTGAACATGCGGAACAACCGGCTGGCCCGGAACGGGGACAACGGCAATGTGGCTACTTTGGACTTGAGCTGGCAGGGCCGCCTGAAGAAACTGGACGTGAGGGGTACGGGGCTGACCCGTGTGAAACTGGCCACCGGTGCGCCCGTTGTGCAGTTATGCCTGCCGGACACGATTGAGGAACTGTTCCTGGAATATCTGACCAAGCTGTCCGACAGTGGCCTGATACTGGAAGGCATCAATAATGTGCGGGGCTACCGCTACACCAACTGCCCCGGCATCGACGGGTTCGCTATGCTGGAACGCCTTCACCAGGCCAGACTGAACGGCAGCGGCAAGCTGGAACGCTTCGTGCTGGAGATAGACCGGGAAGACGACGGAACCCTGCTGAAGAAGTATTACGACTACGGAACGTATACGCAGACGGGTGCCGTGGATGACCGGCATTCGGGACTGAGGGGCAAGCTGACCCTGACGAAGTATCTGGCTGATGAGGAACTGGAGAAGTATGCCGCCCGTTATCCGGAACTGACCATCAAGCAGCCGCCCTATACGATGATTGAGTTTGACGACAGTGTGGCCGACGATGCCAATGTTTCGAACCTGGACAACAAGACGGGGTACAAATTCGGCAATACGTACAAAATGAGCGGGCATGTGAATGCCATCCTGTCCAAGCGCCACCGCGTATTGGCCAAGGTGACCAGGATGCCCACGAGCCGGAAGGTGGAGATAGCCGGGCAGCAGGTGGAAGTGAACAACCCGGACGGGGAGATGACCTATTTCCCCCTGCATGACGAAAGCTCGAACTTCTATGCCGATGCGGAGGATATGAACGATTGCACGGTGGCGAAGCTGGACGGCAGCGAGGGAGACTGGATGATGTATGAGCCGTTTTACTGGAGCAAAGGCATCAACGATTATTTGAACAACAAGAAGTACGCCTGCTACAGCAGTTATCCGGAGGACGAAATGCCCCCGATTCCAGATGCGACAGTACTGACACTGGATGCCATCAAGGAGACACAGGGCGGCTGGTTGGGTGAGCGGAAGATCATGAGCGGCAAGCCCACGCTGATGGAATCCTATACGACGGACAAGGCTTATTCCGTGTGCAAAGTGGACGTGTCGGGTTACAGACGTGTCCGCTTCCCGAGCGTTCCAGGAACAGGGCTTATCGGCAGTGTGTTTGCTGATGCGGAGGGAAACATCCTGAAGAGTATTGTGGTGCCGACCATCGGCTTGAAATTTGAAGCCGGCATGTATCTGATAGCAGACGTTCCGGAACGTGCTACAGCCCTGCATTTCTCCATTCTGAACACGGCAGAGTTTGACTGCGTGGTGCTGAGCAACAGCGACAAGATAGAGGACATGGAACCGGATTGGGTGGCCAATGAGGAACATCTGTGTGCCGTTGTGGGCAGTTCTGTAGTGGGCAGCAAGTTGCGTGCCTGCATAACCGGAGCTTCGACCACGGCAAGCATGACCTGGACGGACTTCCACTATTACAGCCAGCAGCGTGGCATGCAGCAGATAGATGCCCTGATGCACAGCCGCATCGCGAACCTGAGCTATGCAAAGTACGGGCGTAGGGACATGCAGGAACAATGCGGTGCCGGTCAGCATAACAATAACCGGACAACGGGTGGAACGGCCGACCATGGAATGACAGACACCATCGGCTATGACGAAGCGTATGTCATCAACAACAAAATCACGAATTCGCTGATTGACGGCTTGGTGCATCAGTATGCCTGGTATAAGAGCCGGGACGAATACGGACAGGCGACCGTGGTGCAGGTGAACAATATCTGCTGCCTGGGCTACGAGGACATCTACGGCAACAAGTATGACATGATGGACGGCGTGGATCTGCCGAATGACAGCGGCAACCAGGGCAAATGGCGCATCTGGATGCCTGACGGCAGTATCCGTATGGTACAGGGCAAGAAGGACAGCGGTCAGTGGATTACAGGCGTGGCGCACGGCAAGTATATGGACATGGTTCCGGTAGGTAATTTGAACGGATCATCTTCCACCTACTATACCGACATGTACTGGATAAGCACCGCTACAGTCCGTGTGGTCTATCGCGGGTGCAGCCATGCGAGTGCGAATGGCGGTGTGTCGGATGCGTTTGCGAGTTACGATGCTTCGAGTACGAGTGCGAATGTCGGCTCGCGTCTGGCCTTCCGCGGCAAAATCGTCCGGGCGCAAAGCGTGGCAGCGTACAAGGCGATACGCGAGGTGGCGTAAGCGCAAAGCGCCAAAGCGTGGAGCGAAGCGACTAAAACGAAAGAACGGGATTCGGATGGTTTCCGAATTCCATTTAAAAGGTATTCAAATACCGGCGAAGCCGGTCGAAAAAATAGAATTTTGAGGTATATGAAAAAGATTATCGCATTTTTAAAAATGAGTAACCGTTACAAGCATCTTATCGGTGGTTTGATGGTAGGTCTATTGGGATTTACTCCTTGGACGGCCTTTTATGCTGCGGCCATTGCAGCTTCCTGTCTGGAACTGAAAGATACTCTTCGGGGAAGTCCTTGGAACTGGATTGATTGGGGGCTCACCGTCGCGGGTGGCAGTATATCCGTTTTATTTTGGATGATAGTGTAATTCGTTTATCTGTTTTGCCTGTTAAATCAGTAACTTTGCAAGCGGTAGAGTTCCCCAATAGTCCGTGTGGTCTATCGCGGGTACAACAATGCGAATGCGAATGGCGGTGTGTCGAATGCGAATGCGAATAACGATGCTTCGAATACGAATGCGAATGTCGGCTCGCGTCTGGAAATCTAACAAATCGGCGTACAGCAGCGGGGACGTGTCCCCGAAGCGGTGCCGAGGGGAGCAAGCCACAGCAACAGCACCAGAAAAGGTGGAAAGCTGAAAAATCACGCGTCGGGTGGAGTTTGGTAGGCTGTTATCAGTTCGAAGAAGTCAGACCCGGGGAAAGGAAGGCCCTCATCTTCCATGTTTATTAACCAATAGCTTATGCGCAGGGAAGGATATATTATCGAGGAAATCATCGAATACTCCAATATGTCGGAGGCATTCGATTCGGTACTTCGCGGAACCGATCGTAAGAGGTCAAGGCAGGGACGATTCCTGCTTGCCCATAGGGAGAAGATTATCACCGAACTGACGGCTTCCATTGCGGACGGCTCATTCCGGCTGGGCGGCTACCATGAGAGGGAAATTGAAGAATACGGTAAAAAACGTATTTTGCAGATCCTGTCCATGAAAGACCGCATCGCTGTGTTTGCCATCATGAATGTGGTGGACCGCCACCTGCAAAAACGTTATATCCGGACAACCGGTGCAAGCATCAAAAGGCGCGGTACTCATGACCTGATGAACTGCATACGTACCGATTTGCAAAAAAATCCGGAAGGCACGCTTTACGCATACAAATTTGACATCCGGAGGTTTTATGACAATGCGCGGCAGGACTTTGTTATGTGGTGCTTCCGGAGGGTGTTCAAGGACAAAAGGCTGTTGGTCTTGTTGGAGCGGTTTGTTAAGCTGCTGCCGGAAGGTATCAGTTTCGGACTGCGCAGTTCACAAGGGGCAGGAAATCTGCTTCTGTCTGTATTTTTAGACCACTATCTGAAGGATAAGTACGGGGTTCGTTATTACTATCGCTATTGCGATGACGGACTGGTACTCGGTAAAACGAAAGCGGAATTGTGGAAGATTCGTGATGCTGTTCACGGGCAAATGGGAAAAATAGACTTGGAAATAAAGCCGAATGAACGGGTGTTCCCTGTGGAAGAAGGCATTGATTTCCTTGGCTATGTTATCCGTCCCGACTATGTAAGATTGCGGAAACGCATCAAACAGAAGTTTGCCCGGAAAATGCACGAGGTAAAATCGAGAAAAAGACGGCGGGAACTGATTGCCAGTTTCTACGGCATGACGAAGCACGCCGACTGTAATAAGTTGTTTAAAAAATTAACAGGCAAAGAAATGAGAAGTTTTAAAGACTTGAATGTCGCTTACAAGCCGGAAGACGGTAAAAAGCGATTCCCCGGAGTGGTGGTAAGCATCCGGGAACTGGTAAACTTACCCATTGTAGTGAAGGACTTTGAGACCGGTATCAAAACCGAGCAGGGAGAAGACCGCTGTATTGTGGCCATCGAAGTGAACGGCGAGGCAAAGAAGTTCTTCACCAACAGCGAGGAAATGAAGAATATTCTCGCACAAGTAAAGGAAATGCCGGATGGTTTCCCGTTTGAAACGACCATCAAGACAGAGACATTCGGCAAAGGTAGAACCAAATACGTGTTTACATGAGAAGAGTTGAAGGAAGTTCCGGGGTTTCGCTGATGGAATGCACGAACCCGGTTAAAGACAAATGGCGCATCCGATGGGATGTGCAGGAAAAAGAGAACGGCTCTGCCTCCTACATGGAAGAGGAGTTCGGGCATAAGCCTACTGATGAGGAAATCCACACATTGGTTATGTCCTGGTATAACAGCCAGACTGATGCGGCTATCCTATCCGGATTCGCCTATAATGGTGCCCATGTATGGCTTTCTGTGGAGAACCAGTACAACTATAAGGCAGCATACGATTTGGCCGTTCAGACGGGCGGAGAAACCCTGCCAGTGACGTTTAAGTTCGGTTCGGATGAACAACCGGAATACCATACTTTTACTCAGTTAGAAGAACTGAAAGATTTCTATACAAAAGCAGTAGGATTCATTCAGACAGTTCTGGCTGAAGGCTGGGAAAAAAAGGACAAGTTCAATTTGGAATTATATCGGATTGAGTGATTGACAATCCCTTCGGGGGAGGGATAAAAAAAGCCCCCGGCCTGTTAATATAGACGCCAATCATTTATTAACACAAAACGCCACGAGAGTGCGCGACCGGGGGCAATGCCCTCTGCCGCACTCTCGTGGCGTTTTTACGCATTAAATAAATGATTGGCATTGCAAAAGTACAAAAATGATTGGATATGACATTGTTTGAAGCACTTAAATTTAACAGAGAACCGCTTGAAATGCTTATAAGTTTGGGCGGCAAGCAGGATGACCTTCGATTCATAGACTTATATACGGAGTATGAGGTCATGAAAAAACAAGGTGAAAAGACCACTTATGCAGTGGCGTTTTTGGCAAATAAATATTCGGTAAGCGAACGTAAGGTGTATGATGTTATCAAACGGTTTGGAAAGCACTGCACGCTCGGTGCAGTGTGATTGATGTGCCGGGGATGCCTTGTGTTGTCCGGTAGAGCTACCTTTGTACAACCAAAAATAAAGCTCATGAATAAGTATTACCAGACATTAGACAAGATACTCCAAACGGGCAAAATCCAGACCAATAGGAAAGGGCGTATCAAGTATCTATTAAACGAAAGGCTCATGCTAACCCCCGCTGATTTACTTGACATATTTGAAAGCCACGGGATAGCCAGGAAAAAGCTGAAAGAGGAATTGAAACTGTTTATGCAAGGAGTCCGGGATGTGGAAAAATACAAAGAGGCAGGGATTACCTGGTGGGATTATTGCGGCCATACCCTTGTAAACAGCTATCCAACTTACTTTGAAAAGCTTCCACCCCTCATAACCAGGATTAACCGGGAAAAGCGCAACAGCAAGAATTATGTCCTGTTTCTTGGAGAAACCGGGGTGGAAAGCAACCAGGCACCCTGCCTGAGTCTTGTGCAGTTCCAAATTGATGAGGGAGAATTGGTGCTATCTGCATATCAGCGTAGTTCTGATGCGAACCTTGGGCTTCCGGCTGATATTTATCATCTTTATCTGATGGCAAGGCAGGTGGAGCTTCCCCTGAAGTCCATAACCCTTGACCTTGGAAATGTGCATATATATGAAAATAACATTGACCGGACTCTGGAACTGTTATCCGGAGTTGAAAACATTAAATTTGACTTGAACGTATGAAGAATATGAATTTATCTGCACCACTGCCATTTGTAGGCCAAAAAAGAATGTTTGCTAAAGAGTTTATTAAAGTTTTGGAACAGTTCCCTGAAGATACCGTGTTTGTGGACTTGTTTGGCGGTTCCGGACTTCTTTCGCATATAGCCAAAAGAAGCAAGCCCGATGCTACTGTTGTCTACAATGACTTCGACAACTACCGGTTCAGACTGAAAAATATCCCACAGACAAATAAACTGCTTGCCGATATTAGGGAGCTGGTGGGTAATTCGATACCCAAACATAAACCAATTAAAGGGGAACTTAGAGAACGCATTTTTAAACGTATCGAGGAAGAAGAACTAAATGTTGGGTACGTGGATTTTATAACCTTATCATCCTCACTTATGTTCTCCATGAAGTATAAATTGTCTGTAGCCGAAATGCGCAAGGAAGTCCTTTATAACAACATTCGCAAGACCGGTTATCCGGAGTCTTCTGACTACTTAAAAGGGCTTGAAATTGTATCATGCGACTACAAAGCAGTATTCAACCAATATAAGGATGTTCCCGGAGTCGTCTTTTTAATTGATCCGCCTTATCTTTCCACTGATGTTGGTACGTACAATATGTATTGGCGCTTGTCTGATTATTTGGATGTTTTAAAGATACTCGAAAAGCATTCCTTCGTTTATTTCACATCCAATAAATCCTCCATACTTGAACTGTGTGAATGGATTGGAGCAAACAAAACCATTGGCAATCCTTTTGAGGGTTGTACAAAAAAGGAATTCAATGCCCACATGAATTATTCTGCCGAATATACAGACATGATGCTGTATAAGAAACAGGAAAAATTAGTTCATAAAACAGCTGCTTAGCACTGAACAAAGATACAATTTTTCAAGTAGAAGGCCAAACTTTTGAGCCTTATTTTAATGCCGTTATAAAGCCATTTTTTATGAAATTATAAAGCCGAAACAGAGGTCATTACAAAACTTTTGTTTCGGCTTTTTGAGTGTTGCGCGCTTTCCTTTTTTGAACGCTTCGTTTTGTCCTTTTCCCTGAAAATCGAACGCTTCGTTTCGGATTCTGCGGAAATTTGGATTTGCGGATTATAGTTGATTTCGGGCATCTTCGCTGCGGCAATGTCCACTTTGAGCGGCAGTATGAATTCGGCAGCCACAGCTTATATAGTAGACATTTATTCACGTTTCTTTCATAAGGGAGAGGGTGGCAATGAATTGCATGCGGCACGTATGGCAACTTGTGTGATAGGAATCATTAGTCTATCTTTTGCTTTTCTTATGGCAACATGGAATATCGCTTCATTGTGGGACGAATTTAACAAGATACTCGGGCTCATATTGGGCAGTATGGGAGGACTGTTCATGTTGGGCATGCTTACCAAACGCGCCAATTCCGGAGGAGCAATCATTGGTATAGTCGCAAGTATCATCGTACAATTGTTTGTTGCCAGATTCCAGACGTTCCATTTGCTTTTGTACACGGCATCCGGCTTTATCTCATGTTTTGTCATAGGCTATCTGACAAGCTTGTTCTTTAAGAAAAAATAGGTTTGAACCTATCATTAATTATAATATAATTTTATTTATGAACAAACGACTTTTAACAGGATTAATCGCTGCACCATTTACGCCAATGCACGAAGATGGTTCCTTAAATTTGCAGGTGATCGGGCCGTATGCAGAGTTTCTGATGCAAAAGAAATGTGTGACGGGAGTGTTTATTTGTGGCACGACGGGAGAATCCGTTTCTCTGACAACAGAAGAACGAAAGGCTGTTGCGGAAAAATGGATGGAGGCAGCCAAGGGAAAACTGAAAGTGATAGTGCATGTAGGTGGCATGTCGCAGGTTCAGTGTGCCGAGCTGGCAGCCCATGCGCAAGCTATTGGAGCTGATATGATAGCAGCCATGGCGCCCTGCTTTTTCAAGCCCGGTTCTGTAGATGAGCTGATAGGTTTTTTCAAGCCGATAGCTGCATCGGCTTCCCGCTTGCCGTTTTATTACTATAACATGCCGTCCATAACCGGGGTTTCCTTGCCGGTACACAAGTTCCTTATAGAGGGCAAGAAGCAAATTCCCAATCTGGTGGGAGTCAAGTTTACTCATAACAACCTGATGGAGATGCAGCAGTGCATTCATGCGGACGGTGGGGCGTTCGAAGTCTTGCACGGTTTTGATGAGATACTGATTACCGGATTGTCGGTTGGAGCTAAGGCTGCCGTAGGCAGTACCTACAACTATGTTCCGGGTATATACAAAGCTGTGATGGAAGCCATGGAAAAGGGAGACCTTGAAACAGCCCGTGAAATGCAATGGAAATCTGTTGAAATCATTGATGTGCTGATAAAGCATGGGGGAGGAGTCAGAGCTGGTAAGATATTCATGAAACTGGCAGGAATAGACTGTGGACCATGTCGATTGCCGATAGCTCCTTGTTCTGAAGAAGAGCTGGAGGAGACAAGAAACGAATTGAAAAATACGGAATTCTTCAAATACATTAATTAACTAAAAACGATTGCCTATGGAGATATTGCAACAATACATCCAATGAAAAAACTCATTGGCCAACTTAAGTTTGACCCCCGAAAAGGGAGGGGAAACGAGTATTGGCACTTCCCGTTTCCCCTTAAATAAATTACTGAAACAATTTATTATTAAAATCGTAACAAAGATGAGAAAAATATTTCATTTTCACCTCATAACTTTTCTACTATTTTGCCCATTTTTGCTTTGGGCACAAGAATTTAACCTATCAGGTGTAGTAGTGGACAATACTGGTGAAACTCTTCCAGGAGTTTCCATCGCTGTGAAGGGCACGACTCGAGGAGTTATTACGGATATGAATGGCGCTTTCCAGCTGAAAGTAAGCAAGGGGGAAACTCTTGTATTTTCCTATGTGGGCTATGATGAACAGCAAATCCTGATTACTAATCAAAAGATTCTTAACATCCGGATGGAACCGACCACCATGGGGCTGGATGAAGTGGTGGTCGTAGGTTATGGTACCCAATCCAAGCGTACCGTAACATCCGCCATCAGCAAGGTGGATGGAGAAACATTGAAGGCAACTCCTATCAATACTGTGGGAGAAGGGCTGAAGGGTAAAATTGCGGGTGTACGCGTGTACAATGAGAACAATACTCCGGGTGCAGAGGCTACGTTCTTGATTCGTGGTGGTTCATCTATCAGTCAGAGTAATTCTCCTCTTATATTAGTTGATGGCGTAGAGCGCAGTACAGCGGGTATCAATCCCAATGACATCGAATCTATCGAAGTCTTGAAGGATGCCGCTTCTTCTGCTATTTATGGTTCGCGTGCATCGAATGGAGTTGTCCTGATTACGACAAGAAAAGGAAAAAGCGGTGCTCCTCGAGTGACGTTTGAGGCTTCCTTTGCAAACGAGAATGTGGAGCGGATGATTGAGTATCTGGATGCTACCCAAGCTGTTACTATCATGCGCGATCGTTGGGCTTCCGGACCCAGTCCGGAAAAGTTATACCTTGACGGATATGCTTATAGTTCCGGCAATACGGATGCTTCCAAGTTTTCTACCCGTTACCTGAGGGATGGAGAGAGCATTCCGGCAGGATGGAAGTCTGTGGCTGATCCGTTGGATCCCAGTAAGACTTTGATTTTTGAAGATAATGATTGGGCCAGTACTTGTTTCAAGAATGCTCTTTGGCAAAATTATTATGTGGGGATAGAAGGAGGTACGGAGAAATTGAGCTATGTGGGCAGTATTGGCTATATGAAAGATTCCGGTGTAGGTGTAGGCACGGCATTCGACCGTTTTAACGCCCGTACTAATGTAACTGCCAAAATCAGAGAGAACCTGACTTTCAGTAGCAACATAGATTACAGCCAGACGAATAGCGAAGAGTATGCCAGTCAGTATCAGGTGATTTCCCGTGGACTGATGACCCCGGCCGTTCAACGTAAATATTGGGTGTCTGACAATGAATGGTACGGAACCCCGACGCCAGGTCCAAACTCTTCGTCTCCGAATCCGAGCTTCTACTCGTATTTTAATGATAACAATCAGCGTACCAACCGTTTGGGGTTAGTCGGCTCTCTTGATTGGGAAGTTTTGAAAGGATGGCATGCTGTGGGCACCGCTTCTTTGTTTACGCAAAACAGCCATGGAGATACATTCATGCGTGCCAACCCGATGAATGGAACGCGGAAGGCGACTACCAACATGACGGATGAGCAACGGAAGAAACTGGAATTCTACACCAGCTATACAAGAACGTTTGCCGATAAACACAGCATCAGTGCGATGGTAGGATATTCCTATCAGCAATATTTGTACAAGTATGTGTATGCTGCCACTACCGGACACAGCTCCGACAAGATACCGACATTGAACGGAGGTTCTGTTTATTCCGATGCAACGTCGACCAAGCAGGAAGATGTGAATATCGGTTATTTCGGCCGATTGAACTATGATTATCTGAAAAGATATATGTTGACTGCTACTTTCCGTGAGGACGGCTCTTCCCGTTTTGCCAAAGGCAACCAATGGGGATTCTTCCCCGGATTGTCTGTCGGATGGGTTATGAGTGATGAGCCTTTTATGCAGAATATCGGTTTTATAAGTAATTTGAAGTGGCGTGGCAGTTATGGGCAGACCGGTAACAACTCCATCGGCTATTACGATGCATTAGGATTGTATGCCATTACCACCAGTTACGATCAAAGTGCTGCGACCGTTTCTTCGGCCATGCCTAACAAGGCTCTTGAATGGGAGACTTCCACACAATTGGATTTAGGTTTTGATTTAGGCTTGTTCAAGAACCGCATCATATTGGGTATAGACTATTTCAATAAGATTACGGATAACCTGATTACTTCCAAAGTATTGCCCAATACGTCGGGATACGGTTCCATCCTTACCAATCTTGGAAAAGTACGTTTCCGTGGTTTCGATGCTGAAATAACAACACGTAACATTGTCAAGAAGGATTTCACGTGGGAATCTAAATTCACCATTACTTACGTAAAGAACAAGGTGCTTAAACTGCCCGAAAACGGACGGGACAAGAACCGCCAGGGAGGATACTCTGTAAAAATGCAGGATGGCACGACCAAAGAATTCGGAGGTGTTGCCGAGGGTGAACCGTTGGGGCGTTTCTATGGATATAAGAAAGACTTTATCATTACAACTCCCGAGCAGGCTGCCAATGCCCGTTATGACACCTCATCCAAAGGTTGGGACTGGACCACGAAACAGAAACTGGGTGTCGGAAAAAAGACTATCGGAGACTATGAGTGGAAAGACCTGAACGGAGACGATATCATCAACAGCAATGATATGTTCCTGCTGGGAAATACGATTCCCCATACCACCGGAGGTTTGAACAATACTTTCACTTACAAGGGCTTCACATTGAATGTCTATCTTGATTTTGCTTTGGGGCACTCCATTTCCAATGGTTATCTGCAACGCCAGATGTGTAATTTCATGAATGGAAACACCAGCCTGCCTGCTGAAATCCTAAAATGCTGGAATGTGGGGGATGACCCGAGTAAGGCCAAGTATGCCCGTTTCTCAGGCAATGACTCCGATGAGTTGAATAAGAATTTCCGGGACAACTCCGATGTTTTCACCCAGAAAGCCGATTATCTCTGTATCCGTGAAATCTCTCTGCAATATGCTCTGCCTCAGGCATTGCTGGCAAAGATTGGTCTGAAAGGGCTGGTATTGACCCTGGCCGGAAACAATCTGCATTATTTTACGGAAGTAATAGGCCTTTCTCCCGAAGTAGGTGCATCAAGTACCTATTCCGGTAGTTTCAACACCTATCCGCCTATCCGTAAGTTCTCTATCGGATGTAAAGTTACTTTGTGATAAAAAAAGTTTAATACGAAAAATAAGAATTATGAAAATAAAAATATTATCCGGCATTCTTCTTATAAGTGGGGTCTCGTTTTTTACATCATGTCATGGAGACCTGAATGTGATACAGCCCAGCCAGTTCACCAGCCTATCCATGTGGACAGAGGAGAGCGATGCTACGAGTGCGGTAAATGGAGCATATACTCAATTCCGTTCCGCCTTTTCCGATTTGCTCAACATCTATGGAGAGATGCGCTCAAACTGGTATGAGAGTGGGGCGGTAAATGATGCGTTTTTTAATAGAGTGGGTACAAACGTATTGCTGAGCGGTGATGCAGGTACAAATTGGAGTAGCATATATACTACCATTAATAGTGCAAATTTGATTCTGAAGCATACTCCGGAAATCTCTTTCACCAATGAAGCTACACGTAATGAGGTGATGGCCAATGCCTATTTCCTACGGGCATATTGTTACTTTACTCTGGTGCGGGTATTCGGTGACTGTCCGTTACTGACTTCCGGCTTTGAGTCAGAAAAGCAGGAGGACATGTATCCCAGCCGTACGGCGGCCTCTGAAGTATATGCTCAGGTCGAAACCGATATAGAAGAAGCTTTAAGGTTGATGCCCGCTTCTTCCAAGCTTCTCCATAAGGCATCTCCGGCTGCCATCAACATGTTGCGTACTGAATATTACTTATGGAAGGCAAAGCGTCTGGGAGGAGGGAATGCGGCTCTGAGTACGGCGCAGTCTTCTGTTGATGCGGTATTGAAAGCCGGATATGCACTTCTTCCCACGTTTGCCGATATTTTCAATTTAAGCAACGAAGCCAATTCTGAGCTTATCTGGACATTGCCCTATATCGTCAATGAAAATGTGACTCCGGGAACATCCCCCAACTTTTTCGCCTATTATCTGGCACCTAACGGTGACAGAACCCGGCTGAGGGAAGCCGGATATACCGAGGATGAGGTTCCTGCCGGTTCCCATGCCCAGTATGTTGTGCCCACGCAAGCCTATTGCGATTTCCTGGCTGAGGATGCACGTGACACGCGTACGGATGTTTCAGTACGGGTATTCGAGGATAAGTTCCTGACGGAAGAAGTACAGATTAAAAGGATGGTTGTGAAGTTCAAAGGCTCCTTTGCCAATGATACGCGTAGTTTTGACAGTGATGTCCCCGTCTATCGTTTGGCCGAAGCCTATCTTTTGAAAGCTGAAGTGGAAAATGCCTTGGGAAATACGGATGCCGCTTTGCAGAATCTGAATGTAGTGGCCAAGCGTGCTTATGGGGTAGACAACTACTACACGGCAAGGACTCAGGATGCCATAGACAATGCCATTATCAGCGAAATACTGAAAGAGTTTGTCGCAGAATCAAAAGCATGGTGGGCATACCTTCGCTTTAATAAGGAATTCGAGCTTATTGAGACCTTGAAGGGGCGTGAAGGGGAGAAGAATGTTACCTTGTGGCCTATTGCTCCTGCTTGTCTCAATACTAATCCGAATATAACACAAACGGAAGGTTACAAATAAATATTGGGATGATATGAGATATAAGACTATACTTTTACTGGTCTTGTCTGCTTGGGGCATCATGGCATGCCAAAATTATACGGATAAGATAGCGGTGGAGATTCGGCAACCGGTATATCCGGTGTTGACATTGAAGGAGCATAATCCGGTATTGTGTCTGCGTCTGATTAGGAACAGCGGCGTGGCATATCAGTTGGAAAAGATAAATTTCACTTTGGATGGAACTGTCCGTTCCGGTGATGTCGTTTCCGCTTCGCTGTTCTTGGATGAGAATTGTGGGCAGGTTTGTGCAAGTGCCAAACCGGTGAACAAACAATTGAGTTTTAAGGTAGGCCGGCAGATAGAGGAAGATACACTGACATGCTGGGTGACACTCCGACTGAGGGATGATGCGGCGCAGGCTACAAGCAAGATTGAAATCTCATGCAGCAGTGTCCAGACAGACTTGGGGCTGGTGGGCATCCGCCAGTTGCCCGCAGTAAAGCCGCTCCGTATAGGAGTGGCCCTGCGGCAGCCGGGTCAGGACGGGGTACACACTTCCCGCATTCCCGGATTGGTGACTTCGACGAAAGGTACCTTGCTGGCCTTGTATGATGCACGCAATGAAAGAGATGACGATTTGCAGGGCGACATTGATATTGCCATCAATCGCAGTGAAGATGGAGGGCGGACTTGGCAACCCATGCAGACTGTTCTGGATATGAAAGAATGGGGCGGGCTACCTCAGAAATATAATGGAGTGAGTGATGGTTGCATCTTGTCGGATGATTTCACCGGAGACCTCTATGTCATAGGGTTATGGATGCACGGAGTCTTGGACCCCAAGACGGGCAAATGGATAGAGAATCTTACCGATACCTCGACCGTATGGAACCACCAGTGGCGTGCGCACGGTTCTCAGCCGGGATATGGTGTCAAACAAAGTTCTCAATTCCTGATTAGTAAGAGTACCGACGACGGACTTACCTGGAGTGAGCCGCGTAACATTACCCGCCAAGTAAAAAAGGAAAAATGGTGGCTGCTTGCTCCCGGACCGGGTCGTGGCATCACAATGGAAGACGGTACATTGGTATTTCCGGTAGAGGGGCGGAACGAAGACGGGCTTCAGTTCTCTACAATCATGTGGAGTAAAGACAAGGGCGAAAACTGGACCGTAGGCGAACCGGCCTACTACAATACCAACGAATGTCAGGTGGTAGAACTTTCAGACCATTCCTTGATGTTGAACATGCGTGAGCGCAGCAACCGGGGACGTCAGGAAGGTAATGGGCGGGCCATTGCCGTCACTGCCGATTTGGGAAAAACGTGGACGGAACATCCCACGTCGCGCAGAGCTCTCATTGAACCGGCTTGCCAGGCATCCTTGCTGCGCCATGATTATATTGAAGACGGAGAAGAACGTCATGTATTACTCTTTGCCAATCCTAATTCAAAAGAGCGCCGTAACAACATTACCATTAAGGTGAGTTTCGATGACGGGCAAACTTGGCCCGAGGAGTATTGGACGTTGCTGGATGAAGGTAGGGGGGCGGGGTACTCTTGCATGACCTCCATTGACGAGCATACCATAGGTATCTTTTATGAGGGGAGCCAAGCCGACATCCAGTTCCAGGCTATCCCGTTGAAGGAATTATTGAAGAAATAAAGTGTAAAACCTTAAAAAACAGATAAACATGAAACGCAGTGAAATCAATCGATATATCCGCGAAGCCAAAGCATTTATGACAAAGTACCACTTCATGCTGCCTCCATGGGCGGACTGGACTCCGGACGACTGGAAGACCAAAGGACCGGAATGTGATGATATCCGGGAAAGAGCCATGGGTTGGGACCTGACCGACTTCGGCTGGGGCGATTTCCTGAAAATCGGCCTGACGCTGGTAACCCTCCGTAATGGAAGTCTGCAGAAGAAAGACAAACCCTATTGTGAAAAGATTATGTTTGTCCGCTGCGGACAAGTTACTCCTACCCATTTCCATTGGCTGAAAACGGAAGACATCATCAACCGGGGTGGAGGAATCCTCTGCATGCGTCTGTGGAAGGCCGACAAGGAAACTGAAATGCTGACTGAAGAACCGCTTGTCGTTTCCATCGACGGAGTCAGTACACGGGTAGCTCCCGGAGAAACGGTGCGTCTTGCTCCCGGACAAAGCATTTGTTACGAGCCTTATCTCTACCATACTTTCTGGGCCGAGGACGACCATTGCCTGGTAGGCGAAGTCTCCACGGTGAACGATGACATGAGGGACAACCGTTTCCTCACCCCCAAGGGGCGTTTCCCGCAGATAGAAGAGGATGTTCCGGCCGAACATCTGTTGTGCAACGAATATCCCGAAGTTTAGAAAGTATGAAAGATAAGACCAACCTGACGGGATTGAATCCTGATAATTTCCGGTCCGTAATCAACGGAAAGGATACCGGCCTTTATATACTGCGCAATGGCAGCGGTATGGAGATGTGCGTCACGAACTACGGGGCCATCGTCTTATCCATCATGGCTCCTGATAGTCATGGTAAGTTTGAAAATGTCGTCATAGGCTTCGATACGCTGGAAGAGGCCCGCAGGCAAAGCAAGGACTATTATATAGGAGCTACTATAGGCCCCGTAGCCGGACGCATATTGCACGGCGCTTTCCGTGTAGGAGAAAAAGATTATCACTTACAGCTTAACTCTGTTTCTAATACTCTGCACAGTGGTGATAACGGTTTTCACACGGTGGTGTGGGAAGCACAGCAACCGTGTGAAAACCAACTTCTCCTCCGTCTTTTCCATGCCGATGGAGAAGCCGGTTTTCCGGGCAATGTTACGGTAAGGATGATGTATACCTTGACGGACGACAATGGGTTCCGTATAGATTATGAGGCGGAGACAGACCGCGACACCTTGTTCTGTCCCACCAATCATGCCTATTTTAACCTGGCGGGCATGGGAACTCCCACTACTTCCATTGAAGACCATCTGGTGAGGATAAACGCGGATTTCTACCTGCCTATCGACATGAATACGAACAATACCGGTGAAGTCAGGGCAGTGGGCGATACGCCTTTTGATTTCCGCGACTACCATTCCATAGGCGAACGCATCAACCGGAAAGACTTGCAGTTGCTCAACGGCCACGGTTATGACCACTGTTTTGTCTTGAAGAAACCCGCGCTGCATGAGCTCTCTTTCGCCGCCACCTGCATCAGTCCGTCCAGTGGGCGCAGAATGGATATCTATACCACAGAGCCGGGGCTTATCATGTACACCGGCAATTATTTGCCGGGCTTCACGGGCATGCATGGCACTGTGTATCCGCGTCGTAGCGCCGTCTGCTTTGAAACCCAGTGCTTTCCCGATACACCGAACAATCCGCATTTCCCCTCCATCGTATTACGTGAAGGAGACCTTTATAAACAGACATGTATTTATCAATTCAGTACGCAACCATGAAAAACAGAATCATTCTTTGTTTGGGATGCCTGCTGGCATTCCTCCAGCTCCGGGCACAAGTCAATACCAACCAGCAGCATTTGTGCAATCCTAATTCTTTTTCCATCGTCCTGCTGGGCGACCCGCAAAACTACGTGAAGTATGACTATAACCAGCCGGTTTTTGAGCTGATGACGGCGTGGACCGCTCATCATATAGACTCCCTCCGTGTAAAGGCGGTGCTTTGTACGGGCGACTTGGTAGACCAGAATGAATGTATTCTACCTCCCTTCCCGCGTTTCGGGAATCTTACGAGCCGGGAGCAGTGGACATTTGTGTCGCGGGCTTTCGGGCGGTTGGATAACAAGGTCCCTTATCTCATTTCTACCGGAAACCATGATTACGGCTACACCCGTTCGGAGAACTCGATGACCCGTTTCCCGGAATATTTCCCGATAGAGCGCAACAGCCAATGGAAAAAGACCATCGTGGCCGCCACCAATAACAGAAACGGCCTGCCTACGCTGGAGAATGCCGCCATGGAGATAACGGACGAGCATTGGGGGAGGATTTTGATTATTGCCGTTGAATTTGCCCCGCGCGACGAGGTCTTGTCATGGGCCAGGGAGCTGGTGGCTGCCCCGCGCTTCAAGGACCATACGGTGATTCTCATCACCCATTCCTACCTTACCGGCTTCGACAGCAAGCGCATCACCAAAGAAGGCTATAAGATAACCCCGTCCAATACGGGCGAAGGCATCTGGCAGAAGCTGGTGCAACCTTCTGCCAACATCCGTCTTGTGCTGTGCGGACACTATGCCACTCCGAATGAACGGTTGGACTATACCACGGGATTCCGTACCGACAAGAATGCAGCCGGACACGATGTGCACCAGATGATGTTCAACTGCCAGGCGTTGGGTGGCGGCATGAGTGGAAACGGGGGAGACGGCTGGCTGCGTCTGCTCGAATTCCTGCCCGACGGACATACGGTGCAGGTCAGGACCTATTCTCCGCTTTTCGGCTTTTCTCCTCAAACCAAGGACAAGGCATGGCGTACGGAATCTTATGACCAGTTTCAATTCACGATAAAATAAAAAATATGAAGCGTATATCAATTATTTATTCATTAATACTCTTTTGTATGTATTTATCAGCACAGACAAGTCCGGAGTGGACTTCCGGAAATGCGAAGAAATGGATGAAAAGTGCCGTTTGGTCCAATGGCTGGACTGTCTCTCCCCATAAATCAGTCAATGCTGTTGAATTTGCCTGCCAATATCATAAGAACAAGGATGTCTGGGATGCTGCATTCCGCTTTCTTGCCGAACATGATTTGGAAGCGCTGTCCATTGGCAACCATGTCATTCTGGAGGGGAAATGCTGGGCTACGGTCAGTGAATACATTCCCAAAGAGGTGGAGAAAGGGAATATTGAAAGTCACCTCCGTTTTGTCGACCTTCAGTATGTACTCTGGGGAAATGAAAAGATGGGGCTGGCAAGTGACGTCGAAGTACGTCAGGCGTATAATTCAAAAAAGGATGTTGCTTTTTATACCTCTTCCCGGATAAAACACTACTCTGCCGATGCCGGCAGTTTCTTCTTGTTTTTCCCTTCGGACATTCACCAGCCTTCTGTTCGGGGAAAGGGGGAACTTGTTAAAAGCAGGAAGATTGTGATTAAAATAGAATATGTAGATTAGTGTGTTTTCGGTTCTATTAAAAATACTATTTGTTTTTCAAATAAATTTCCTTTAAAATTTGTACTTTTGCCGACTGTTTAGAGAAATCAACGAAAACTTTAAAAAACGAAATAGAATGGCAGTAGAATTGAAAGACCTTACCAAACGTAGTGAGAACTATTCTCAGTGGTACAACGAGTTGGTGGTAAAAGCCGATTTGGCAGAACAATCGGCTGTACGCGGCTGTATGGTGATCAAGCCCTACGGATACGCTATCTGGGAGAAGATGCAACGTCAGTTGGACGATATGTTCAAGGAAACGGGACACGTCAACGCTTATTTCCCCTTGCTTATTCCGAAATCATTCCTCAGCCGTGAAGCGGAACATGTGGAAGGCTTTGCCAAAGAGTGTGCCGTCGTGACGCACTATCGTTTGAAGAACGATCCGAATGGCGGCGGTGTGGTGGTGGACCCTGCTGCAAAACTGGAAGAAGAGCTGATTATCCGCCCCACTTCCGAAACCATCATCTGGAACACCTACAAGAACTGGATCAATTCATACCGCGACCTGCCTATCTTGTGCAACCAGTGGGCAAACGTGTTCCGTTGGGAAATGCGTACCCGTCTGTTCCTCCGTACCGCCGAATTCCTCTGGCAGGAAGGACACACGGCACATGCCACTCGCGAGGAAGCCGAAGAAGAAGCGGTAAAGATGCTGAATGTATATGCCGAGTTTGCCGAAAAATACATGGCGGTGCCCGTGGTAAAGGGCGTGAAGTCTGCCAACGAGCGTTTTGCAGGTGCCCTCAACACCTACACCATCGAAGCGATGATGCAGGACGGAAAGGCTTTGCAGAGCGGTACTTCCCACTTCTTGGGACAGAACTTCGCCAAGGCGTTCGATGTACAGTTCGTCAATAAGGAGAACAAGCTGGAGTATGTTTGGGCTACCTCCTGGGGTGTTTCCACCCGTCTGATGGGAGCGCTTATCATGACGCATTCCGATGACAACGGTCTGGTACTTCCTCCGCACCTGGCTCCGATACAAGTAGTCATCGTACCTATCTACAAGAATGCAGAGATGCTGGCTAAGATTGACGAGAAAGTGGCAGGCATTGTTGCCAAGCTGAAGTCAATGGGTATTTCCGTGAAGTACGACAATGCCGACAACAAACGTCCGGGCTTCAAGTTTGCCGACTATGAGGTGAAGGGTGTTCCCGTTCGTCTGGTGATGGGTGGCCGCGACCTGGAGAACAATACAATGGAAATCATGCGTCGCGATACACTGGAGAAGGAGACGCGTTCCTGCGAGGGTATCGAAGAGTACGTGAAGGATTTGCTCGAGGACATTCAGGCTAATGTCTACAAGAAAGCGCTCGATTACCGTAACAGCCGCATCACCAGCGTGGACAGCTACGAGGAATTCAAGGAAAAGATTGAAGAAGGCGGCTTCATTCTGGCTCATTGGGACGGGACTACCGAAACCGAAGAGAAAATCAAGGAAGAGACCAAAGCAACCATCCGTTGTATTCCTTTCGATTCATTTGTTCCGGGTGACAAGGAACCGGGCAAGTGTATGGTTACCGGCAAGCCTTCTGCCTGCCGCGTGATTTTTGCACGTTCCTATTAATAATACCCACCCCGGATTACGCGGATTAACACAGATGATTTTAGGAGTTCTGATAATCAGAAACTTTTATCTGTGTTAATCCGCGTAATCCGGGGTGATTGTATATCTTGATACGTCCTCTCGGTTTTAAATTTATAGAGTTATCTCTCATCATGAATTGATGAACAGCTATTTATATTGCTTCAGAAATTCTGAGATTGTTTTGCGTACAGTTTCCGGAGATTGTTTTGAATGAAGCATTGCTGCAATGACAATCCTATTCTCATCAATCAAATAATATATCACGTTAGGGGAAAGTTTTAAATGACGGACAGTAATGTTGTTAAATAGAGTAGAAAAATCACTGTCTATAATTCCTATATACGGATGTTTTGCTAAAAGATTTACTTTGTCTTGTATCTTTTGACGTGTTTTCTGTGCCGTCAACATGCCAAAATTATTCTCTACATAAATAAGTATCTCTAAAAAGTGCTCATAAGCCAACTTAGACCAGACTATTTCCATCCCATGCGTTCATTTATCATACTCTCTATTTGGGAGTTTGATATACAGTGTCCTGCTTTATTCTCTTCTAAGGCAAATAGAAGGGCTTCAGCCAAAGCATCTCGGGGAATACTGTTGATAAAGTCGTCCATCGGTATGGCTGATTGATGATAAGTTGCCATCATCGGTTCTTGTGCCGTTTGTTTGGGAGAGTCCTGCTCTTTATATGGTTTAATTTTACCCATTGCTTTTATTTTTAATCAAAGGTAAACTGAATAAATGAAAACTCCTAATATTCAATCCATTTATTTTCCACTGCATCAAAGCCAACCAATCTACATACTATTGTAACCTCCTTCACATCTTCTCGTAACAACTTTCCCTCATTTTTGCAGCGTAAAAAAAGAAAGGAGGCCCGAATATGAAACTGAACAGAAATGACTATACCGTAGAGGCGGCAGCCGGCGGTGGTTTTTACGCTTATTTTATGAATAATGTGTTGTGCAGCGCCTACGGTGAAACGCCTGACGAAGCCTGCGAAAACCTGGAACAGATTGTTGACGATTTTGTCAGTGATATGTATATGGTCGAGGAATTTGTCTGATATTCCGGCATCATATGCCGACCGAATTATCCTTTTTACGTATTTATTCCATAAATTCTCTTGAAGTCATGTCTGCGCGATGCCGGTGTGACTTTTGTCATTTATAACCGAATTGTCACATTCTTCACATTCTGCCGTAACACGGAGGTGCGATATTTGCATCAACTAAATGCAACGTCATGTGCTGCATGTGTTTCAACATTAATTTGTAAATCATCAAGTCGTCCCAATGAAAGTCCTTTTTATCGTTCAAGGAGAAGGCCGCGGGCATCTGACCCAAGCCATAACAATGGAAGAGCTGCTGCGCCGCAACGGTCACGAGGTAGTGGAAGTGTTGGTGGGCAAAAGCAATTCGCGCTGTCTGCCCGGTTTCTTCAACCGCAGCATCCAAGCTCCGGTGAAACGTTTTCTCAGTCCCAATTTCCTGCCTACGCCTGCCAACAAGCGGGCAAGTCTTGCGCGTAGTGTGGCCTATAATCTCACCCGTCTGCCCGTCTATCTGAAAAGCATGCACTATATACACCGCCGCATCGAGGAGAGTGGTGCCGAACTGGTCATCAACTTCTACGAACTGCTCACGGGGATGACCTATCTCTTCTTCCGTCCTTCCGTTCCTCAAATAAGCGTCGGGCACCAGTACCTGTTCCTGCACCGCGATTTCGAGTTTCCCGGTAAGAACGGCTTCCATCTGTGGCTGCTCCGCCTTTTCACCCGCCTCACGTGCATAGGTGCCCGCGAAAAGCTCGCCCTTTCCTTCCGCGAGATGGAGGATGACGAAGAAGCGTATGTCCGCGTGGTTCCGCCATTGCTGCGGAGGGAGGTGCTGTCGTGCGAAGGTACGGAAGGGGATTATCTCCACGGATACATGGTAAACTCCGGTTTTGGCGAGAATATCCTCCACTGGCACAGTGCCCATCCGGAAATACCCCTCCACTTCTTCTGGGACAAGCAGGACGAAGCCGAGGTGTGCCGTGTGGACGACACCTTGAGTTTCCATCAGCTCGATGACGTCAAGTTCCTGCGCTACATGGCAGGCTGCAAGGCCTATGCCACCACTGCCGGCTTCGAGTCGGTCTGCGAGGCGATGTATCTGGGCAAGCCTTTGCTGATGGTTCCGGCGCATATCGAGCAGGACTGTAACGCCTACGATGCATTCCGTAGCGGTGCCGGTGTCATCTCCGAGGAGTTTGATTTGGAACGTCTGCTGGACTTCTCGGAGCATTTCCGCCCGAACATGGCTTTCCGCTATTGGGTGCGTAGCTGCGACTGGCGTATCCTGCGCTGTATAGAGAGGGAAGAGAAAGAGGAAACCTTTTTCGGGGTTTCCTCTTCCTGCCGTCCTTTCTTTCCGGCGACTTAAATGCTCACGTTCATCGCATTGGCTCCCAATGCCCCTAAGATGGCGGAGGCTACTGCAATTACGACTTTCAGAATTTTATCCCAGATACTTTTTTTCATGCTATATACGTTTTAAAAGTTGAACATACGAATCGGTAGTAAAATCAGTCATACTTATCCCAACGGATTTTCGCCCTGGTCTCCGTCCGAACCGCCTCCGTCTCCCGAGCCGGAACCGCCGCCGGAGCTTCCTCCTTCACCGTCTCCCTTGTTCAGCAAAGCTTCTAGGTCGTAGAAGTCAATCTTCTGCCCGGCACGCGTGGCGGCGATGTCCGGTCTTACGGTGCTGGAAGGCCGGAAATTGATTTTCACCGCCTTGATGTTCTTGGCGGTGCACTCCTTTACATCCAATACGCCTGCCGTACGCGCCGACAGGCTGAATACGCCGAAGTTCTTGATATTCACCGACTGGCCGCTGTAGAGGGTTGTTATCATGGCCTCCACAAAATTGGTCAATACACTCTGGATGTCTCCCAGTGTCAGCGAACTCTTCTCTTTCATCACATACGCAATGTCGTCCAGCGTCGCATTGTCGCCCAGTGTCACCAGCTGCGGGTAGAACTTTGCCACCGCATCTGCCTTTCGAGGATCTTTCCTCGCAATTTTCTTGAATGGTACTCCCATAAACAGTTAAATAATTAAAAATTAACAATTAGAAATTAAAGTCCCGTATTGCAATACTTTGCTCTTTCTCCTTTAGGGGGGAAGAGGGGTGCTGCAAAAGTACTCCTCCGGCTTTTTCTGCTCATGGCTTTCTTCGGGTTACGCCGTCTCTTTCCCGTTTCCTTTCTGTTCAAAAAAAATTCTTCGTCCGATGCCCGTTTATGTCTGTATATGCTTGGTCATACCGCTGATATTCAGTATCTTTATGGTGTAATAATCAACCAATAACATAAGGAATGAAAACAGAAAAAGAAAAGAGGGAAGAGGAGGAGGAAGACCTTCGTCCGTTCCGCATCCACGCCTATTCGAAGGAGGAGCTTGCCATGCTCTACAACCCGACTTACTGCATCAGCAATGCCATCTATACCCTGGCGGCATGGATACGCCACAACAAGGCGCTGAAGGGTGAGCTGGAGAAGGTGGGCTACAACAAATACCGGCGCACCTTCACTCCGCTGGAAGTGAAAGTGCTGGTGAAGTATCTGGGAGAACCCTAACAGGATGCCGGCCGGAAATAGGGAAACCTTGTAAAGAAAACGCCAATATATGTAAAGCCCCGTAACAATATATGTTGTCATGCACAACAATATATGTTACGGGGCTTCTCTCTTCTCCTCGAATGCCGGTTACTGATATGTCTGGATGTCCACTACCTCATATTCGGTCGTCTCCTGCTCGTTGGTCCGTGTGCCGAATCCGTACTTTTCCAGTGCCTGCACCAGTACCAGCTGGGTGTGCGGGTTCACCTGCACCTTTCCGAATATGCTGAGCTTGGTCAGTATGACGCTGGCAGGGAGCCACTTTGTCTGCAGGTCTTCGGGCAGCGGTTTGCGGAAGAAGACGAAGAGGTTCTCCTCCACGGGGTCTTTCATGCGGTGCCGTTCGTTGTGCTTGTTCAACTGTTCTATCTCCTCGCCCTCGTACCAGTATCTGAATCCGCCTTTCAGCAAGGCGAGGGCCTGGGCGTAGATGCCGGGATGGTTCACCGGGGTGTGGTAGTCTATACCGGTGATGGTGATGGGGAGGAAACGCCGGTTTCCGCCGATGTCCTGCAGGCACTGCCGGTTGTTGGTGCTCGCGATGAAGGAACAGTGGCGGGGCAGGGTGAAGGCTTCGATGTCGTAGGCCTTGCGCTGCGTCACGTTGTCCTGCGCGATGATTCGCTTCAATGCTGCCAGCTCGCCGGGCTTCACGCCTTCGAACTCTTCCATGTTGATGATGATTCGCGTGGCGAGCAGGCGGGCATCGTCCTTGTTGCTCGGGTCTATTATGCCGTTGTAGAAGTACTCTTTCCACTCGGGCGGCAGCAGGCGCCGAATCCAGCTGCTCTTTCCCTTTCCCTGCTCGCTGTAGAGGATGATGACGAGCTGGTTCATGTCCTCGTCGCTCAGTGCGCAGGCCACCAGGCCCACTATCCACCGTTTGAAGCCCTTCTGCCATAGCTCCCGGTTCTCGGTCGTCAGGGTGTCGGCCAGCCGGGCGATGTAGTCCGTCCCGTCCCAGGGGGGAAGCGCGTACAGATAGTCGGTGTAGGGGTTGAACTCCTTGGCGTAGTTGGAGTCTATCACGGCTCTGAGGAAATTCTGGTAGCAGGAGATGCCGGCCATCTGCAGGTCTACGAATATGGTGTTGTAGTCCTTTCCGCGCATGGGACGGTAACCTTTTCCGGCATCTGCCGACAGGGCATAGGGCATGAATTCGAGGCGGTCCAGGATGAGGTTCCTGCGGATGCCGTAGTGCTCTTCCAGAAAGCTCATCACTTGGTTGATGACGGGCTTTTTCTCTTCCTTCTTTGTGGCGGCTTCGCTGGTCTTGTCGGTATAGATGTAGGCATTGTGCAGGGGAGATTCCACGTCGGGATACTCTTGTCCGAACTCGTTTTTCGCCAGTCTGATGGCTGTCTGCTCGTCCAGGCCCTTGCTGTAGCATTTGTTGCCCAGGGCGAAGAGGAAGTTGTCGCGGTTGCCTGCCCGGAACCTGGTGGTGCGCTTCACGGCGGTCACGGCTTGGGAGAATATCAGCTTCTCCCAAGGCTTTGCGTCCTGCGGCGTGGCGGCAACGGAGGCGGGGAGGGGGTGTACCGTTTCGGCAGCCGTCTTCTTCTTGCCGCTTTCCTTTTTCGCAGGCGGGATGATGCGTGCCGGCAACGGGGAAATCTGTTCCAGCAGTGCGGCATTGATATAGGCATGCGGGTCGAAGGACATGAAGTATCCCCGCGAGATGTCCTTTCCACTTCCGTCCACCTCTACTCCGAGAAGGGCCTCGTAGTGCTCTTTGGCGGCGCTGTACAGCTTCAGGTGTATCTCCTCGAGCGTGGCGTAGGTCACCTCGCCCTGCCGGAGACGGTCATACAGACGCCGGGTGTATTCCGTCTGCATGAAGACGAACAGCTTGTAGCCGTGCCTTTTGGGGGAGAGGAAACTGCCCAGGGTGTGCGGGTCTTCGTTGATGAGGGTCCGGGTCTGCTCCAACTGTCCTTCTTCCAGGTCGTCGATGTCGAGCGTGATGACGGGGTTGTAGCGGGTGATGCTCGGTGCGAGCCTTCTTTCCCGGTAGTTGGCCGTGAGGGTCCTGAAGGGAAGCTGCTTCTTGACGTGGTTGGCTTCCTCCACCTTTCCCTGTGCCACGAGGCTGGCGATTTTGATGATTAACTTGGCATGCTTGCCGTTTCTTATGTCAGCCATGTCCTGCGTGAAGGTTGTCTCCCCGCTGACGGCGCTGAAACCACGGTAGGTGGTAACTGGAATGTTTTCCATTCTACTTGTATTAAGTTTGCCTTATTGGCGGCGCAAAGATGCCGCTTATTTCCTTAGGAAGCAAAAACGGCCATCCGCAGTGGGACAGCCGTTTTTTTACAATTTGAATTCCTTGGTCCGTTTTACTCCTTGGGATATAGCTCATTGAAGAGCTTATATATCTCATCCTCAATGCAATCGGGGTTCAGCGTATTGCCGCTTCCGTCCGCGTCCATAAAGTTTACAAGTAGATGCAGCAGCTTGGCGAAGGGGCTTACGCCCTTCAGTCCGTGTTCCTTTTGGGGATTTATCAGCAGTGGTATGAAGGGTGTCAGGAAAGCCTTCCGCTCCTTGTATTCCACGGTTAACGACTTGTGTTCTACCATAGAAAGCAGGTCGAGGGCCACTTGCACCTCTTTGCTCTCTTTGGTGTACAGCACTTGGTAATCTCTCCCTTTGATTTGCATCACGCTAATTGGCGTTTTTTTGTTCTCATAATTACAATTTGAAAATCTAATTTTATATTAAGTTAACGAATCGGGTGCAAAATTAATAAAAAAGAGAAGTCTGTGCACTATGTATTACACGGATTGGCACGGATTTTTGTAGTTTCTGTGCGTATCACTTTTGTGTATGTCCGTGCGTATCATCCTTTTGTTTCCGTGAGTATCCGTCACTCAGAACGTAGCGAAGAATTTTTCTCTGTGCTCCTCTGTGCCAATCTGTGTAATCTGTGGTGCCCCTCTCCGTGAACTAGTGAAGCGTGTGTGTAATCTGTATGTATAGGGTGAGGTACCGGAACCTATGGTTATATATGTAACACACCCTTTCTTTAAAAAGATAAGAAATGACGCGCGTGCGCGTGTATCTTACCTAATAGGCGTAATTCTTTGATATATAGTGTGATGATGTCTGCATTAAAAAAGATTATCATTTTATCAATCAGAATATTTTGTACTTTCATTTCTTGACGTTACCTTTGCGTTCATTAAACGGAACGTGTTATAAAACATTTCTTTCATCATAAACGTTTCGTTGATAACGGCTTATCGCAAGATAGCTTGAATATAACTATTTCGTCGCCTTCCTTCCGAGATGGTGGAGGGTTTTGAAATAAAATGAATGCATATAGCCTATTTAAAGTAACCGCATTACATTACTTGACCGGGAGGTACTTCGCTACTCCGGTGTCCCCCAATCATATTTTTTCGTGAACGAGAATGCAGAAATGCACTGGTATGCAGTGCGTGTCACCTATAGCCGAGAGCTTTTTTTCAAGGATTACCTGGATGCAGCGGGCATTGAAAACTATATTCCCATGCGCTATGAGTATGTCGTGAGGAAAGAGCGCCGCCTGCGCAAGCTTGTTCCTGCGGTCCATAACCTGGTCTTCGTCCGCTCCACCCGCGAGCGTATGGATGAAATAAAGAACGAACCGGGCATGAACATCCCCATCCGCTATATCATGGACCGCGAAACCCGCCAGCCCATCGTCATCCCGGACTCACAAATGCGCAGCTTCATCGCCGTGTCTGGCACCTACGACCAGGCCGTGCTCTATCTTGAACCCACCGAGCTGAACCTCTCCCAAGGAACCCGGGTACGTATCACCGGCGGCATCTTCGAAGGAGTGGAAGGGGTGTTTGTGCGTGTGCGCCATGACAGGAGGGTGGTGGTGAACATCGAGGGGGTGATGGCGGTGGCGACGACGTTTGTGCATGCGTCGCTGGTGGAGGAGATAGGAGAAGGAAGTTAGAATATTCTGTGCTTATCGTCATAATGCTGAATAAATATTTAACCCCAATTTCTCAGCCTTCATACATGGAATGGGTTGATTGGACTAAAATCATTGGCATATTTTTAGTTACACTGGGACATGGGAATTTGGTGAGTGTAGAGTTGAATACTTTCATTTATTCTTTCCATATGCCTTTATTTTTTATCCTTTCTGGAATATTGTTCAAATATCGTAATTTCATTGAATCTCTTAAAAAAGGATGGCATACTTTGTTGGTTCCTTATTTCATAATCAACTTAATAATTTTGGCATATACTTCAATATTACTTATATTGAAAGGTACATTTGATGTCCAGATGTTTTTGGGAAAGGTGGTAGCTGTGATTGTTGGGCTGGGATATAACGTAGGATACTTGTCTCCAGTTAGTGCACCTACTTGGTTTTTAATCAGTTTGTTTTTTTTACATATATTAACTTCCTTAAGGGAAGATAGAGCATATAGATTGTTACTGGTTCTTTTTTGTATTGGTGTTTTTTTGATTTTGCAATATTATGAAATTGATACCTTAGTTCCCATTGATAGCACTTTACTTGCGATGCCTTTTTTTATTGCTGGTTATGAGATGAAGGAATTTTTTAAGCGTGATTTGTCTTTTTATGTTGTTTTGATAATTTTTGTGGCACTTATTGTTTTTAACTATTACAATGGCAGAGTAGATATAAATACTTGTCAGATAGGAAATTCTTTGTTGCTTTTTTATCTAAATGGAACGTTTGGAACAATATGTGTATTTCAAATTGCCAGATACTTACAACTTGGAAATAAGATTAGTTTAATTGCATCTGGTACAATAATTATATTAGGTTTCAATTTGTTGATGATAAAATATGCTAAAGTTGTATGGAATTTTATCTTTTCTAGTATTCCGATTACTTCGTTGGTAGGTATATTACTGGCATCGGTGATATTGGCAGTTTTTATACCCATTATCCTTTTTTGTAAAAAACATTTTAAGTGTATATTGGGATATAGATAAGATGTCTAATTTTAGTGATAATAAGCGAATAGCCAAGAATACCATTTTTCTTTATATTAGGCTGATATTTGTAATGGGAGTCAGCTTATATACTGTACGGGCAATTTTGAGTCTTCTTGGAGCGACTGACTACGGCTTATATAATGTGATTGGAGGTTTCGTTTCAATGTTCTCTTTTATTAGTGGAACGTTATCTTCATCGTCACAAAGATACTTCTCAATATCTTTGGCCGAGAATGATTTTAGGAAACTAAATGATTGGTTTTGTTTGAATCTTAACTTATTTGTTATAATCATTGTCTTTTTGATTTTCATAGCTGAAACATTTGGATTATGGTTTATAAATAATAAAATGACAATACCAATCGAAAGGTTGACGGCAGCAAATATAATTTTTCAATTATCATTGTTAGGATTCTGTTGTAGCCTTGTCAATACTCCATATTTGGCTTTGATTATTGCATATGAAAAAATGAAAACATTTGCCTATATTGGGATGTTAGAGGCGTTGTTTAAATTGGCAATCGTGGGGATTTTATACTTTGTTTCAACAGACAAGTTGATTGTGTATGGAATTTTGATTTTTGTAATAAATGTATCAATTACACTTTCTTATGTAGGGTATGTTTCAAGAAAAATACCACAAATTCATTATTATGTATATTGGAATAAAATTGAGATAGCTGAATTGGCTTCATTTTCAGGGTGGCATCTGCTCGGAACCATTTCTGTAGTTTTAAGAGGGCAAGGTATTAATGTACTTTTGAATGTTTTTTTCAATCCGATAGTGAATACAGCTCGTGCAATAGCATTTCAGATAGAAAGTGCAGTAATGCAATTGCAAAATAATTTTTTTTTGGCATTAAAGCCACAAATCTATAAATTGTATGCAGTACATGATTATTCTCAATTGCATACATTAATCGTCAGAAGTACTCAGATATGTTTTTTTCTGACTTCAATATTATCAATTCCTTTGTTTTTTGAACTTGACACGGTGCTTGATTTATGGCTTGTAGAAGTACCGGAATATACGCGAGCGTTCACAACACTTGTACTTCTCAATGGTTTGATTGATTCGGTATCTGGGCCCATGATTGCTCCAATTTTAGCTACGGGTAAGATTCGTAATTTCTATTTGATTACTGGAAATCTTATAATATTTACTCTTCCCATATCCTATGTGGTACTGCATTATGGGTGCTCCCCCGAGTCAGTATTTATTGTTACGATTTCTTTTTCTTTTTTGGCTATGATGTGCCGAATCTATTTTTTGCATAAACTTATTAAAATTCCTTTTCTCGAATATATTATTGAACTTATCAAGCTTTTTATTGCTACTGTTGTAATTTGTATTGTTGTAACATTGTATATATATATGACACCTGATAGTGCGATGAGATTTTTTATTGTCATTATTCTTTCTTCTGTGTTGCATTTGATAATGTATTACTATTTTGTAATATCAAGCAATGATAGGAAGGCACTTAATGGATATGTTAGTAAATTCCATGGTAAGATTTGGAAATGATGAGAGGAATTTTTTCGCAATTTAAAATAATTTTAGATAAATGAAAATAGGCATTTTGAATTTTCATAGGGCTCTAAATTATGGAGCAGTTTTACAATGCTATGGATTACAAGAAACCTTGACGGCGTTAGGACATGAAGTTTCTGTTATAGATTATAGACCTAGGATTATTGAAAAACATAGATCCTATTTTTTATTTGATATTTTAAAAGAAAAAGGAATTATCCCTTTTATTAGAAGTACAATATATTCATTACTTACTTTACCCAATAAATATAAGTGTAAAAAAGCTTTTGATGATTTTTTATCCAAATATCTAAAATTGACTGATTTTGTAGTTTCACTATTAGATTTGGCCAAATTAGATTCTTTTGATATCATTTTTGTTGGAAGTGATCAAGTTTGGAGTGAAAGGATAACAGGGCTAGACAATGTTTATTTAGGTAATTTTGTTAAGTATCATGTGAGGTATATTGCATACGCAGCTTCATTAGGCGCTTCGGTTTGTCTTGAAGAACCGAAACAACAGCGTTTATTGGCTTTTTTACCTAATTACCAAAAGTTGTCTGTACGCGAAATATATTTGCAAAAATGGCTAATGAGACATAATTTTAAATCACAAGTTGTTTTAGATCCCAGTTTGCTTGCAGATACCTCAATCTTTGATAAAATTGCGTTTAAACCCAAAGTTTCAAATTATGTATTATTGATAAATCTTGATAATAGTGCAGAAAGTTGTTTGTTTGCAGAGAATATAGCAAATCAACTTCAAGCTAAGGTTGTGTCTATAAAAGCGATAGGATTATCCAAAAACAAATTTGATTTAATTGGAATATCACCTATGGAATTTTGTGGATTAATAAAATATTCAAGATGTGTCATTACAGTGTCATTCCATGCTACAGCATTCTCTATTGTTTTTCAAAAAGATTTTTATGTTATGAAATTTGAAACAGATGAACGTTCATATAATCTCTTAACGATTTTAGGTTTAACTGATCGACATAAAAATCCTCAAGAAGAAGTTATATTTACGCATATTAACTATAAATTACCATTGAGTAAACTAAATCAAATAAAAAAATATTCTTTAGAATACATAAATAGTTGTTTGGATAATTGAATATTCAATACTATGAGTAAAAAAAAAGTAATAGTAATTGGGGGAAATCATCACAATACATTAGGTGTATTGCGGAGTTTAGGAGAAAAAGGTGTTTTTTCTGAACTTATTCTTGTAACTTCTAGTAAATACCCTTATGTTAAGTATAGTAAATATATCTGCGACTATTGTCAATTATCTAGATGGGTTGATGTACCTATAGAATTAAAAAATAGGAAATGCAGATATAATGGTCTGAAACCTATTATTATATCTTGTGCAGATTTAGCTACCTTTCATCTTGATTTGAGTTATAACGAATTGTTTTCTTATTATTGCCTGCCTTTAGGTAGAGCACAAGGTGATATTTCTAATGCCATGGATAAAATGGTTATGAGAAAATTTGCTGAAAAAGTCAAGTTGAATGTTCCATATACCTATTCTTTAGATGAGTTGAGATTAAGAAATATTGAGTTTCCAATCATCATTAAACCCTTGTCAAGTGTAGAAGGAAATAAATCAGATATAAAGATTATAAAGAACGAATATGAATTATCTAGGTATATGGATCTCCATAAGAACAAACCTTTAATTGCTCAAGATTATATCGACAAACAAATCGAATTCCAGTTTATAGGGTGTGCTTTAGACCAGCAGCATGTTTTTATTCCTGGTGTGTCAATAATATTGCGACAACCTAAAGAAACAAATACGGGCTATTTGAAATATGTTTCGTTCTCAGAATTTTCAGAAAATGGTTTATTGCAGAAATGCATTTCATTTATAAGAGAAGTAGGTTATACTGGTTTGTTTTCAATGGAATTTCTTCGTGACAAATATGGAAACGACTATTTTATGGAAATCAATTTTAGAAATGATGGGAATGCTATTTCTGTTACAGAGGCTGGAGTTAATCTCCCTTATATTTGGTATGCATACAATTCTAGTATTGATTATAACGAAGAAATGCAAAAAAATATTCGTACAGTTTATGTAATGCCAGAGTTTTCGGATTTTAAGGTAGCTCTACGATTATATAATAAGAATATTTTTAGTTGGTTTAATGATGTTTGTAGAACAAATAGATTTATGGAATACGATTCAAGGGATAAAAAACCGTTTTGGGTTGGTTTATATCATGAATTATATGACATGCTATATTATAAATTATTAAAAAATAAAAGATAGTTATTGATGTTACTATTTGACCGTATAAGGAAATACTGCTTATCTTCTGCATGGAATATAGGTTTTGTGGAAGATAAAGTTCAATGTGTTATTCTAAATGATTTGCAGAATATACATTGGATGAAGCATCAATATAGCGACAGATGGTTCGCTGATCCTTTTATTCTGAATGTAGATGAGGAGAATATAATCCTTTTGGTGGAGGAATTTTGTTATTCATTTAGTAAAGGACGTATCGCAAAATTGGTAGTTAGCCGTAAAGATTATATCTTGAAGGAGATGAAAATTGTATTGGAAGAACCATGGCATTTGTCTTTTCCTTTTATATTAAGGAAAAACGACAAGATCTATATTATTCCAGAGAGTTGTAAAGCAGTGGCTACAGCTGTTTACGAATATGATTTGTTGACGGATTCTATGATAAAAAATAACGACCTTTCACATTTACCGTTAACAGATGCAACCGTACTACATTGGAATGACACAAATTATATACTTTCGACAAAACTTCCATTTCCTAATGATAAAGATTTATATTTGTTTAATTTCGATTATGAAAAGATGGTTATTGATGATAAACCGGTTCAAAAAGTAAAATTTGGAGGAAAAGTTGCACGCAATGCCGGTGAAGTGTTTGTCGTTGATGGTCAATATTATAGACCTGCACAGGATTGTAATAAAAATTATGGAAATGGAATTGTAATTCAACGAATAGAATCTGTCGGTGAACGTTTTTTGTTTTCAGAAGTTAAAACATTCTTTTCAACCAATAAAAAAATGGATTTAGGATACCATACTTTCAATATGTATAAAGGTTTGATAGTTGTTGATGGTCATGGACATAGGCGAAAATTATTATTTATGATATATAGCATTTTAGTAAATATCAAAGGAATGTGGAAAAACAAGCGATGATTCAATGTTGCAGAATTAAAAGAAGAGTAAGGAATATAAGATAGTAAACTTCTATTTGTAAAAAGATTTTATTTCTTATTGCTATGAATAAAGGTATAGTAGTTACAATTCTTACTGTTTTATATTTTCTTTGGAATATATTTGCTGGAATTAAATTAACATGGGGTGGAATTTTAATGTTGATTTGGGGAGGTCGTATTAATATCATTTTATTCCTGATTTTTGCTTTATTGTTTATTCTCATTGGGTTAACTGATAAAAAAGGAAGCGTTTTTACATCAAAGTACAAGCGATATGCATTTCCATTTATATTAGCTTATCTTTTTATTTATTTTTATGCAGGTTTTTTCTTGGGAGAATATCCTAGCGGATCTTTTTTAATGAATGCCTTTATGGCGTTTATATTTATACTTCTCAATGACAAATGGAAACTTACGGTTTTTGATTGGTTGGTCAAATCTCTCGTGTTTTTTTTGTCCTTGTCGTTAATTGAATACCTCCTTTATATTTTTACTGATCAGGGTATTCTGATTGCTTATTTCATTCGTGATAATTCTGGTCGCGAACAGCTTTTCGAACAACATCTTTTCAATTTCTTTATTATAAACTCTACTATTCGATTTCAAAGCTTTTGTGAAGAACCTGGAGAACTTGGTACTCTTTGCTATTTGATGTTATTTCTGATAGGGAATAATCCTCGATATAAAATTTATTATTACTGTTTTTGGATTTTTGGTCTAGCTTCATTCTCATTGGGATTTTATATACTTGCAGCCATTTATTTGTTGTCAATTCGTTTCAAGATTCGTACAATTGTTCTTACAGCTGTTTGCGTATTGACAATGCCTTTAATTTTGGGTGAGCAGTTTGAGACTTTAGTCATGGAACGTATTAGTGGAAAGGATATTAGGGATATTGACAATAGAACGGGTGACGCACTTAATAGTGCCCTCAGTACTTCCATTTTCGATGGGTCGATAATTTATGGTCATGGTGGAGTACTTCCTGATAATATGGGATATGATTCAGGGAACACTGGAGGAAAGGTATTTTTGTATAAATATGGTGTTTTAGGGTTGATTTTACTCTTATGTCCGTTTTGGAAATTCATTAATCAGTATTATCGTCAATATCGTGTGCCATATCGGCTTCGAATGTGTTTTGTGATTGCATTCTTCGGAGCATTCTACAAGTCAAATATGCTTGAATTCTATTGGTGCTTATGTCTTCCTTTCTTGTTCCCTATGTTGGCATCTGGAGCTACTTCAAAGACATTTAGTATAGATAACATCAAGTTGTAGCAATTATTATGAATATATTATTTCTGTGCCATCAACTTACTGGTGGGGGGGCTGAACGTGTCTGTGCAGATGTAGCGAATGGCTTGAGCCGTTTGGGACATAAAGTTGCAATTATGATGGATACATCAATAGCTATCGTTTATCCCGTATTACCAGATGTGCAAATTTATTCTTGTCCAGAAAGAAAGGGTAATTCCTGGATCATGTATCGTATCAAAATATTTTGGAAGATATTGGAAGTTTTAAAGAAATATAAACCAGATGTTATAGTAAGTATATTGTACTTTCATGCAACACTTGCTAAATTGGCATCCATGTTGGTACATAAGTGTCCAGTGATAGTTTCTGACCATAATTCTTTTGAACGACCAGAATCAGCTCCTTTCCCATTGAACCAAAAAATAGATAAATTTTTCAGAAACTATTATTTTGATTATCTGACGGTCTTGACACAAGCTGATTATACGTTTTTAAACGGTCGTTTCAAAAAAGTAGTTGTTATGCCTAATCCTTTGACTTGGGAACCGGAAAAAGTAATTCCATCAAAAAGTAAAATAATACTTGCTGTTGGACGTGTGGATATTTGGTACTGCAAAGGCTTTGATATTTTGTTAAAGGCATGGAGCAATCTTGCATGCTTTTATCCTGATTGGACTCTAAGGTTAGTCGGTGCTGGACACAAAAAAAATGTAGATTATTTGAAGTCGTTAGTACAGAATATATCTAATGTAGAGTTTGTTCCATATACCAAGGAGATTAAAACAGAATATCGTGATGCTGAGATATTTGTTCTTAGTAGTCGTTACGAAGGTTTTGGTTTAGTGCTTACTGAAGCTATGTCACAAGGTTGTGCTTGTATTGCTTGCGATTATAACGGTCGCCAATCAGAAATTGTAATTAATAATAAAACAGGTCTTATTTGTGGAATTGATAATCTGTTAGAATTAGAACAGAAATTAAAAATATTATTAGACAATAATGAGTTACGCAAGAGGCTACAACATAATGCATTACATGCACTCGACAGATATAAAGTAGACCATATATCTAAATTGTGGGAGCAGTTGCTTCACAAGTGCATTTATGAGTAATTCTTTTAGTTTATAAATTATGCTGAATCCTTTTAGGAGAATTGTTGATTTTTATTGGAGATTTTTAGTTTCTCCTATTGACTACGCCAGACATATAGGTGTTTTTGTTGGTGAAAATTCTTTTATAGCTACGAGGAAATGGAGTAGTGAACCTTATCTGATTACAATTGGTAATAATGTTCAAATTACGAGTGGCGTAGCTATTCACACACATGGAGGAGGGAACTCTGTGCGTTCTCGAATTCCAGATTTTGATGTATTTGGAAAAGTGCAAATCGAAGATTGGGCTTATATAGGTGCATATTCTCAAATCATGCCAGGTGTTACTATTGGAGAAGGTGCTATTGTAGCAGCAGGTAGTGTAGTAACGAAATCAGTACCTCCTAGGACGGTAGTGGGAGGAAATCCTGCCCGCTATATATGTACAGTAGACGAATACATTCAGAAGAATCTGGAATTTAATTTACAAATACATGGCAAGAATTTATCACTAAAAGAAAAACGGAAATTCTTGTTGACACTTCCTGAAGAAAAATTCTTAAAAAAATAGCTATGAAGATATTTTTCTATATTAATACTATATCTAGTGGGGGGGCTGAGAGAGTGCTGACTAATTTGGCAACAGAAATGTCGACTCGTGGACATGAATGTGTTTTGATAACATCTTTCCCTTGTTCATGGGAATATTCTTATGGAGAAGATGTGCAGCGTATTTCATTAGATTTGAATAAGATAGAAGGTTATTTTAAAAGGAATGTAATACTAATATATCGATTGAGAAAATTATTGAAATCGGAAAGGCCAGATATTCTTGTTTCATTTATGGCAGAACCTAATTTCCGAGCAATAATCGCAAAACTTGGTTCTGGCATAAAGTCCATTCTTTCAGTTCGCAGCAGTCCGGATGTTGAGTATGGCAGTAATTTTACATCTTTTTTGGCCAAAATATTATTTCGTTTTGGAGATGCAATTGTTTTTCAAACTCATGATGCTAAGATATGGTTTCCAGAGGTAATACGGAAGAAATCATTTATTATATATAATCCTATTGATCGGGTTTTCTACAATACGAAACTAAGCGAGTCTCGTTCGGGAATAGTTACGGTCGGTCGAATTGACAAATTCAAAAATCATAGATTACTGATTGAATCATTTGCGAAAATTGCAAATCAAGTGAATGATAATCTTATAATATATGGATCAGGAGATGTTACTTCATTGAAACTATATGCTGAGTCACTTGGTATAGGAGAAAGGGTTCATCTACCTGGCCAAATATCAGATGTTCCTACTTTCATAAAAAGTGCGCGGCTATTTGTTTTGTCTTCGAATGTTGAGGGAATGCCTAATGCATTGATGGAAGCTATGGCTATTGGTCTACCTTGTATATCAACCGATTGCCCTTGTGGAGGTCCTCGAATGCTATTTCCAGAAAGCATTAGGGAGTATCTTGTCCCAGTAGGAGATTCAGATACTTTATCGAAACGAATGTTGGCGGTTCTTACAGATTCTCAAAAAGCAATATTTCTTGCACAAGAATGTAAGAAGGCTTCTTTTGAATTTGAGTCGTGTAGAGTTTTTGACAAATGGGAATTGCTATTCAGGAATACCTAACTTTTATTTACTAATTTCATTATTGATGAATATACGAGGAGTCTGATGAAAATCTTGCATATCATAAATTCATTCATGAGAGGTGGTGGTGCAGAGACATTAGTTTTAACCTTAGCTACTGCATTAAGTAGGATAGAAGGCAATACAGTTCATGTATTAAGCTTGAAAGATCCGGAAGACAAGGAGTTTGTTCAGTTTTTGGAAGAACAAGGAGGAAAATGCTTTGCATTATCTGAAAATTTGAAATCGTTCAAAAATGTTCAATTGTTAGCAAATTTTATTAAAAGAGGTAACTATGATATTGTGAATGTTCATCTTTTCCCATCCCTTTATGTGGCAGCATTAGCTAAAATATTAAAAGGGGTGAATACTCGTTTGGTATATACAGAGCATTCTACGACTAATAGACGTAGAGGGAGATTGATGTTTAGAATTATTGATAAAAGAGTATATCATGTTTATGATTGTATTATAACAATATCAAAAGAGGTAGAGCTGGCACTCAAAAAACACGTTCCAGATGCACGTACTGTAACGATAAATAATGGAATTAATATATCATTATTTGAAAATGCAATTCCTGCCAATATTCGCACAGAAATGGGTTTGAAGCCAGATTGTAAACTAGTTACAATGGTAGCTAGGTTTTGTTTCATGAAAGATTACAAGACTCTTATCAAAGCGATGTCGAGACTTGAGCGTGATATACATTTATTATGTATCGGTGATGGCCCTTTTTTGAACGAGAATAAAGAATATGCGAAGGCAGTAGGCGTAGACTCTCGTATACATTTTCTTGGTTTGAGAAAAGATGTTCCTAATTTGCTACAAGCTTCAGATGTTATAGTTCTTTCTTCGAAACATGAAGGATTTAGTATTTCAATGCTTGAAGCTATGTCATGCAAAAAGCCTTTTATTGGTTCCAATGTACCAGGTATTGGTGATTTGGTAAGAGATGTAGCATTGTTGTTTGAGTTTCAGGATGATGAAGAACTGGCTCTACGCATAAAAGAGGTTTTAACAGACAGAACCTTATATTGTAATGTCGCTGAAAAATGCTATTCTTTTGCCAAACAATATGATATAAACATAATATCACAAAAATATATGAAACTTTATAGAAGTCTATGATTTCTACAGCAAATGTAGGAATAGCTGTTGCTTTTTGGAAATGTAATAATAATTGTAAATATATGGCATATAAACATTTGAAATTTCCCCAAGGTTCTTTATTCTTGGTGACTGGCGGAGCTGGTTTTATTGGTTCCAATCTTTGTGAGGCTATTTTAAATCTCGGCTATAAAGTAAGATGTCTTGATGATTTATCCACGGGTAAGCAAGCTAATGTGGATATGCTTTTGAGTAATCCCGACTATGAGTTTATTTATGGTGATATAAAGAATCTTGATTCTTGTATGGTAGCATGTAAAGGAGTGGATTATGTGTTACATCAAGCGGCTTGGGGCAGTGTACCTCGCTCAATAGAGATGCCTCTTTTTTATTGTGGTAACAATATCCAGGGAACTCTCAATATGCTTGAAGCTGCACGGCAAAATAAAGTGAAAAAGTTCGTTTATGCTTCTAGTTCTTCAGTCTATGGTGATGAGCCCCATCTTCCAAAGTCGGAGGGAAAGGAAGGTAACTTGCTTTCTCCTTACGCTGTGACCAAACGTTGTGATGAAGAATGGGCTAAACAATATACTCGTCATTATGGGCTTGATACCTATGGAATGCGCTATTTTAATGTGTTTGGTCGTCGGCAAGATCCTCATGGAGCTTATGCTGCTGTAATACCTAAGTTCATCAAGCAGTTAATTGATAATGAACGTCCTATTATTAATGGAGACGGTAAACAAAGTCGCGATTTTACCTACATTGAAAATGTGATTGAGGCTAATTTAAAGGCATGTCTTGCACCAAGTGAGGTTGCTGGTGATACTTTTAATATTGCATATGGTGGCCGTGAATACCTCATAGACATTTACTATACATTAACAAAAGCTTTAGACAAAGAGATTGAACCGATTTTCAGTACTGAACGCAAGGGAGATATCAAGCATTCTAATGCAGATATTAGTAAGGCAAAACTCTTACTTGGCTATGAGCCAGAATATGATTTTGTGAGAGGTTTAAATGAGGCTATTGAATGGTATAAAAATAATCTGTAAAACAAGAAAAATATAGTCGAATATAATGGAAAGTGAAATTAAAATTGCCGTAATCGGTCTCGGTTACGTAGGGCTTCCTTTGGCCCGTTTGTTCTCTACCAAATACAAAACTGTTGGTTTTGACATGAATAAATCCCGTGTGAATGCATTGATGGCAGGACACGATGCTACCCTTGAAGTTTCGGACGAATTGCTGCAGTCTGCCATTGCCAATGGCTTCAAGTGCACGGCTGACATTGAAGACATTCGTGATTGCAACTTCTATGTTGTGGCAGTTCCTACCCCTGTGGATCATAACCATAATCCGGACTTGACTCCTCTGTACAATGCAAGTACCACTGTGGGGAAAGTGATTTCCAAAGGTGATATTGTAGTGTATGAATCTACAGTATATCCGGGTGTGACTGAGGATGAATGTATTCCGGTAGTGGAAAGAATATCCGGTTTGAAATTCAATACGGATTTCTTTGCAGGCTATTCCCCCGAACGTATCAATCCGGGTGACAAGCTACACACAGTCGAGAAGATAAAGAAAGTGACTTCAGGTTCAACTCTTGAAATTGGTAAGAAAGTGAACGAAGTGTATGCTTCTGTTATATCTGCCGGAACACATTTGGCTCCCACGATGAAGGTGGCAGAGGCGGCCAAAGTCATTGAGAATTCGCAACGTGATATCAATATAGCCTTTGTCAATGAGCTTTCCAAGATATTCATGCGTATGGGGATTGATACTCAGGATGTATTGGAGGCTGCAAGTACCAAATGGAATTTTCTTCCCTTCAAGCCGGGGCTGGTTGGAGGACACTGCATTGGCGTAGACCCTTATTATCTGGCCCAGTGTGCACAGAGTTATGGCTATAATCCTGAAATCATATTGGCCGGTCGTCGTATGAATGATGGTATGGGAGAGTATGTGGCTGGTCAAGTGATAAAACTGATGCTGAAAAAAGGAATTCAGGTTTTGAACTCTAATATACTGATACTCGGTTTTACTTTCAAGGAGAATTGTCCGGATGTACGTAATACGAAAGTGATAGATATTTATGAGGCTTTGATGGGATACAATCTGAATATAACCGTTTATGATCCGTGGGCAAATCCGGATATCGTAAAGCATGAATATGGAATTGAAGTGATCAATGAACTTCCTGAAGAAAAGTTTGATTCGGTTGTGTTGGCGGTTGCCCATCAACTGTTTACGGGAATAGATATCGAAAGTTTGTCGAAGACACGGTCTGTTGTGTTTGATGTTAAAGGTTTCTTGCCCAAAGAATCCGTTGACGGCAGATTATGATAAAATGAAAAAGCTTTTCTTTGTTACCAATGTTGATTGGTTCTTTATTTCCCATCGTTTGCCTATTGCCCTGAATGCTATTCAGCAGGGATATGAAGTTTATTTATTGTCACGGGATACCGGAAGAAAACAGTTTTTACAAGGGAAAGGGATTCGCTTTATCGATATTCCTTTTGACCGTTCCGGAAGTAATCCTTTGCATGAATTGAAATGTATTTTTCAGTTATATACAAACTACAAAAAGTATAGACCTAATATAATTCATCATGTTACTTTAAAGGCTGCATTGTTAGGTTCTGTTGCAGCTAAGCTGTCAGGGCAACATCATGTTGTGAATGCAATAAGTGGATTGGGGTATAACTTTACGAACGGCAGGAATGGGATTTTGCAGAAGTTGATAAGGACTTTGATTCGCATTGCATTCAAAAGTAAGTCTTTTTCCTTTATTCTTCAGAATCCGGATGATGTGGGGATGATCAAAGGCTTCAATCTGGTTCCCTCGTCCCATATTTTTCTGATAAAGGGCTCGGGAGTAGATTTGAATGAATTTGTTTTTTCCCAAGCTCCTGGCAAGACTCAATTAAAGGTACTCTTTCCTGCAAGGATATTGTTGGATAAGGGGGTGATGGAGTTCATTGATGCAGCCAAATTACTTCAAAAGCGATTTATTGGAAAAGTAAAATTCATATTGGCAGGTGATTGCGACAAAGAAAATCTGGCTGTTTTGGGGGAAGAAAAGCTAAGGTCTCTTCTTGTCGATGATTATATTGAATGGATAGGATATCAGGCTCAAATGTTTCCTATATATACGGATAGCGATATCGTTGTACTGCCTTCCTATCGGGAAGGTTTGCCCAAATCCTTGATTGAAGCATGTGCGGTAGGGCGTCCTATTGTAACAACCGATGTACCGGGTTGCCGTGAATGCGTGAAATCCGGATATAATGGTTATTTGGTTCCTGCCAAGGACAGTAGGGCGTTGGCTGATGCCATCGGCCTATTGATAGAAGATGATGCGAAGAGGAAGGAGTTTGGAAGGAACTCTCGTCTGTTGGCGGAAGAAGAATTTTCTATAGATAAGGTTGTCAGGCAAACTTTTGATATTTATCAATCAATTATTAGGATATCTTGATATTCCCGGGTATCTTTGTAGAAAGATTGGATTCATGAAGAAGAACAAGCCATATAAGGAACAAGAACCGATGGTGCCGAATGTTGGTGAACCGGTAGTTGTATATACGGGTAATGAGAATAATCCGAATATCGTTACGGAAGGACGTGATGACATTAGGCATGCTATTTCCGGTGAAGAATTATTGGATAGACTTTGCCCTCGTATAAAGGCTTTGTTTGGATGAGAGTCGTATTCGCTCCCGAAGTAGAGGAGGATTTGTATGGGCTTATAAAAATACTTGTTGAGAAGGAGTATTTGGGTACTTATCCTTTTGCTATTTCTTATGTGGAAGAACTGATAGCTGATATTCAACAGAACATTCATTCTAAATTAAAAAAGAAAGCGCCCGCTTTTTTTGAGCGTTATGGTAAGGATATGTATTACATCACTTATCAACGTAATTCTAATACGACGTGGTATATTTTCTTCTCTGTCATTGGAGATACTTATTTTATTAAATACATAACCAATAATCACGTTTCCGGTCAGTATATTTTTTAGCATATTTCAATGAACATACTCGTCACTGGAATCCACGGCTTTGTGGGTTCCAATCTCGTTGTTGCCCTAAAGGAACGTCATAGCCTTTACGGGCTGGATATTGTCGCTCCTGAAAAGGAGGGGGTGGTAAAGACTTTTTTCTGGAAGGATATCGAACCGGCTTCTTTTCCGATGCGGAATCTTCCTGAATTCGATGCCATTATTCATCTGGCTGGTAAAGCCCATGATACGAAAAACCGGTCCGCAGCCCAATCCTATTTTGATATTAATACGGGATTGACCCAAAAGATATTTGATTTCTTTCTGGAATCGTCTGCGAAGAAGTTCATATTCTTCAGTTCTGTGAAAGCCGCTGCAGACAGTGTGGTGGGTGATATGCTGACTGAAGATGTGGTGCCTGCTCCGATAGGACCGTATGGGGAGAGCAAGATAACTGCCGAGAATTATATTCTTGGCAAGTTGAATGTTGAAAATGGAGAATTGAAAGTTAATCCGTATGATGACAAGCAGGTCTATATCCTGCGTCCCTGCATGATTCATGGTTCCGGCAACAAAGGCAATCTGAATCTTCTTTATAATGTGGTGAGGAAAGGTATTCCCTGGCCTTTGGGGGCTTTTGAGAACAGGAGGTCTTTTACTTCGATAGACAATCTTTGCTACGTGGTGGAAGGGCTGTTGACTAAGGAGGTGGGGAGTGGTATCTACCACATGGGAGATGACGAGGCCTTGTCCACGAATGAGCTGATAGCTTTGATGTGTCGGGCTTTGGACCGCAAGCCGCATATCTGGAAGATAAACAGAGGACTGATGGAATTCTGTGCCCGGCTTGGGACTCTGCTCCATTTGCCTTTGAATACAGAGCGTCTGCGCAAGTTGACAGAGAATTATGTGGTGAGTAATGCGAAGATAAAGGCTGCCCTGGGAATTGACAGAATGCCGGTGAGGGCAGAGGAGGGGATAGTGAGAACGATAAAATCGTTCTCAAATTAAAAGTTAAGAATTAAAAATTGATAATTAAAAATTAAAGAGGAAAATACTGTTATGTATTATCTGTTAATATTGGTTCTGCTGTTTTTGGCAGAACTTTTTTATTTTAGAGTGGCTGATAGGTACAATATCATCGACAAGCCCAATGAGCGGAGTTCCCATACGAAAGTGACTTTACGCGGTGGTGGGATTATTTTCTATTTCGGAGCGTTGGCCTATTTCCTGACGAGTGGCTTTGAATATCCTTGTTTCCTGCTTGCCTTGACACTGGTGACGTTCATCAGCTTCGTGGACGATATAAAATCCACCGGACAGATGACAAGGCTGCTTTTTCATTTCTCTGCTATGGCTATGATGTTTTATCAGTGGGGACTGTTCTCCTTGTCCTGGTGGTGGATAGTCATAGCCTTGATAGTCTGTACGGGTATCATCAATGCCTACAACTTTATGGATGGCATTAACGGCATAACCGGTGGTTATTCTCTGGTTATTCTTGCTGCGTTGGCCTATATCAATAAGGAGGTGGTTACTTTTGTGGAAGCGGATTTCATCTATACCGTTATCTGTTCCGTTCTAGTTTTCTGTTTCTTCAATTTCCGCAAGCGTGCCAAATGCTTTGCCGGTGATGTGGGTTCGGTGAGCATTGCCTTTATCCTTCTTTTCCTGATAGGCAGGCTCATCATTGAAACGGAAGATTTCAGTTGGATAGTCCTTTTATCCGTTTATGGTGTGGATAGTGTACTGACTATCATTCACCGCCTGATGCTTCATGAGAATATCGGGCTACCGCATCGCAAGCATCTGTATCAGATTATGGCGAATGAACTGAAGATTCCTCATGTCATAGTCTCTCTGGCCTATATGACAATACAGACTTTTATAATAGTAGGATATATTTATTACCAACGGTATGGCTATATCTTCTTGATAGGGTGTATCTTACTGTTGAGCGCAATATACGTACTCTTCATGAAAAAGTATTTTTCAAGACATATCTCTTGAATTACTGTCTTCCATTATACAATTTCCACGGTCACCTGAATACCCAAAGCTTTGGCAATACGCTCGATATCACGCTTCTTTGTTTTTGTATTGCTGCAGGTCATAAGAAACCGTCCGTTGCCTAATGGTTTTTGAGCGCGCTGGTATTTCTCATGAAGTGTGTTTGATATCAAGGGAATCTTGCATACCTTGATATTTAAAGATTGCACTTGTTCCACACCTACTGTCATCACAAATTGCCGGAAAGTCTCGGCTGCTTGTGTTTCTTGAATTACTTTCCCATTACCAAAAGTAATCTTTAATCGGGATATTGGAGTATTGCTTTCCGTATCATTGGTTACTTGGTACAGTTTCTTTGCTGCTTCAAGAAATCTTGGAAATAATGTTCCCCACTGGTTGTTGACAACAATTTTTGTTCCGTCTGCCAATAAAATAACTTCATCAGGCTTAAGAAAGTAACGTTTCTTTAAATCGGGATGAGATTTGATTTTTTCTTGGACTTCTATCAAAGTACGTATTACACCCAATGCTTTACTGTGTAAATTGGATGGAAAGACTTTCTCCAGCTCAACATAGTTTATGTTGGGATGGTCTTTGATATAATGCTTGATTACTTCCAATACAAAACGTCTTTTGACATAGAAGTTGATTCCATCCAATGAGAATTTTGTATGGTCTTTGGAGTCACTTTCTTTATAGTCGTTTTGTGAGTTTTTAGATGTTTGCCTCGTTTTAAGCTGTAATGAAGGCAGAATGCTCTTATTTTCGTAATGTACTGTAAGCGTAAGATTGGCAAATTCTTCATTAATGGCGGATTCCTCAAATCCTTCAGCTGTAAACTTGTCTTTGAGCAACGAAATTATATTCTTTACCCCATTGCCTTCGGATAAGAATTCTGACACCCTCCTATGCAGATTATTACGCGCTTGGATTTTTTTATATTGCTCATTACAGAATGTTTCTATTTTCTCCAGATTGAATTTGTCGTAGCTCAATAAATCACAGATGATGGAACCATTTGTATCTTCTTTTTTAATTTCCGCTGTAAATACACAAATGGGATTCTCTCCATCATTGGGAATGTCATAGTAAAGTTGTATCTTTTCTCCTATATATAATCCGACATTAAGTTTCAACTGGCGCATATACGACATCAGTTGATTTTCTTGTCTTTCATTTCGTATATTAGACGGACGTTTTATTTCAATTGGGAGTACGGGGGATTGTGTATCATGTTCGTTCTTTCGCCAAAGTACAATGTCCGGGCGTATGGAGTTGCTATTGCCTATCGGTAATGTATACTGGGATACCATTGTTCCATTGGTCTTTTTCCATCCAAGAAATTTCAAGCAGTTCTCTATTTCCCGCTGGTAATCACCTTCTACCGAATTTGTTTCAAAATACGGTATCAGTGTTTCCACAATCTCAGGCCAATTTTCATTCATCTTTTATCGGGTTATATTAGGACATATTGTTTACACTTCTTCGGAGTGTGCATAAAGCAAATGTATTGACTTTATTTGAACTGCCCAAATTATAGTCATAAAAAATGAATCGGGCGGTGTACAATAAAAACAAATAGTCCCGGATTCTTTGTCAAGAATCCGGGACTATTTGTTTTTATCGTTTTTGAGGGGCTTTACTTAGCCGGCTTCAACCATTTGTCCAGCCATTCAAAGAAGGTACGTTGCCACAGCACGCCATTCTGAGGTTTCAGTACCCAGTGGTTTTCGTCCGGATAGATAAGCAGTTCGGCAGGAACGCCACGCATCACGGCTGCATCGAAGGCGGCCATTGCCTGGTTGGCAAGGATGCGGAAGTCCTTTTCTCCGTGGATGCAGAGGATAGGGGTGTCCCATTTGTCGACGAAGAGATGCGGGGAGTTGGCAAAAGTGCGTTGTGCCGTAGCGTTGTTCTTTTCCCAATAAGCGCCGCCCATATCCCAGTTGGCAAACCATTTCTCTTCCGTTTCCAGATATTGCATTTCCATGTTGAAGATACCGTCGTGTGCGATGAATGCCTTGAAGCGTTTGTCATGGTGTCCGGCAAGCCAATATACGGAGAAACCTCCGAAGCTGGCACCTACGCAACCCAGGCGGTCTTTGTCGACGAAAGGTTCTTTCGCCATTTCGTCAATGGCAGTGAAGTAGTCCTTCATGCACTGGCCGCCATAATCACCGCTGATGGCTTCGTTCCACTCTACACCGAAGCCCGGAAGACCACGACGGTTGGGAGCTACGATGATATAGTCGTTTGCCGCCATAATCTGGAAATTCCAACGGTAGCTCCAGAACTGGCTGACGGGACTCTGAGGACCACCTTCACAGAAGAGGAGGGTGGGGTACTTCTTGTTAGGGTCGAACTGCGGAGGATAAATCACCCAGGTCAGCATCTGCTTGCCGTCGGTGGTCTTCATCCAGCGGGCTTCCACTTTACCCATCTCCAGCTGGTCGTAAATCTGCTTGTTTTCTGTGGTCAGTTGCACTGCTTCTGCAAAAGCGTCGCCGTTACGTGCACTGTTTACGGCATAGATTTCGTCGCCCATGCTCATGGAATGACGTTTGGCGATAATCTTGTCTCCGCAAAGGGCAAGCGAAGCATAGTCGTACATGCCGTCGGTGAGCTGGGTAAGCTTGTCGTTTCCGGCAAGGTCGATGTTGTAAATCTGTGTCTCGCCATGCCATACACCGATGAAGTAGATGCTCTGGGAATCTTTGTTCCACAAGAAGGCGTCCACGTTCGATTCGAAAGCTTTGCTTACAAAACGTTTCTCGCCGGTCTCGAGGTTCATGATAAACAAGCGGTTCAAGTCGGCTTCGTAGCCGTCACGCTCCATGCTCTGCCAGGCGATGTATTTGCCGTCGGGAGAGTATTGGGGATTCGTATCATATCCCTTGTTTTCTTCCGTGATGTTTTTGGTTTCCTTGGAGGCAAGGTCGTAGATATAAATGTCGGAGTTGGTGGAAATGGCATACGCCAGTCCGGTTTTCTTACGGCATGTATAGGCCACTTTATCAGAAGACGGGCTCCATGCCAGCTGCTCGATACCGCCCCAGGGCTTCATCGGGCTTTCGTATGGCTCTCCCTCAAGAATATCAGTGACATTGCTGATGGCATTGCCGTCGAAATCAGCAACAAACGGATGGGGAGCAGTAGTCACCCATTCATCCCAATGCTTGTACATCAGGTCGGTAACGATGATGCCGGTGGCTTTAGGAAGGTCCGGATGTTTGTCTGCCGTACTCTTCACGGTCTTTACCTGGGCAATGAAAAGGAGTTTCTTGCCGTCGGGCGAGAAAGAGAACCCTTCGATGTCTCCCTCGTATTGGGTCAGCTGCTTGCGTCCGCTGCCGTCGGGATTCATTTCCCATACCTGGCTGCTGCCGCTTTCGTTGCAAAGGAAGGCAAGCTTCTTGCCGTCCTTGAACCACGTGGGCTGTCCTTCTTGCCAGGCGTCATGCGTTATCTGGGTATTGTCACTACCGTCGGCATTCATGACGAAGACTTCGCTGTTACTCTTGTTCTGGGGCACGCTGTAATAAGATACCGTGTAGGCAATCTGCTTTTCGTCGGGGGATACGGCCACACTGCCGATACGTCCCATCGCCCAGAGTGCCTCGGGTGTCATACGCTTTCCTTCAATCTTGATGTCCGACCGCTGGATGAGCGTTGCTGCGTCCTGCTGCTGTCCGGCATCTTTTGTGCCTCCGCAAGAGGCCAATGTCATGGCTGCTGACATAAGTAGTAGATTTACTTGTTTCATATATGTTTTTTGTTTCGGTTATTTCAATGCAAAGATACTAAATTTTCCTTCCTTGCCAATTCCCACGTTTGATATATAGCCAGCAGAAAATGAGAATAAAGCTGGAATAAACCATTTCCGAGGTCCAGCAGATGGCCACGTCGAGTTGCAGAATCAGAATAATGTAGGTGATATAGGCTGTGTAGATGACCAGCGTTGCCAGCTCCATGCCCAATGCAGTACGCGTATTGCCGGTTCCGGAAACTGCCTGGAAATAGACATTGGCAGGAACCAGGAACAGATAGGTGGAGCACATCACCCAAAGCGAATGCACGGCAGCATCCTGCAGGTCGGGTATGTCGGTATAAATTCCCAGAATCAGCTTGGGGAACAGCGCGAAAAGCAATGCCAGCGGAAGTACGAAAACGTAGGCTATGCGTACATGTTGCCGGATAGTGCCTGCCACGCAATCGGAGTGGCCTGCACCGATGAGGTTGCTGACCAATGAACCGCAGGTAGAGGCAAATGCCATGAGTACCATGAACAGTATGCCGGACACATTGCGGACAATGTTGGTCACTGCCAGCGAGCGCTCTCCCAGATGCTCCACATAAAGGAAGAACAAGAACCAGGTGGAGAGGGAGAAGAAATTCTGTATCATGGTCCAGAAAGAGACGTTCAGCATCCGTTTCAATACGTCCAGCCGGAACTTCGGAATACGGTCCAGCCCGTACTTGCGGCAGTCAATACGGCTACGGGTATAGAGGATGAAGAATAACAGCGAAACCAGCTCGGCCAATGAGGAGCCGATGGCGGCTCCGGCAATGCCGAGTGCAGGAAAACCGAATTTACCGAAAATCAGGATATAGTTGAATACAACATTGCTCAACACCATGACGATAGAGTTCAGTGTCAGTGTCTTGGTCTGGGTGGTTCCCAAGAAAAAGGCACGGAACATGACTGCGCTGAACGAGAAGAAGGCACCGAATACACGCCAGTGCAGGTAGCTGGTGGCTGCTTCGTAGATATGTTCCGAGGCTACGATGCGTTTCAGGATAATCGGCGAGAAGCAATAGGACAGCAGGAACATGACTGCCGCCATCCCGACTTGGAAATAGATGCCCTGATAGAACAAGTCACCGATTTCCTTATACTGCCGTTCGCCGTTGCGCCGGGCAATGAGTATCTGTGCCCCGATGCTGAAACCGAAGGCAACCATGAAGATGACCATATAGAAGACACCGGCGATGGCAGATGCTCCCAGCTCGACTTCGCCCACACGCCCGAGGAAGGCGGTGTCCGTCATACCTATCATCTGCTCCATAAGGAGGCTGATTAGGATAGGGTAGGCTATGAGCCAGATTTGTTTGTAAGTGTATTTAGTCTGCATAATTTAGAGTCTGTGAATTTTTTCGTTGGTGTAAGGATAAGAAAGCCGGGCAAATGTCATTGTCCGGCTTTCTGCAAAAGAATATCTTGAACGGTAGTCTTACTACTTTTTGTTCTGTTTTTCTTTCATCATCTGTTCCTGCTGTTTCTGCATGGCTTCCAGACGGGCGGCGAAACCGGTTTTCTTCATCTTCTTCGGGTCTTTCTTGTTGGCTTCCAACTGGGCAAGAAGGGCTTCCTCATTGGTTGTCTTGCGCATGATGAGCGTTGTTACCACACTGACTAACGTAGAGATGAAGTAGTAATAGTTCAATCCCGAAGGATAGTCGTTCAATATGAAGAGGAACATGATAGGCATCAGGTATGACATCCACTTCATGGCAGCCATCTGCGGATTGGCACCCGTATCCTGTTGCTGCATCATGTACTTCGTGTTCAATATGTTGGTAACCGTCATCAGCAGGCAGAACAAGCTGAGGTGGCTTCCCAGGAACGGGATATGGAACGGGAAGTTGATGAACGCATCGTAAGTGGAAAGGTCGTCTGCCCACAAGAAGCTCTGCTGGCGGAGTTCAATGGCACTCGGCACGAACATGAACAAGGCCATCAGGATAGGGAACTGTATCAGCATCGGCAGACATCCGCCCATCGGACTGACTCCGTACTGGCTGTAGAGGCCCATCACTTCCTGCTGCTTCTTCATGGCATCTTCCTGCTTGGGGTACTTCTTGTTTATCTCGTCGATTTTCGGTTTCAGTACGCGCATCTTGGCGGATGACATGTAGGTTTTCCACGTTGCGGGGAATACTACAGCTTTTACGATTAACGTCATAAACAACAGTACGATACCCATGCTCAACCCCCAACTGGACAACCAGTCGAAGATGTTGATGGTGAACCATTTGTTTATCCAGCGGATGAGCGGCCAGCCCAGATAGACCAGACGGTTCAGCTCCCACTTCTCGTCACGCCCCTTGTCGAGTGCGGTCAGAGTCTTGTAGTGATTGGGGCCGAAGTAGAAGAACAGCTGGGTAGGTTCCTTGCCGGCAGGGTCGAACTTCGTGCTCATCTCCGCAGAATAGTCCTTAATGTAGCCGCTGCCTTGAGTCTCCATCTTGGAACTCAGTTTGGTCTTTTCAAAGTCGGCATCTGCCAAAAATACTGAAGAGAAGAATTGGTTCTTGAAAGCAATCCAGTCCAGGCGTTCCGGAACTTCCTTTTCGTCGTTCTTGTTGGCGGACAGATAATCGGTACCCTCTCCGGTGATTTTGTAAGTCAGTTCAGCCAGACGGTTCTCGTAGGTGTAACCCTTCTCTATCTGACGGGCACGCTGAGACCACTCGATGTCCACATAATTGTTGGTGGCGGCCAGCTTGCCTTCCATATTGACTGCCTGGATAGTAAAGTCTATCAGGTATGTGTCATTGTGCATGCTGTAGGTAAAGTCGATATAGCTGTTGCTGTCTGCCGACAAACGCATGGTGACGGTACTGTCCGTACGGTTTACTGCGGTGAAATAATAGTCTTCCGTCTGGATAGTCTCTTTCTTGTTGTAAAAGAGGAAATTCATGGAAGCGTCATTGCCGCTGAACAGTGTGACGGGGGTCGTCTTGTCTTGTCCCATGTATTCCTTCAGCGTGGCCGAAGCTATGCGCCCGCCTTTTGTATCTACGGTTATTTCTGCCAGGTTGTTCTGGATGGTTACCTGCGAGTTGGTTCCTTGACGGGCGTCGAAGAAGAGGGCAGTGGAGTCAACGCTTGCTTCCGCTCCGCTTTCGTTGGCCAGGGCTGCTTCCGCCTTGGCTTTCAAGTCGGCTTCGCGCTGTTGCACCTGGGCTATGGAGTCGTAGTAACGTTGCTGTGCTTCCAACTGCTCCTGGCTGGGACGGCTCAGAAAGCTGAAACCTACTAACAATATCGCTATCAGAACAAGACCTGTGATGGTATTTTTATCCATTCTTTGTTGATTACAAATTACTTATTACAAATTATTTCTTTTCGTTTTCATTTTCGATGGCGGCCTTCACGAATGCTACGAACAGTGGGTGCGGATGCAATACCGTACTGCTGTATTCGGGATGGAACTGGGTACCGACAAACCACTTCAATGCGGGAATCTCAACAATTTCCACCAGGTCCGATTCGGGGTTTATACCCACACACTTCATGCCTGCTGCTTCGTAGGCCTCCTTGAAGCTGTTGTTGAATTCGTAGCGGTGGCGGTGACGTTCCTGGATATGCTCGGTACCGTATGCCTCGTATGCCTTGCTGCCTTTCTGCAGAACACATTCATAGGCACCCAGACGCATGGTTCCACCCATATTGGTGATGGACTTCTGCTCTTCCATGATGTCGATGACATTGTGCGGTGTCTTTTCGTCCATCTCGCGTGAGTTGGCATCGGCATAACCCAGTACGTTACGGGCAAATTCGATGGCGATACACTGCATACCCAGACAGATACCGAAGGTGGGGATGTCGTGTGTACGCGCATATTTGATGGCTACGAACTTGCCGGCAACGCCGCGTTCGCCGAATCCCGGACCGATTAGTACGCCTGCCATGCCTTTCAGGGCTTCTGCCACATTCTCGTCAGTCAGCTTTTCACTGTTCACGAAGTCTACCGATACCTTGCGGTCATTGTAGGTTCCTGCTTGTGAAAGGGCCTCGCGGATGGACTTGTAGGCATCCTGCAAGTCATATTTGCCCACCAATGCGATGTGCAGCGGGGCAGTCTCTTCGGCTTTGTGACGGCGTTCGAGGAAAGCGCGCCACGGTCCCAGTCCCGGAGTGTCGCCGACGGGAAGTCCCATTTTCTTCAAAATGGTAACGTCCAGTCCCTGGCTCTGCATCAAGATGGGCACCTCGTAGATGGTAGGCGCGTCGATGCTTTGCACCACGGCATTCTCGTCCACATTGCAGAACAGAGCCACTTTCTTGCGCAGGGTGGTACTCAACTCATGTTCCGTACGCAGTACGAGGACATCGGGTTGGATACCGGCACTTTGCAGTTCCTTTACGGAGTGCTGGGTGGGCTTGGTCTTCAGCTCACCGGCAGCTGCCAGGTAGGGGACATAAGTAAGGTGTACGCACAAGGCGTCTTTTCCCAGTTCCCACTTCAGCTGACGGATGCTTTCCAGATAGGGCAGAGACTCGATGTCACCCACTGTACCGCCAATCTCGGTAATAACAAAGTCGAATTTGTATTTGTTTCCCAGCAGTTTTACATTACGCTTGATTTCGTCTGTAATATGGGGAATAACCTGGATGGTCTTTCCCAGATAGTCACCCCGGCGCTCTTTGTCGATGACGCTTTTGTAGATGCGTCCGGTCGTGATATTGTTGGCCTTGGTGGTTTGGATGCCCAGGAAGCGTTCGTAATGGCCCAAATCGAGGTCGGCTTCGTGGCCATCCACGGTAACGTAGCATTCGCCGTGTTCATAAGGGTTCAGTGTACCCGGGTCGATGTTGATGTACGGGTCAAACTTCTGGATGGTTACCTTGTAACCTCTTGCTTGCAGCAATTTACCGATGGAGGATGAGATGATACCTTTACCTAATGAAGAGGCAACACCACCGGTGACGAAAATATACTTTGTTTCTCCCACAACTATATTATTTTATTAATTGTTTAATCTAATGCCAAGAGCCTATACGGCTTGTCGTTCAGGGTGCGCACTGCTCCCGTCAGTACACGTAGAACTTAAAAAGCGCAAAATTATAAAAAAAAGAGGAAGTAGAGAAAGTTTCGATGAAACAATTATTAAAAAATACGATTTCATCGAAGAAAGTCCTTCTTGCCTTTTTCTTATGGCTTTTCTATGTTTTCTAAACATTTTAAGCTAAATTTGCGCTCGAAACATAGACTTTAGGGCATTATGAAGAATAGACACATTGCATTTTGGTTAATTGCTACGATGATTTCTTCGTCGGTGATGGCACAGAATACGCTGGATACCGCCTCGAAGAACAGTGGACAGGAAACAACTGCCAAAGCCGACACCTTGCCGGATATAATGAAAGAATACATGATTCTGAAATTGAAACCGGAAGGTATGGGGTACAGGCTGGATACTGTTTCCATATTATATGAAAGGTATATCGGAGTGCTGGATTATTTGAATGACCCCACGACTCCGGAGCGTTATATACCTTCCAATCCGAACTACTATAGGTTGTTCCTTCCCCTTACCTATTATTATGCCCCCATGAGACGCCTTTCCAAGGTGGACTGGCATTTCCAGGTGCCTGATACGGTGCCTGCCCTGACGCGCGAGATGTTGCCGTTCGACACACTGAGTTTCACCTCAAAGGACCGAGCCAACAAACTGGTGGACCGTACGCTGCTGAACACGTATGTGAATTGTCCCAATCTGGTTGTAATGACCGAGAAGGAGGTGATGAAAGGGAAGATATTCAAGGATAATATAGAGAAGGAGGTTTCTTCCAAGCCGTCCGTCGTGAAACTGTTTGCACAAGAGAATATGGTGGGAGTGAAGGAGGAAGCCGACGTGATTATCCACAAGCCCAACTGGTGGGTGACGGGTGGAAACGGTTCATTGCAGATTACCCAGAACTATATCTCCGACAACTGGTACAAGGGAGGTGAGAGCACTAACGCCGTGCTTGCCAACCTGCAATTGTTTGCCAACTATAATGACCGTGAAAAGGTGCAGTGGGAAAATCTGCTCGATGCCAAGCTGGGCTTCAGTTCCGCACCTTCCGACGAGTTTCATAACTATCTGGTAAGCACCGACCAACTCCGGCTGTACAGTAAACTGGGTATTCAGGCTGCGTCCAAGTGGTATTATACCATCACGACTGAGTTTAAGACCCAGTTCTGCAATGGCTACAAGGCCAACAGTGAAGAGCTGGTTTCGGCTTTCTTTGCTCCGGCGGACTGGTCAAGCAGTATCGGTATGGACTACAAGTTGAAGAAGCAGAAATTCAGCTTGTCCGTTTTCATGGCTCCGCTGACGTACATGCTGCGCTATGTAGGAAATAAGGGGGTGAATGAAGTGAGTTTCGGTCTTGATGAGGGCAAATGCGTGAAGCATAACTTCGGTTCGCAGATACAGCCTACACTTTCATGGACCATCATTCCTTCCATCACGCTGGATTCCCGCTTGGACTTCCAGACCAGTTATGAGTGGACACGTATTGAATGGGAAAACACGGTGAACTTTGTGCTGAACCGCTATCTTTCCACCAAGCTCTATGTGCACGCCCGCTATGACGACAGTGCCAAGCCGACGGAAGGGGACAGCTATTTTCAGGTAAAAGAATTGCTCAGTTTCGGTATCAATTATAAATGGTAAATAAACAAATGGTCTGTTCGGAGTGAACAGATTATCTGTTTTGGTTAGTCAGACGGTCTGTTTTTCCTTGACAGACCGTCTGTTTTTTGTCTTTTTGTAGTCTGTGGCAGGTGAAAAAACATAAAAACATAGAAAAAGCACGTTTACGAACACAGAAAATGCATAGGAAAGGTTTGCAGTTCACAAATAATGCGTAAATTTGCCGTGATTTGTAATGCACACTTTGCAAAATGGCGAATACTATAAAACATCAAGGTATTGTGGAAAACATAAACGGTTCTCATCTCCAAGTGAGAATCATCCAGACTTCAGCGTGCGCTTCGTGTAGTGTCAAGGGGCATTGTACCTCTGCGGATACGAAAGAGAAACTTGTCGATGTGGCCGATGCCAATGCCGCATCCTACCAGCCCGGTGACCGTGTATGGGTGACGGGCGAACTTTCAATGGGAGTGATGGCAGTTCTGTTTGCCTTTATATTTCCTTTCCTTATTCTGATAATTTCACTGTTTGTCTTTATGGCTATCTGGAATGACGAGCTGCGTTCTGCACTTTGTTCGCTGGCACTTCTTATACCTTATTATTATATATTGTGGCTGAACAAGTCGCGGATGGGTAAGAAGTTCTCATTCTCCGTACGACCGATGAACTAACTAATAATAAAACAAATAATTAATAAACAACTAATTTATGAATGTAATTCTGATTGCAGTGATTTCATTGGGAGTTATAGCGCTGGTATCGGCCGCTATTCTTTACGTGGCTTCCAAGAAATTCGCCGTGTATGAAGATCCGCGGATTGCCCAGGTAGCAGAGGTGCTTCCCCAGGCAAATTGCGGTGGATGTGGTTACCCCGGTTGTAGCGGATTTGCAGATGCTTGCGTAAAGGCAGGTTCGCTGGATGGTAAACTTTGTCCGGTGGGTGGACAGCCCGTCATGACAAAGATTGCCGAGATTCTGGGCTTGGATGCCGCTGCTGCCGAACCTATGGTTGCGGTGGTGAGATGTAATGGAACTTGTGCCAACCGTCCTCGTGTGAACCAATACGATGGCGCCAAGAGTTGTGCCATTGCGGCTTCTCTCTATGGTGGTGAAACGGGTTGTAGTTATGGCTGTCTGGGATGCGGCGACTGTGTGGCTGCCTGCCAGTTCGATGCTATCCACATGAATCCGGAGACCGGACTTCCCGAAGTGGATGAGGAAAAGTGTACGGCTTGTGGAGCTTGTGCCAAGGCTTGTCCGAAATCTATTATTGAAATCCGTCCTCAAGGCAAGAAATCACGTCGTATTTACGTACAGTGTGTAAACAAGGACAAGGGGGCCGTAGCACGCAAGGCTTGTACCGTGGCATGTATCGGTTGCGGCAAGTGTGTGAAGGTTTGTCCGTTCGAGGCTATCACGCTGGAAAACAATCTGGCTTACATTGACCCCAATAAGTGTAAATCCTGTCGCAAGTGCGAGGAAGCTTGTCCGCAAAACACAATCATTGCCCTCAACTTCCCGCCGCGCAAACCGAAGGCTGACGATACAGCTCCCCAAGTAAAGGTTGCAGTTCCTAAAGCTGAGGTTGAGACTCCTAAAGCAGAGGTTTAGACTTCCCAAGTTGAGGTATGAATTAATAAAGTAAATAAACGACTAAAAATACAGAATTGTATGTTGAAGACATTTTCAATTGGTGGAGTCCATCCACACGAAAATAAACTTTCAGCACATCAGCCTATCATCAAGGCAGAGATTCCGGCCAAGGCCGCTATCTTGCTGGGACAGCACATCGGTGCTCCTGCCAAGCCTATCGTTGCCAAAGGTGATGTTGTGAAAGTGGGTACAAAGATTGCCGAGCCCGGCGGTTTTGTATCAGCAGCCATTCATTCGTCTGTCAGCGGGAAAGTCGCTAAGATTGACACGATTGTCGATGCCAGCGGTTACGCCAAGCCTGCTATATTCATTGACGTAGAAGGGGATGAATGGGAAGAATCCATTGACCGTTCCGAAACGTTGGTGAAGGAATGCAGTCTGACCTCCGAGGAAATCGTGAAGAAAATCGCTGATGCCGGTATCGTAGGTCTGGGCGGTGCATGCTTCCCTACGCAGGTCAAGTTGTGTCCTCCTCCTGCATTCAAGGCAGAGTGTGTCATCATCAACGCCGTAGAGTGCGAACCGTATCTGACTGCCGACCATCAGCTGATGCTGGAACATGCGGAAGAAATTATGGTAGGTGTATCCATTCTGATGAAGGCGGTAAAGGTGAACAAGGCATTCATCGGCATTGAGAACAACAAGCCCGATGCCATCCAGCTGATGACGAAAGTCGCTTCCAGCTATGCAGGCATCGAGGTGGTACCCTTGAAGGTACAATATCCGCAGGGTGGTGAAAAGCAGTTGATTGATGCAGTCATCAGTCGCCAGGTTGCAGCCGGTGCGCTGCCTATCTCCACGGGAGCTGTGGTGCAGAATGTGGGTACCGCATTTGCCGTTTACCAGGCCGTACAGAAGAACAAACCTCTGTTTGAGCGTGTCATTACCGTGACTGGTAAGTCGTTGGCAAAGCCGTCCAATTTCCTGGCACGTATCGGTACGCCGATGAAGCAGCTGATTGAAGCTTGCGGCGGTCTGCCCGAAGATACGGGTAAGATTATCGGCGGTGGCCCGATGATGGGTAAAGCTCTGGTAAATACGGATGTACCGACAGCCAAAGGAAGCTCCGGTATTCTGATTATGAACGAGAAGGAAGCCAAGCGCGGCGAAGTACAGCCTTGTATCCGTTGTGCCAAGTGCGTGGGAGCCTGCCCGATGGGGTTGGAGCCGTATCTGCTGGCTACCGTTTCGGCCCACGGAGATTTTGAAAGAGTAGAGAAAGAAGACATTATGTCGTGTATAGAATGCGGTTCATGCCAGTTCACTTGTCCTTCCAACCGTCCGATGCTGGATTATATCCGCTTGGGTAAGGGTAAGGTAGGAGCGATGATCCGTGCACGTCAAGCTAAAAAATAACGAAGTATGAATAAATTAATCGTATCCCTTTCGCCCCACGTTCACGGCGGTGACAGCGTGAAGAAGAATATGTACGGTGTGCTTATCGCATTGATTCCGGCATTCCTTGTTTCGCTTTACTTTTTCGGACTGGGTGCGCTGATTGTTACGGCCACTTCCGTAGCAGCCTGCTTGTTCTTTGAATGGGCCATCGGCAAATTCCTCATGAAAAAAGAGACCACAACCATCACCGACGGCTCTGCCATCATTACCGGTGTGTTGCTGGCCTTTAACCTGCCTTCCAACCTGCCCATCTGGATTATCATCCTTGGTGCCTTGTTTGCCATCGGGGTAGGCAAGATGTCCTTCGGAGGTTTGGGTTGCAATCCCTTTAACCCTGCACTGGCAGGACGTGTATTCCTGTTGCTTTCATTCCCCGTGCAGATGACGACATGGCCGGCTGTAGGCCAGTTGACAGCCTATACGGATGCCACGACGGCTGCTACGCCGCTGGCTATTATGAAAGGTGTCATCAATGGTGCTCCGGGCATGTCCCTGAGCGACCTTCCGGGAGCTTTCGACCTTCTGATAGGTAATAATGGAGGATGTCTCGGTGAGGTGAGTGCTTTGGCGCTGCTGCTTGGTTTGTTCTACATGTTGTGGAAGAAAATCATCACCTGGCACATTCCGGTATCTATTCTGGTGACGGTATTCGTGTTCTCCGGTATCATGTATCTGGTCAATCCGGAACTTTATGTATCCCCGGTCGTACAGTTGTTGTCCGGTGGTCTGATGCTGGGTGCTGTCTTTATGGCTACGGACTACGTGACTTCTCCGATGAGCCACAAAGGTATGCTGATTTATGGTGTTTGCATCGGCCTACTGACTGTCATCATCCGTCTGTTCGGTGCATATCCGGAGGGTATGTCGTTTGCCATTCTGATTATGAATGCGTTCACTCCGCTCATCAACACCTATGTTAAACCTAAACGCTTTGGGGAGGTAGCGAAGAAGAAATGAAAAAGTTAGAATCATCCTTGAAGAATATGTTGCTGGTACTTACGGGCGTTACCGCAATCTCCGTAGCGTTGCTGGCTTATGTAAACGAATTGACGAAGGAGCCCATTGCGCAGGCCAATGCAAAGACCTTGAGCGATGCCGTAAGTGCGGTGGTTCCGGGCTTCGACAATGACCCCATCGCCGAGAAGAAGATGCAGGAAGTAAACGGAGTACAGTATTCTGTATATCCTGCCACCAAAGGCGGAGAATATATCGGAGCTGCTGTGGAAGCTGTTGCCATGGGTTTTGGCGGTGAGCTGAAAGTGTTGGTCGGTTTCGATGCTGAAGGCAAAATCATCGACTACTCCTTGTTGTCGCATGTGGAAACTCCGGGGTTGGGTTCCAAGGCTGCCGACTGGTTCAAGAAAGGCAATAAAGGTGACATCACCGGCATGAATCCGGGTGAAGCTGCATTGACAGTGAGCAAGGACGGTGGTAAAGTAGATGCCATTACAGCGTCTACCATCACCTCACGTGCTTTTTTGAATGCAGTGAATGCGGCTTATGCTGCCTATGCCGGTCAGGAAACTGCCGACGGCACTACCGGCGCTACTCAAAAGAATGTTGAACAACCTGCTGATTCCGCAGCTCCCGAAGCTGTGGATACACTCAGCACTAAATAAGAAAGGAGTAGAAGATATGAATAATTTTAAAGTTATGATGAACGGGATTATCAAAGAGAATCCTACGTTTGTACTCCTGCTGGGTATGTGTCCTACACTGGGTACCACTTCCTCTGCCATTAACGGTATGGGTATGGGACTGGCTACAATGTTCGTGCTGATATGTTCCAATGTGGTGATTTCTGCCATCAAGAATCTGATTCCCGATATGGTGCGTATCCCTTCATTCATTGTAGTCATAGCATCATTTGTGACACTGTTGCAGATGATAATGCAAGCTTACGTTCCTGCATTGTACGCCACACTGGGCCTGTTCATTCCGCTGATTGTTGTAAACTGTATCGTATTGGGGCGTGCCGAGGCATTTGCTGCCAAAAACAATCCGGTGGCTTCCTTGTTCGACGGTCTGGGCATGGGCTTGGGCTTTACCATTGCACTGACATTACTGGGTGCCGTGCGTGAGTTCCTGGGAACCGGCAAGATATTCAACTTGAGTATCCTTCCTGAAGAATACGGCATGTTGGTATTTGTCCTTGCTCCGGGTGCATTCATCGCATTGGGCTATCTCATTGCTTTAATCAACAGTATGAAGAAGAATTAATAATGAAAAATTAAAAATGAAAAAATTGAGAACGTATCGGCGGTAGGCTGCCGGGCTTTTAATTTTTAGTTTTTAATTCTTAATTTAATGATTATGGAATATATATTGATATTTATCTCGGCAATCTTTGTAAACAACATCGTATTGTCGCAATTCTTGGGAATTTGCCCGTTCTTGGGAGTTTCCAAGAAAGTGGAGACTGCATTGGGCATGTCGGCAGCGGTGGCATTCGTGCTCACCATCGCCACTATCGTGACATTCCTTATTCAGAAGTATGTGCTCGACGCTTTTGATTTGGGCTATTTGCAGACTATTACCTTTATCCTGGTGATTGCCGCATTGGTGCAGATGGTAGAGATTATCCTGAAGAAAGTTTCTCCTTCTCTGTATCAAGCCTTGGGCGTGTTCCTGCCGTTGATTACTACCAACTGCTGTATTCTCGGTGTGGCTATCCTTGTTATCCAAAAAGATTATGATTTGCTGACGGGAGTGGTTTATGCATTCTCCACGGCACTTGGTTTCGGCTTGGCACTGACACTGTTTGCAGGCCTGCGCGAGCAAATGAGCCTGGTTAGTGTACCGAAAGGTATGCAGGGTACTCCGATAGCTTTGATTACTGCCGGACTGCTGGCAATGGCATTCATGGGCTTTTCGGGGGTTGTGAAGATTTAAAGAAGAAAAAACGGAAATAAAGTGGAAGGGGGATAAACTAAAATTTATCCCCCTTTTTCTGTTTTTATTAATTTATTTCCTTACATTTGTGGCGTATTGATAACCTAAAAGCTAAATTATCTATATTTAATATGAAAGGGAAAATCTTAGTTACGGGTGGAACCGGTTATATTGGTTCTCACACGGTGGTGGAACTTCAAAACGCAGGTTATGAAGTTGTTATTATTGATAATTTGTCAAACTCCAGCGCAGATGTTGTAGATAACATAGAGAAGGTATCGGGCATCCGCCCTGCATTCGAGGAATTGGATTGCTTGGATTATGCCGGTCTTGACGCTGTGTTTACCAAATATAAAGGCATTAAAGCCATCATTCACTTTGCGGCCAGCAAGGCTGTGGGTGAATCTGTCCAGAAACCGTTGCTTTACTATCGTAATAACCTGGTTTCACTGATAAACCTGCTGGAATTGATGCCGAAGCATGGAGTGGAAGGTATCGTATTCTCTTCTTCCTGCACAGTTTACGGCCAGCCGGACGAACTTCCGGTAACGGAAAAGGCACCTATTAAGAAAGCTGAGTCTCCGTATGGAAACACGAAGCAAATCAATGAAGAGATTGTACGTGATACGGTTGCTTCCGGTGCTCCGATAAACGCCATCTTGTTGCGTTACTTCAACCCGATAGGTGCACACCCCACAGCATTGCTGGGAGAGTTGCCTAACGGTGTACCGCAGAACTTGATTCCTTATCTTACCCAGACCGCTATCGGCATCCGTGAGAAACTGAGCGTGTTTGGTGACGATTATGATACTCCCGACGGTTCTTGTATCCGCGACTTCATCAATGTAGTCGATTTGGCCAAAGCACACGTAGTGGCTATCCGCCGTATCTTGGAGAACAAGCAGAAGGAAAAAGTGGAAGTATTCAATATCGGTACAGGTCGTGGACTTTCCGTATTGGAACTGATTAATGCTTTCGAAAAGGCTACCGGTGTAAAACTGAACTATCAGATAGTAGGGCGGCGTGCCGGTGATATTGAGAAGGTATGGGCAAACCCGGAATTGGCAAACAATGAACTGGGTTGGAAGGCAGAAACAAGTATTGAAGATACTTTACTTTCTGCATGGAAATGGCAGTTGAAGCTTCGTGAAAGAGGTATTCAATGACAAACTTTGAATTTGTGTTTTTTAACAAATAGGCAATAAACAAATGCCTCCCCGCATTTGTTTATAATGTGCAAATCAGCCTGAAGCTGTTTATGTATATGTGAATATCCGTAACTAGTACGTATGCCTCCCCGGCATAGACAGGTAAGATTGCATAGTAGTTTTGTCGTGTTTTATTTTGTGTTTGTGTTGTGAATAAGCCTTGTCGAGAGACAAGGCTTATTTTTTGTATATTATATACAGAACCTCTGTTGTCAATTCAGTGTTTTTTTCATAAGATGGGTGGGCAATTCCTTTTTCTTGCTAATTGTTAACTGACGTTATCATGTCTGTAACAATTTGTTCCAATTGTAGTATTAATCGTTCAAAATAGTCTTTTTTGTTCAAAAAATGCTATACACGGTAACAACTACATGCAAATTGTTTATACATTTGCGTTGTTGTTTATGTAACTATTGGGATGAACAAACCATAGCTGACAAACGTTAATAGGTACGAGTACATAGCTGATGAAAGACGCGACTTGGCTGACTTGTTAATGAGGATACACGCGACTTACAACTTAGTATTGGGAAAAATAATTAAGGAAATATAGAATAAAAAGATTGCTTATGTCACAGATTGTCGGACATATCTCACAGGTAATCGGGCCTGTAGTAGACGTCTATTTCGAAGGAACGGAGGCAGAAATGATGTTGCCGAGTATTCACGACGCACTGGAAATAAAAAGGTCGAACGGCAAAAGACTGATTGTAGAGGTACAGCAGCACATTGGTGAAAACACGGTGCGTACTGTTGCTATGGACAGTACGGACGGCCTGCAGAGAGGAATGACAGTGCATCCGCTGGGAGGCCCCATCACCATGCCGATAGGTACACAAATCAAAGGCCGCCTGATGAACGTAGTGGGCGACTCTATCGACGGCATGAAGGAGTTGGACCGTACAGGTGCTTATCCCATCCATCGCGACCCCCCTAAGTTTGAAGATTTGACTACCGTACAAGAGGTGCTTTATACAGGCATCAAGGTTATCGACTTGCTGGAACCATATAGCAAGGGCGGTAAAATCGGTCTGTTTGGTGGCGCCGGTGTAGGCAAGACGGTGCTTATCCAAGAGCTCATTAATAATATTGCGAAGAAGCAGCACGGCTTCTCTGTGTTTGCCGGTGTAGGAGAACGTACACGTGAAGGCAACGACCTGCTGAGAGAAATGATTGAATCCGGTGTTATCCGTTACGGAGAAGAATTCAAGAAAGGTATGGAGGAAGGCCATTGGGATTTGTCCAAAGTAGATTATGACGAAGTGGCCAAATCACAAGTGTCTTTGATATTCGGTCAGATGAACGAACCTCCCGGTGCGCGTCAGTCCGTGGCATTGTCTGGGTTGACGGTGGCCGAGTCCTTCCGTGACATGGGAGCGGAGACGGACGGTCCGCGTGACATTCTGTTCTTCATTGATAATATCTTCCGTTTCACCCAAGCCGGTTCCGAGGTTTCGGCCTTGCTGGGCCGTATGCCTTCTGCCGTAGGCTATCAGCCGACACTGGCAACGGAAATGGGTGCCATGCAGGAGCGTATTACCTCTACAAGAAACGGCTCCATCACTTCCGTGCAGGCTGTATATGTGCCTGCCGATGACTTGACGGACCCGGCACCTGCCACAACGTTTACCCACCTCGATGCCACCACGGTGTTGAGTCGTAAGATTACTGAACTTGGTATTTATCCTGCTGTGGACCCGTTGGAATCTACTTCACGCATTCTCGACCCACACATCGTGGGGGTAGAACACTACGAAGTGGCACAACGTGTAAAACAAATATTGCAGCGCAACAAGGAATTGCAAGACATTATCTCCATCCTTGGTATGGAGGAACTCTCTGATGCCGACCGTACGTTGGTGAACCGTGCACGTCGTGTGCAGCGTTTCCTTTCACAGCCGTTTGCCGTTGCCGAGCAGTTTACGGGTGTCCCAGGTACAATGGTTTCCATTGAGGACACTATCAAAGGCTTCAAGATGATTCTTGACGGGGAGGTGGACTACCTGCCCGAACCTGCTTTCTTGAATGTGGGAACCATTGAAGAAGCCATTGAGAAGGGTAAGAAACTACTGGAGCAGGCAGGGGGAAAAACGATTAAAAATTAAAAGTCTGGGAGCTTTGATGATGAAAAAGTTGCATTTGAATATTGTTTCACCGGAGAAGGAACTCTTCAACGGGGAAGTGGAAAGTGTTACATTGCCGGGCACTATGGGCTCTTTTTCTATCCTGCCGCAGCATGCACCGATTGTATCATCGTTGGGAACGGGGAAATTGATTTACGCAACGGACGGTGAGGAACATGAGTTGGATATTCAAAGCGGATTCGTGGAGATGAGTAACGGAAGGGTTGCCGTCTGTATAGAACAGCAATAGGCTATTAAAAAATTAAAAATTAAAAAATAGAGGTTGTTAGCGTGACTATTACTAAGAGAAACTACTTATTGCATACAGCGCTCTTGACGGTATTGATAGGAATTGTAGGCGGTTGGGCGTATTTTTCGATAAATCCGCATCACTATTTCGGCGGTTATCCGCTGATTCCGCTTTTCTTCTTTGTTTTCGGAGTATTCATGATTAATATGACCGAAAGCTGCCGTCACCGGATGCCAGGACGAATGTTGCAGATTTATCTGCTGATGCGTGTGATGAGAATGCTGGTCTCCATGATTGTGATGCTGGTTTATTGCGTTGCAGTACGTGAGGAAGCCAGGGCGTTTTTGTTGACGTTTATAGCCAACTATCTGATATATTTGATTTATGATTCCTGGTTCTTCTTCACTTTTGAGGCGAATCGGAAACTGAAAAAGAAAAGTAACAATGAAAAGATTGCGTAACATACTGACTGTAATTCTGCTGGCACTGGGCATGTTGCTACCCGCCACGGTGCGGGCCGAGAATACGGTGGACGTGAAGGAGATTGTCTTCGGGCATATCGGCGATTCTTACGAATGGCACATCACGACGTGGGGCGAAACTCACGTTACGATTCCTTTGCCGGTAATAGTGCATAGCTCTACCACCGGATGGCATGCCTTTCTATCCTCACGTCTGGAGGAGAACGGTGGAAGTTATGAAGGCTTTTCCATCGCTCCCGCAGGAAGCAAGTACGAAGGCAAGCTGGTGGAGTATGATGCCACCGGAAACGAAATACGCCCGTTGGACATCTCCATCACGAAGGTGACACTGGCTTTGCTCATCAACAGCGCATTGCTGCTTCTCATCATTTTGAGTGTGGCGCACTGGTATCGCAAGCACCCGCAGGGAAGTGCCGCTCCCGGTGGTTTCATCGGGTTTATGGAGATGTTTATCATGATGGTGAACGATGATATTATAAAGAGCTGTGTCGGTCCGAAGTACCGTAAATTCGCACCTTACTTGCTGACGGCCTTCTTCTTTATTTTCATCAACAACATTATGGGGCTGATTCCTTTCTTTCCCGGAGGGGCCAACGTGACGGGAAATATAGCCATTACGATGGTATTGGCCATCTGTACTTTCTTGGCCGTGAATATCTTTGGAACCAAGACTTATTGGAAAGATATCTTTTGGCCGGATGTGCCCTGGTGGCTGAAGGTACCGGTCCCCATGATGCCGTTTATCGAGTTCTTCGGTATTTTCACCAAACCGTTTGCTTTGATGATACGTCTTTTTGCCAATATGCTGGCAGGGCACATGGCAATGCTGGTGCTTACCTGCCTGATATTCATCTCGGCCAGTATGGGACCTGCTTTGAACGGAACGCTGACCGTGGCATCGGTGTTGTTCAATATCTTTATGAATGCACTTGAGTTGTTGGTTGCCTTTATCCAGGCATATGTGTTCACCATGCTGTCAGCCGTGTTCATCGGTCTGGCGCAGGAAGAGCATAAGGAGAAGGCGGTGAAGTGATACGATTATTGGGAATATAAATATTAATAAAAATAACCATTTAAAAACTGAAAGTTATGTTACTATCTGTATTATTGCAAGCTGCTGCGGCAGGTGTGGGAGTTAGTAAACTGGGTGCAGCCATTGGTGCTGGTTTGGCTGTTATTGGTGCTGGTGTAGGTATTGGTAAAATCGGCGGTTCTGCTATGGAGGCCATTGCCCGCCAGCCGGAAGCATCCGGAGATATCCGTATGAACATGATTATTGCCGCTGCCTTGATTGAAGGTGTTGCTTTGTTGGCAGTAGTTGTGTGTTTATTGGTATTCTTTTTATAATGTACAATCTACCATTTGCCATTTACAATTTGTCCGTGCAGCATCACCGCGCAGCCAAATTGTAAATCGTAAATTGTCAAATAGTAAATAAAATTATGTCATTGTTATTACCCGATAGTGGTCTGCTGTTCTGGATGCTCCTTTCATTCGGTGTGGTGTTTGTGGTGCTTGCCAAGTACGGTTTTCCCGTTATCACCAAGATGGTGGAAGGTCGCAAGACCTACATCGACCAGTCTTTGGAAGTGGCACGCGAAGCAAATGCCCAGCTCTCCAAACTGAAAGAGGAGAGTGAAGCGTTGATTGCTGCTGCCAACAAAGAACAAGGACGTATTCTGCGGGAGGCGATGCATGAGCGTGACAAGATTATCGTCGAAGCACGCAAGCAGGCGGAAGCCGCCGCGCAGAAGGAGCTGGACGAAGTTAAAAAGCAGATACAGCAAGAGAAGGAAGAGGCCATCCGCGATATTCGCCGCCAGGTGGCAGTCTTGTCCGTAGATATAGCCGAGAAAATTATCCGCAAGAATCTGGACGAGAAACATGAGCAGATGGAGATGATAGACCGGATGCTGGATGAAGTGCTGGCCGCAAGTAAAAACAATTAATTCTCAAAGAAATGGATATAGGAATCGTTTCGATGCGTTATGCGAAAGCATTGATGGAATATGCCAAGAGCATGGGGGCAGAAGATACTCTGTACAAGGAGTTTTGTATGCTCGACCGTAGCTTCAGGAAACATCCGGATTTGCGCATGGCATTGGAAAACCCCATCCTGACGATACGTGAGAAGTTAACACTTATCTGTACCGCTGCTGTGGGGGATGCTCCTGCGGGCCGTGAGTTTGCGCGTTTCATGACCCTGGTGTTGAAGAACCGGCGGGAAAACTTTCTCCAGTACATCTGCCTGAGTTTTCTGGATTTGTACCGGAAAGACAAGCATATCGGTGTAGGAAAGCTGATAACAGCCGTTCCCGTCAGCCAGGAAGTGCGGGAGCGCATCCATGACAGTGCTTCCTCCCTGCTGCATGCCAGCATGGAGCTGCAGACTGAAGTGGATCCCTCCATTGAAGGTGGTTTTATCTTCGACATCAACGACTTCCGTCTGGATGCCAGTATTGCTACGCAGCTTAAGAAAGTGAAACAGCAGTTCATTGATAAGAATAGAAGAATCGTGTGATTTACGATTTGACAATTTACAATTTACTTATTTAATAGTCTTGTGATGCGTAAGTTGTAGAGGTCAAACAGTATATGATTCGGGTTCTTTCAAATAGTAAATAGTAAATTGTAAAATAGTAAATACTAAGATGTTGTCTGAAAATATAAAAGTAAGCGAAGTCTCCGATATTCTCCGCAAGCAACTGGAAGGGATTGACACCCGCGTACAGTTGGACGAGATTGGCACGGTACTGCAAGTCAGTGACGGTGTAGCCCGTATCTATGGGTTGCGCAATGCCGAAGCCAACGAGTTGTTGGAGTTCGACAACGGCATCAAGGCCATTGTGATGAACCTCGAAGAGGATAATGTGGGTGCTGTGTTGCTTGGCCCTACGGATAAAATCAAGGAAGGCTTCATTGTAAAGCGTACCAAGCGTATTGCTTCCATCATGGTGGGAGAGGGTATGCTGGGCCGTGTAATAGACCCTCTGGGTGCGCCGCTCGATGGCAAAGGACTGATAGGCGGAGAACTTTATGAAATGCCGCTGGAACGCAAGGCGCCGGGAGTTATCTTCCGTCAGCCGGTGAATCAGCCGCTACAGACCGGTCTGAAGGCTGTGGATGCCATGATACCTATCGGCCGTGGACAGCGTGAGCTGATTATCGGTGACCGCCAGACCGGTAAGACGGCCATTGCCATCGATACCATCATCAACCAGCGTGCCAATTTTGATGCTGGTGATCCGGTATATTGCATTTATGTAGCCATTGGCCAGAAAGGTTCTACCGTTGCCTCTATCGTGAATACCCTGCACCAGTACGGTGCGATGGACTATACCATTGTGGTGGCTGCTACGGCGGGAGACCCGGCTGCATTGCAGTATTACGCTCCCTTTGCAGGGGCTGCCATCGGAGAGTATTTCCGTGATACCGGCCGTCATGCGCTGGTGGTCTATGACGACTTGTCCAAGCAGGCGGTGGCCTATCGTGAAGTGTCTCTGATTCTGCGCCGTCCGTCAGGACGTGAGGCCTATCCGGGTGATATCTTCTATCTGCACTCCCGTTTGTTGGAACGTGCGGCGAAGATTATCAGCCAGGAGGAAGTGGCACGCGAGATGAACGACCTGCCGGACAGTCTGAAAGGCAAGGTGAAAGGTGGCGGTTCGCTGACTGCATTGCCCATTATCGAAACTCAGGCAGGAGACGTGTCTGCCTATATCCCAACGAATGTGATTTCAATCACTGACGGGCAGATATTCCTTGATACGAACCTCTTCAACCAGGGTAACCGTCCGGCCATTGACGTGGGTATCTCTGTGAGCCGTGTGGGTGGTAATGCCCAAGTCAAGGCTATGAAGAAGGTGGCAGGTACATTAAAGATTGACCAGGCACAGTACCGGGAGCTGGAAGCGTTTACCAAGTTCAGTGGCGATATGGACCCCGTGACGGCATTGACCATCGACAAGGGACAGAAGAATACACGCCTGCTGGTACAGCCCCAATACAGCCCGATGCCGGTAGAAAAGCAGATTGTCATTCTTTATTGCGGCACGCACGGCTTGTTGAGGAATGTTCCTTTGGACAAGGTCAGCGAGTTTGAACGCAACTTCCTTGAGTCTCTTGAGATGAACTATCGCATGGAGGTACTCGACGTTTTAAAGACGGGTGCCATCAATGACGATGTCTGCAAGAAGATTGAGGAGACGGCAGAGGCGGTTGCAAGGCAATTCATGTAAATAGTGATTAGCGTTTAGTGATAAGTGATTTTGTTGATATATCCGGCAATCCAACTACACCGTATATGCAATATAATCCCTAATCCCTAATCCTTAATCCTTAATCCTTAATTATCATGTCTTCACTGAAAGAGGTAAAAAATAGAATAAGCTCCGTCAAGAGTACACGCCAGATAACATCGGCTATGAAGATGGTGGCATCTGCCAAACTGCATAAGGCGCAGGGGCGGATTGAGAATATGCTGCCTTATCAACGGAAGCTGAATGAGATTCTGACGAACTTTCTGCGTACGGATGCTTCCTTCGAGTCGCCCTATACCGAGAAAAGACCCGTGACGAGGGTAGCGGTCGTGGCGTTTTCGTCCAATAGTTCCTTGTGCGGTGCATTCAACTCGAATGTGGCGAAGATGCTGGAACGGGCTTTGGAAGATTACCAGTCGCTGGGCAAGGAGAATATTCTGATATATCCCGTTGGGAGAAAGGTGGAGGAAGCCGTCAAGAAAATGGGATATGTGCCGCAAGGCAGCTACCAGGTGATGGCAGACAAGCCTTCGTACGTTGAAGCGTATGAGCTGGCAGAGAAGTTGATGCATGAGTTTGTGGAAAAGCAGATTGACCATGTGGAGCTGATTTACCATCACTTCAAATCGATGGGTTCGCAGGTGCTGCTCCGCGAGAATTATCTGCCCATTGACCTGACGCAAGTAGCGCAGGAGGCGGCAGAAGATGTACCGGAGGATGCCCGCAGTTTTAATAATGATTACATTGTGGAACCTTCCGTCGGCGAACTGATAGCGGAACTTCTGCCAAAAGTGTTGAGTCAGAAGATATTTACCGTGCTTCTCGATTCCAATACTTCGGAACATGCTGCCCGTATGCTTGCCATGCAGACGGCGACAGATAATGCCAACGAGTTGATTCAAGATTTGACGAAACAGTATAACAAGAGCCGTCAGCAGGCCATTACGAATGAGCTGCTCGATATTATCGGCGGTAGCTTGAAATAGCCCGGATCGCCCCGTAAAGGGCTTGTTCAGGCTGGGTACAAATAAATGGAATAATAGGACAAGGATAACGAAATAAGCGTTATCTTTGTCCTATTATCATATATGGCTACTGATGAAATCCGTATCATTCTGAGAGAGAGCGGATTGGTTGAATAATAAACATATCAATGGAGAATAATCCCGAAATAGCGCTTGCATGGCAATTCATTGAAAACACAGGCACTCATCTTTTTTTGACCGGCAAGGCAGGTACCGGTAAGACAACTTTCCTGCGAAAACTGAGGGCGGAGAGTCCGAAACGGATGATTGTACTTGCACCGACGGGAATTGCCGCTATCAATGCAGGCGGTGTCACCATCCACTCCTTTTTCCAAGTACCTTTTGCTCCTTATGTGCCCGAAAGCTCATTCAGCGCAGATGGCAAGGCAACCTACCGTTTTCGTTACGGGAAAGAGAAAATCAACATTATACGCAGCATAGATTTATTGGTCATCGATGAAATCAGTATGGTCCGTGCCGACTTGCTCGATTCGGTGGATGCCGTCTTGAGGCGGTTCCGCGACCGGAACAAACCCTTTGGCGGCGTGCAACTGCTGATGATTGGCGACTTACAGCAGCTGTCTCCCGTAGTGAAAGACGATGAGTGGCAGATGCTGCGCAAATACTATGACACGCCTTATTTCTTCTCCAGCCAGGCCTTGAAGCAGACGGAATATTGCACCATAGAACTAAAGAAAGTCTATCGGCAGAACGATGGGACTTTTCTTGAATTACTGAACCGCATTCGCGAAAACCGTTGTGACGGGCAAGTGCTGGAAGCCTTGAACCGCCGGTATATTCCCAATTTCGTACCAGATAAAGAAGAAGGATACATCCGCCTGGTGACCCACAATTATCAGGCCCAACGGATTAATGACCATGAGCTGGAACAACTTCCGGGACGCTCGTATGCCTTTCGTGCCAAGATTGACGGAAAGTTTCCCGAATATTCCTATCCCACGGATGAAGTACTGGAACTGAAACGCGGTGCCCAGGTAATGTTTGTGAAGAACGACACCTCCGGTGAGCACCGTTACTACAATGGCATGATTGGAGAGGTGACAGCCGTGTCGGCAGATGGAATTGAAGTGCGCAGTAAGGGAAGCGACGCTACCTTCTTACTTCAGGAGGAAGAGTGGACGAATGCCAAATACGTGCTTGATGAGGAAACCAAGGAGATTACAGAAGATATTGAAGGAACATTCCGGCAATATCCGCTGAAGCTGGCGTGGGCGATTACCATTCACAAAAGCCAGGGACTGACGTTTGAACGTGCCGTGATTGATGCCGGTGCCTCCTTTGCGCATGGGCAGACCTATGTGGCTCTGAGCCGCTGCAAGACATTGGAGGGAGTGGTGCTCAGTGCCCCGCTTTCTGCAAAGGCCGTTATCAGTGACCATGCAGTAGATACCTTCACGATGGAGGCACGGAGAAACGAGCCGGACGAGAAACGCTTCCGTTCCTTGCAGCAGACCTATTTCCTGGAACTGCTGTCGGGCTTGTTCGATTTCCAGCCCATGGAGCAGGCTTTGCGGCGGTATGTGCGGCTGATAGACGAACACTTGTACAAGCTCTTTCCCAAGCAACTCGCAGCCTGCAAGGAGGAAATGGAACGTTTTCACGACAAAGTGACGAAAGTAGCCCAGAAGTTCAGTATCCAGTATACCCGCCTGATTGATACTGCGCAGGACTATGCAGCCGACCCGACTTTGCAGGGGCGCATACACTCTGCCGCCACTTATTTTCAAGAGCAGTTGCAACCGCTGGATGCGGTGATGGCGAGTACGGTAACTTCTGATAATAAAGAGTTGAAGAAGAAGCTCCGGGATGCCATGGAGGAACTGGAGGAAGTGTTTGACATGAAGACTGATTTGCTGGATTATGTGCTGGAGAATGGTTTCCATATGGCAGGATACTTGAAGCAGAAAGCACTGCTTTCCATTGATGATTCGGCTTCGCAGAAGGGTAAAGGCAAAGGGAGAAGTGCTTCTGCCAAAGAAGGGCAGGGAAGCAGTAAGCAGGCTGATAAAGAGAAACGTCCGCGTGAGCGGAAACGCGATGCTGCGGCTGTTGAAGTACCCACGGATGTGCTGCATCCGGAACTTTACAACCGCTTGGTAGCATGGCGCAATGCAGAAGCTTCCGCATTAGGGCTGCCCGTATACACCGTCATTCAGCAGAAGGCAATTCTAGGCATCAGCAATCTGCTTCCTTCGGATAAGGCCATGCTTGTACGCATTCCGTATTTCGGAAAAAAAGGGGTGGAGAAATATGGAGATGTGATTCTGGAGATGGTACGTGTGTATCGCAAAGAGAAAGGACTGGCAGAGCCGGAGTTGCTGTAGTCGAATCTCCTGCCATCCGCACCTGCATTATTTACCATCCGAACATCAGCTTTATTCCTTCCTCCAGCGTATACGGTTGATACCCCAGTTCCCGGTGTGCCTTTTCTATACTCAGCCCGCTGAAACGGGGACGTGGTGTCTTTTCGTTCATTTCCTTCGTGGTGACGGGACGGATGAGCGAGCGATTCAGCCCCAATACGTCCGCTACCCGATAAGCGATGTCTGCAATGGTCAGGCACTCGCTGCCACAGAGATGATAGATACCGTTTTGCGGATGACTTATCAGCTTCTCCACTCCTTGCGACACGTCTCCCACGAAGGTGGGCGTACGCCATTGGTCGGATACGACGAACACTTCCTCATTGTTCCTTAATCTGTTTGCCACCAGTTGGAGCACATTTCCATGCTGTCCGGGCAGGGCGGCACCGTACACCACCACTACGCGCACGATGGCATAATCCCTGCAAACGGCAGCGATACGTTTCTCACCTTCCAGTTTGGTGTAGCCGTAATAATTAACGGGAGCGGGAATATCCTCCTCCGTATAGGGTCGGTCCGTATCACCACCGAAAACGAAGTCGGTGGAAAGATGGATAAAACGGCTGCCTCCCGCCTCACAGCATTCTGCCAGATGCTCCACGGCAGTAATGTTGACGGCATCCGCTTCTGCATGGTGCGTTTCGCAATAATCGGGGACGGAGAGGGCGGAGGTATTGATTACAACATCCGGCTGTACTTCCTGGAAAAGCTTTTTCACCGCCTGGCGGTTGCATATATCCGTACGGATAAAGCGATAGTCGCCCGAATGGGGACAGATGTCGTCGTGCAGGGAACAGCCCGTTGTCTGATAAAACACGTTGTGGGACAAATCATCCAGGATGCGTCTGCCGGTAAAACCGTTGGCGCCTATTACCAGTATTTTCTTTCTTGTCATTGATTCTGTTGTTAAGTGATGGGCATCAATAGGGCACGTGTCTGCCCTGCTGTACCTCGATGCGTATGCCAAAGGCTCCGTTGGCTGATTTCAGCTCGAACGCCCCTTTGAAATTGTTCTTTTCCCAAGGCAGTGCGGAAGGGTTGGGTACTTTCCAGCCGTCCTTGTCATATTCGCCGTACGTATGGATGCGCATGCCGTTCTTCAAAGTGAAACTTCCCATTTGCAGGTTGTCGGTAGAGCCCCAGAAGCCCGTCAGTCCGAAGGGATTCGAACTGAAATACCGGGAGTTGCTGAGTGAGAATATGTTCGAAAGACCTTGTGAATAAGTCACGTTCGGGTTCAACTGGAAGATGCGGCTATAGTCTTTGCTGGCATCCGGTATCTCCAAAGTGAATTTGGGAAGAGTGGGGGTGGACAGATTCATCAGCCCCATATCCAGCAGGAAGCCGTCGTAATTCTTCACGCCCGGCAGAAGCTCCTTTTCAGACGGAGACATGCCTTCGGGAGACGCTTCGCCACGTACTGCAGTACGTACCGTATCGGCAGGCATCTCGCTCTGTGCGCTGACGGATGACATGCCTGCAAGTAAAATGATGATGCAGAAGAAGATTCGTTTCATAGTTCTTTGTTCACAATTTCAGTTGCTGTCTGCCGCATAGGGGCAGACTGAACAAAGATACTCGTTTCCCTCTATTTCCGGAAATATCTTTGTATTATTTCTATTTCTTTATACGAATGGTAGGGGCGAAAATGGGCGAATTTACCCATTTCATTTTGGTGGGGTCGTATCTTCGTTCCATCCCTCCGTTGAGGTCGAGCCAGTCCGTCACTTTCAGTTCCAGTACCATGCCATAACCGCTTTGCGGATACATCGGGTTCATATATCCATGAAAGGAGTTACTTCTCCCGTAGCCCGAATACTGGCCGAAGGCATGCAGGCGCATGTAGGGATTGATGCGGTAGGATACGGAGGCATTGTAGCCTATGTCCCATTGAGTACCTCGGGGGGCATCCCTTTTGGCATACTGGGCACCGGTAATGGATGAAGGTTGGGAGATGGAATAGTGGGCGGCATATACCCCTCCGCTCAATTCCCAATGTCCGTCGGGACTGTAATAAGTGACTCCTGCGCCAGCCTGCATGATGGAGCCCATTGCAGGATAGGTGTTATGGCTGCCGTACATCGTCAGTACGACTTCCGGCGAGAGCAGGAAATCGGCGAAACGCTGGAAGTCCCATTCAAAGATGTTTTTCTGAAAGTGTATCTTCTTCATGTCCGTCCAGGGCAGGGGCTCCACATAGTCGGAGGGAGGGAGATGGAGATTTATCTCTTCCTGCTGTTCGCCTTGCAGACTTTGTTGGGGCTGGCTTTCATCAAGGCCCGTACGCTTGTTCTCTTTTGGAGAAAAGGGAATCTGCTCTTTCTTTACGGGAGGCCGGTTCTTTATTGTGTCTTCCGGAATCTCGCTCTGTGCATAGGCGCAGAGTGAGGAACAGATAAAAGTAATGAATAATAACTTTTTCATAAATAGTAGTTTAGTTTTAGTTTAGTTCACTATTAGTTTATATCCTATTCCCCGCACATTGACGATACGGATGCGCTCGTCTCCGGCCAGTTTATGCCGCAGTTTGGTGATGAACACATGCAGGCTGCGGGAGTTGAAGAAGCTGTCGTCTCCCCAGAGGTCGAGCAATACATTCTGGGTGTTGACCACCTGGTTACGGTTCTCGCAAAGACGTTTCAGTATCTCGGACTCGCGGTGGGAGAGTTCCACTTCCGTATCCGCGTTAGGTGAAGTCGGGGTGCCTGCAAAAGCAAGTCGTTGAGTGACGGAATTGAAACGGTAGTCACCGATTTCAAAAACGGTAGTTTCTTTGGGCTTTTCCTCTGTAAAGGAGAAAGCTTTGCCTACCAGGGCCTTTATGCGGATAATGAGTTCCTGCATTCCGAAAGGCTTTTTCAGGTAGTCGTTGGCACCCAGCTCAAACCCTTCCACCACATCGTTGATGGTGGAGCGGGCGGTAAGGAACAGTACCGGGGTCTGTTTGTCGGTCTGCCGGATGCGGCGCACCATTTCAAAGCCGTCCATGCGGGGCATCATCACGTCTGCCACCAGCACGTCGGGACGGAGGTCGAAGAACTTGCGCAATCCCTCTTCACCGTCTGCTGCGGTGTGGATGATGAAGTTCTGCCCTTCCAATGTGTCCTTGATAATCATGGCGAGGGTCTGTTCGTCCTCAACCAGAAGTACGGTTATCTTTTCCATAATTGTCGCTTTTGTTACAAGTAATGTAAAGCTCCTTAACAAGTAATGTAAAGTACCCTAACAAATAATGTTATCATATCCTTATCGTAAAGGTACTTCCTTTTCCCAACTCACTCTTTACCGATACGCTGCCACCATGCTTCTCTATCATGGTCTTCACATAGAACAATCCCAGCCCATAGCCTTTCACATCGTGCAGATTACCCGTGGGTACGCGGTAGAATTTGTCGAAGATGTGCTTCTGCTTCTCGGGAGCAATACCGATACCGTGGTCGCTGACGGAGATTTCGGTCTGTTCATTCTGCCCTTCGACGGTTACCTTGCGGCAATGGATGGCCACTTCGGCTTCTCCGTGCGAATATTTGATGGCGTTGTCTATCAGGTTGCTGATGATGTTGCTGAAATGCGTACGGTCGGCAAGTACGCTCAAATCTTCCGGTTCGATGTCCACCGATATGTGGACGGAGCTTTCCGCTTTCAGCTTGTGTTGTTCGATGAGCGTTTCCAGAATATCACGTATTGCAAACTCCTCCGGGTGCAGGCGGAAAGTCCTGCGGCGTTCCATACTCATGGAAAGTATCTGTTCAACCAGTCCACTGAGGCGCTGAAGCTGTTCCTGGCAGATACGCAGGTATTTGTCGCGTTTGGCCTTTTCCTCCGCTTGGTTGAAGTTGAGCAGAGCGTCGTTGGCGGCATATGCTACGGCGATGGGGGTTTTCAGTTCGTGGGTGATGTTGTTGGTGAAATCGCTCTTCATCTCTTCCAGTGTCTTCTGTTTCAGGATGGTGCGTATCAGGAACCAGAAGGAGAAAGCGAGTACGATCAGAATAACGAATGATGTGGTGAGAATGCCCGACATCTGTCGCAAGACCAACATGCCGGCCGGTTCCATGATGAGACGGTAGCTTTGATTTGTATTGATGTCGAAAGAATAATTATATTCCACGGCTTTTGAGGTAGGCACATAGCCGGGGGTACCGATGTTTACCAATGTATCTATATAGAGAATGGTAGAGTCCCATTTGCTGCCTTTGTGAAGATGTAGCAGCCTATGGGGAAGATTGATGTTACGGTCATGCAGGAATGAAGTCAGCAGGCTGTCATAAAGCAGTACGTCGGGGTCGGAAATGATGTCCAGTCCCGAATGCAGTCCGCGCTGGAAGTAGGTGGCGAGTTCCAGCATACTGTTTTGGTCGCGCAAAATCACATCCAGTCCCCCTTTGGCACTCAATGCGGATTGGGGAGAGCTGTCTGAGTCCCTGACACTGACTTCCACGCGGGTTGAATCGTTCGGGTGGGTCACGTAAACACTGTCTCCTTTGGGCATGAAGGTTTCGTGCAGGGTGGTGTTGTCCAAAGAATCTTCACGGGAGATGGTGGTACTGCTACGGACAAATGATTTTCCGTCATCGCTGTATCCGGCTGATACGCTGACTTCACCGTGGTTTATGTCGTCCTGCTTCATTTTATCCACGCGTATCATCATTTCGTTATAGTCGCTCATGCGCATGGCTTCGGTGATGTCCCTTTCCATTTCACTGTGCATGGTATGGTAGAGCCCCGTCAGCCAGTAGGCTTGGTAGGCGAAGATGCCGGCCAGGGAGACGATGACAAGTATGGCAATATATTTGAATGGCAGTTTCATGTTTGTTTCCGGTTACTTTTATACATACAAAGGTAAGATTAATATTGTGAACCCTATCATCCGATAAGACTAAATAACACTCCCGATAACACTGGATAACACTTGGTAAGCCGCTGATAACACAAGTTTCTGCTGATTCTGCCGTACTTTGCAGACGAAGATTTGCAGAAGAAGAATATAAACATAAATAAAAAGAAGGACATGAAACGATTCTATTTACTCCCTATTGTATGCTGTGCTTTGAGCATCAGCCTTTCGGCACAAGAGAACAACGGCACTGCAACCACCTCCGGTGCGGACGACAACCGCATCCTCAGCGCCGACAGCCTTATCACGACCGATGCCCGTCTGGACAGTCTTTATCAGACCTTGCCGGAAGTGATGATTACCGGTGAACGCCCCATCGTTAAGGCAGCGCAAGGCAAGCTGGTGTACGACCTGCCCCGCCTTATCCAGAACCTCCCCGTAGACAATGCCTACGATGCCGTGAAAGAGCTTCCCGGCGTCATCGAGATGAATGGAGGGCTGCAGTTGGCAGGTCAGGGAGTCACCGTTATCCTGGACGGCAAAGTAACCACCCTCAGCACAGAGCAGCTCTATTCCTTGCTGCGCAGCATCCCTGCCAGCCGCATAGAGAAGGCGGAAGTGATGTACAACGCCCCTGCACGCTACCAGGTGCGTGGCGCACTTATCAATATCACCTTGAAACAATCGGTAGGCGGCCCCGGCTCCTGGCAAGGCGAACTCTATGCCAAGTATCGCCAGAAGCATAACGAAGGCTTTGAGGAACGCGCCAGCCTGCTCTTCAGCAAAAATAAATTCTCAGCAGATTTTCTTTACTCGCACAGCCATGGCCGGGGCTACTCTACTACCGACAAAGAGGCTGTGCACACCCTGGCAGACGGCTCGGTTCACCCCATGACAACATATGAGGTGGGCCGTGGCCGCAGTCATACCCATAATTTCAGGGTAGGGGCGGACTATAACATCGCCAAGGACCATCAGCTGAGTTTCGTCTATAACGGTGGCTATTCCACCTCCCACAACTGGAAGGGCGTGACGGGCACGCAGGTGTCCACAACTCATGGCAATAGCACCGACTGGCTGCACAACGGCCGTCTGGACTATCGTACCCCTTTCGGCCTCAAAGCCGGTGCCGAACTGACCTACTACCGTTCCCCGTCCGACCAGTTGCTGCATAGCCGCATGCAGGACGAGGAACTCGACTTCTACACCGAAGATTGCCAACGTATCAACCGATGGAAATTCTTTCTGGCCCAGGAGCACAGTCTGGGAAAAGGTTGGGATTTGAATTACGGAGCCATCTATACTACCAGCATCGACAACAGCTACCAATATTATTATGACCCCGAAACCGGCGGACAACTGACCTCATCGGATGCCTTGAGCAATATGAAGTCCCGCCGCCGCGAGCAGACCTGGAATATCTATGCAGGTTCCAGCAAGAGTTTCGGCGACAAACTCGCTTTGGACGCTTCCCTGGCTGTGGAGCATTACAAGACTCCCGTCTGGAACCAGTGGGACTGGTATCCCATCGTCAACTTGAACTATATGCCGTCACCGGGACATATCCTTCAGCTCTCTCTGAGCAGCGACAAGGACTATCCCGACTACTGGGCGGTGCAGGATGCCGTCTCTTACATCGGTGGCGGATACTCTGAGCTGCATGGTAATCCGTTGCTGAAACCGGCGCAAGAGTATGAGCTTAAAATGACCTATATTTTGAAGAGCAAATACATCTTCAGCGCTTGGTTCAACCATACCAAGGACTACTCCGTACAGACACTCTACCAATCTTCCGAACGTCTGGTTGAAATCTACAAGACACTCAATTTTGATTATCAGCAACAAGCAGGTATACAAGCCTCTATCCCGTTTAAGGTGAAGGATTGGTTGAATTCTCGCCTTACCCTCATCGGCTTGTGGCATCGCGAAAAGGATGGTGATTTCTGGGATATTCCTTTCGACAGAAAGCAATGCTATGGCATTGCCCAGATGAACAATACTTTTACTCTCTCCACCAAACCCGACTTGAAGCTGACGGTGACCGGATTTGTGCATAGTAAAGCCATTCAGGGCATCTACGACCTGCCTACGTCGGGCAATGTGAATATTGCCCTGCGCTACGGCTTCGCCAAGAACAAAGCCATTCTCAACCTCTATTGCAACGATATTTTTGAGACGGGACAGATTTCTCCCCGCATCCGTTTCAAGACGCAGAATGTGACGAATCATTACTCATGCTTCCGCGAATTCGGCGTATCGTTTACTTATAAATTCGGTGGATATAAGGAGAAGCAACGGGAGGCGGTGGATACGTCGCGGTTCAAATAGATAGAAGATGCAGGTGGTCAGGTGAAAATACGGTATTCTTTTGTACTTTGCCACATCTTTCGTACTTTTGCAACTTTCAAAACATTAAAGTTGTTATTTAAAGAAAAGACTCTGTATGAAATCGGACATTGAAATAGCCCGCAGCATAGAGCTGAAGAAGATAAAGCAGGTGGCTGAAAGTGTGGATATCCCGCGTGACGAAGTAGAGAACTATGGCCGTTACATAGCCAAGATTCCTACGCATCTGATTGATGAAGAGAAAGTGAAGAAGAGCAATCTGATACTGGTGACGGCTATCACGGCTACGAAAGCGGGTATCGGTAAAACAACCGTGTCCATCGGGCTGGCATTGGGGCTGAACAAGATTGGCAAGAAAGCGATTGTGGCTTTACGCGAACCCTCGTTAGGTCCTTGCTTCGGCATGAAAGGCGGTGCTGCCGGTGGAGGATATGCCCAGGTGCTGCCCATGGAGAAGATAAACCTGCACTTTACGGGCGACTTTCACGCCATTACCTCCGCACACAACATGATTTCCGCTTTGCTCGACAATTACTTGTACCAGCATCAGGCGGATGGCTTCGGACTGAAAGAAATCATCTGGCGGCGCGTACTTGATGTGAATGACCGTTCCTTGCGGAGCATTGTCACCGGATTGGGACCGAGCACCAACGGCATTACCGAGGAGTCGGGCTTCGATATTACCCCGGCTTCCGAAATTATGGCTATTCTCTGTCTGGCAACAGACCTCGACGACCTCCGTCGCCGTATTGAAAATATTATTCTGGGATTCCGTTTCGATGGTACTCCTTTCACAGTGAAGGAGTTAGGAGTAGCCGGTGCCATTACCGTACTGTTGAAAGATGCTATCAACCCCAACTTGGTACAGACTACCGAAGGCTCTGCTGCTTTTGTTCATGGAGGACCGTTCGCAAATATTGCCCATGGTTGCAACTCCATTCTTGCCACAAAAATGGCCATGACATTTGGCGATTATGTAGTGACGGAAGCCGGTTTCGGGGCTGACCTGGGTGCGGAGAAGTTCTACAACATCAAGTGCCGCAAGAGCGGCTTACAGCCCAAGCTGACGATAATCGTTGCTACCGCACAAGGACTGAAGATGCATGGCGGTGTCAGTCTGGACCGCATCAAGGAACCCAATATGGAAGGACTGAAAGAGGGCTTCGGCAATCTGGACAAGCATGTACGCAATTTGCGTTCATTCGGCCAGCAGGTCATCGTGGCATTCAACCGTTTTGCCAGTGATACGGACGAGGAGGTGGAAGCTATCCGCCGCCATTGCGAAGAAAAGCTTGAGGTAGGTTTTGCCGTGAACAACGCCTTTGCCAAAGGAGGAGAGGGAGCCGTTGACCTTGCCAATCTGGTAGTAGATACTATCGAGAACAAACCATCCGAACCGCTGACCTTCACCTACGAAGAGAGCGATTGCGTGGAACGTAAAATAGAAAAGGTAGCCTGCAACCTCTACGGGGCAAGCGTAGTGACTTACAGTCTCCACTCCCGCAAAGTTATCAAACTGATAGAGCAGATGGGTATCAGCCATTACCCCGTCTGTATTGCCAAGACGCAGTACTCCTTCTCTGCCGACCCGAAGATATACGGTGCAGTCAACAACTTTGAGTTCCACATCAAGGATATTGTGGTCAATAACGGTGCGGAAATGATTGTAGCCATCGCCGGTGAAATTCTCCGTATGCCGGGATTACCCAAGAAACCACAAGCCGAACACATTGATATTGTGGACGGAAATATAGAAGGGCTGAGCTAAACGCGCGGAGCGCGTTTAGAATTAAAAATTAAGAATTAAAAATTAAAGGCTGCGCAATGTTCGCTTTGAACTGCGCAGCCTTTAATTTTTAATTCTTAATTTTTAATTCTGTTTGCTTATTAATAAGCAAACAGCGGGTATTCTTTCATCTTCGCATTGACGTGTGCACGTACCTCTGCGATGACTTGTTCGTTGTCTACGTTGGACAGAACGGTTTCAATCATCTCGGCAATTTCGAGCATCAGGTCTTCCTTGGCACCACGGGTTGTGATGGCAGGAGTACCCAGACGGATGCCGGAAGTCTGGAAAGCCGAGCGGCTGTCAAACGGAACCATGTTCTTGTTTACGGTGATGTCGGCAGATACCAACGCCTTCTCGGCAACCTTACCGGTCAAATCGGGATATTTGCTGCGCAGGTCTACCAGCATGGAGTGGTTGTCCGTACCGCCGGAAACGATGGTGAAGCCACGGTCCATCAAGGCTTGTGCCAAGACAGCGGCGTTTTTCTTCACCTGCTTGGCATATTCTTTCCATTCCGGTTGCAGGATTTCGCCGAAGGCAACGGCTTTGGCTGCGATGACATGTTCCAGCGGACCACCTTGGATACCGGGGAATACGGCTGAATCCAGCAACTGGGACATCATCTTGATTTCTCCCTTCGGAGTTTTCTTGCCCCAGGGATTGGGGAAGTCCTTACCCATCATGATAACGCCACCGCGAGGACCACGCAGAGTCTTGTGGGTAGTGGAGGTCACGATGTGGGCATATTTCACGGGGTTATCCAGTTCACCGGCTGCAATCAGTCCGGCAGGATGAGCCATGTCAATCATTAGGATGGCACCTATCTTGTCCGCGATTTCGCGCATGCGCTTGTAGTCCCATTCGCGGGAATAAGCAGAACCGCCGCCGATAATCATTTTGGGTTTCTCGCGCAGGGCAACTTCTTCCATCTGGTCATAGTCCACACGTCCGGTTTCCTGGTTCAGATTGTATTCGCAGGGAGTATAGATAATACCGGAAGTGTTGACCAGTGAGCCATGGGAGAGGTGACCGCCGTGTGCAAGGTTCAGTCCCATGAATTTGTCGCCCGGATTGAGCACGGCGAGGAATACGGCTGCATTGGCTTGTGCACCGGAGTGCGGCTGTACGTTGGCCCATTCTGCGCCGAAAATCTGTTTCAAGCGGTCGATGGCAATCTGCTCACTCTGGTCCACTACCTCACAACCACCATAGTAACGCTTGCCGGGGTATCCTTCAGCATACTTGTTGGTGAGGCAGGAGCCCATTGCCTGCATAACCTGGTCACTTACAAAGTTCTCTGATGCAATCAGTTCAATGCCTTTGAGCTGACGTTGGTGTTCTTTTTCGATAAGTTCGAAAATTAAATCATCTCTTTTCATTCTGCTTATTAGATAAGTTTGATAAATCTGTGTTCTCTTATTAAGCGCACAAATTTACGGGAAATAAATGAATAAATTGAAAGAAAAGGAAGAAATTTACTGTCAAAAGAACACTCCGAAAGAAAAACTCAGCACATTGTCCCTGCGGTGAAAACGGATTTCGTTTTTCGTGTTTTCGTCAGCAGCGTTGTTGTCGGCCGGAATATCGTATGTCACGCTCTTGGAGATGTTGTGCAGCCCCATGTCGTAACGGAAGTCGAAAAAGACGCGTGAGATGGTGACGGATACGCCGACGGTGAAACTGAGATTGAGCGGACGCAGCCTTTCACGGATATTCACCTGGTCGAAATTCTCGAAGTCGATGTCACTTTTCCTGTCCCATATATAGCGCACTTTGGGTCCTCCAAAGACGGCAAGGCTGTACGGCCCCTCCTTGATGAAGTTGTATCCGTAGATGACGGGGATGTCTATACTGTGGATGGACGATGTAATGGAGGCTTCCTCCAGCCGGGCTCCTGATGCGGCGTCTTCGGGCAGAGGTTTCTCGAAGGTGATGTTGCACCGGTTGATGTTGTAGGATATTTCCGGTTGCAGGAAGTGGCGGTCGAAGTTTATCCGCATGAAAAGGGAACCGAAATATCCTATCTTGTAATTGTTCTGCACTTCGTCAATGGGTACTCCGTTGACACTGAACTGGGATACAAGGAACAAGGAAGAGGTGAAACCGCCTTTGAAACCGAAATTGACCGGAGTTTCCTTGCGGTGTCCGGAATGCTCTTCGTCGGCAGTACCGGGCACAACCGGAGTCTGTCCCCACATCATGGCGGGGAAGGCCAACAGATATAAGCCCATCAAGATTCGTCGCAACTCCATCTCTTAAAACCTTTATCGCATTATTACTTCTTTTTCTCTACTGACCATCCGAATTTGCCTATCTTTTCTCCCAGCTCATAATATCCACCGTGCACATAGACCAAGGGATTCGTTTCCGCCAGTTCCAGTTTGCCGGTTTCAGGGTTCAGATTACGGGTATCGGCACGTACATTTACCACATCCGCTATAAACATGTCGTGCGAACCGAGAGCCATAATCTCCTTTACCCGGCATTCTATGCAAAGCGGTGATTCCTCGATAAGAGGCGCGCTGACTACGGTGCTTTTCCCCGGTGTCAGATGCATTTCCTCGAATTTGTTGTAGTCCTTTCCGGAGCGTACGCCACACCAGTCCGTGGCCCGTGCCATATCTTTCGTGGTGAGGTTGATGACGAATTCCATATTCCGCTTGATGATGTCGTAGGAGTGGCGTTCGGGGCGTACGGAGATGTAGCACATGGGCGGGTTCGTACAAATCGTCCCCGTCCATGCGATAGTCAGAATGTTATATTCCTCCGGAGTGCTTCCGCAGCTCACCAGTACGGCGGGCAGCGGATAAATCATGGTTCCGGGTTTCCAGTCTTCTTTCATATAATCTCAATATCTTCTCTGGTCTGCTCCTTTTCGCAGTAGTGACATTTGATGACGCAATTGTCCTTATCCACGACATGAAACAACGTAGGCATAGGCTCATTGTTCGTGATGCACTTCGGGTTGGCGCATTTCACGATTCCGCGCAGCTCTTCGGGCAGGCGGACTTCGCGTTTCTCCACCACTTCGTAGTCGCGGATAATGTTCAGTTTTACATTGGGAGCCACCACGGCGATACGGTTTATCTCTTCGTCGCAGAAGAACTTGTCGGCAATCTTGATGATGCCTTTCGTGCCCAGCTTCTTGCTCTTGAGGTTGAAGCCGATAGTGATATTGTTGCTCATGTGTTCCAGTCCGAGCAGGGAGACTACGGTAAACAGTCTCTCGGAGGGTATATGGTCTATTACAGTGCCGTTTTCCAGAGCAGCAACCTGCAATTCCTGTTTCTTTTCGCTTAACATCTTGAAATATTAGTTATTAGACGATTCTACTGAATTACTCCTTTACTCTTTTTCACCTCATCCAGCGTGATGCCCAGTACATCGCACAGAATAGCTTCACGGGCATACAGTCCGTTTTGTGCCTGCTGGAAATAGTATGCCTTGGGATTGTCGTCCACATCATAGGCTATTTCGTTGACACGGGGCAGCGGATGCAGGATGCGCAGGTTGGGACGGGTATGTTCCAGCATCTTGTTGCGCAGGATGTAGACATTCTTCACCCGCTCGTACTCCATAAGGTCGGTGAAGCGCTCGCGCTGCACACGGGTCATGTAGAGGATGTCGGCATCAGCAATGATTTCTTCCGTAAAGTCCGTATGTTCCACGTACTTGATGTTGTGCTCGCGGCAGTAGATTTTGTATTCTTCGGGCATCCGCAACTCGTCGGGAGCGATGAAGTGGAAAGTGGGGTTGAAGTGGCGCATGGCCATCAGCAGGGAGTGGACGGTACGGCCGTACTTCAAGTCGCCGACCAGAAAAATGTTCAGGTTCTCCAGTGTGCCTTGTGTCTTGTAGATGGAGTAGAGATCGAGCATGGTTTGTGAGGGATGCTGGTTGGCACCGTCTCCGGCATTCACAATGGGCACGGTGGTGACTTCACTGGCATAGCGTGCGGCCCCTTCGAGGTGGTGGCGCATCACGATGATGTCGGCATAGTTGCTCACCATCTTGATGGTGTCTTTCAGCGTCTCGCCCTTGGATGAGCTGGTGGCCTTTGGGTCGCTGAACCCGATGACACGTGCTCCAAGCCGGTTGGCGGCAGTCTCGAAACTGAGGCGTGTACGGGTGGAAGGCTCGAAAAATAAGGTGGCAACTACTTTCCCGTCCAATATATGCCGATTGGGATGGGCTTCAAACTCTTTCGCCATCTCGAGCATATAGAGGATTTTTTCCCGGCTATGCTCGGCAATGGTGACTAAACTTCTGTTTTCCATATCGTTGAATTCATTTATACTTTTCGAGAGTGTAAAGTTACGGAAAATATGCGGGCTACGGAAATATGCGGGGAAGTTTTTTGCGAAATATGGGCTGTTTTTTTAACCGTGTGGCTTGTTGTCCGGAATGCCACACTTCATCATCCGAAATGCCACACTTCGACAAAGTAAATGCCGCATTTCGCGAATGTTCAAGTGTGGCATTTGCCTTAGTCAAGTGCGGCGTTTGCCTTGTCGAAGTGTGGCATTCCGGACAGTGAAGTGTGGTATCTCTTTACGCCGTCGCCGTCGTTCTTTTTAACGACAACGTCGTTTTTTTCTCTTCTCTTCTTATCTTATCTCCTCTTACGCGCGCGAGGGCAAGTTTTCATTGTTTCAATCTGTATTATAGCTCATTACGATGTGTTTTTCCTTTCCGATTTTTTCTTCAAGTTTTCTAATTATTTTGCAATCGTTTTGCATTTCACTGACAGTTTCCATTAAAATAAACGGGCGTTTTTTTTGTGAATGCCGGAAATCTTATCCTGAAAAAGATATAAAAAGCATAGGCACATCCAATATATTTCCGTACCTTTGCCCTATTATTGAACTTTGATTTTAGCAACTGAAACATGATAAGGAAAGTCGTCAAAATCCTATGGATTTTCATCGCACTGATTTCGCTGGTGTGTGTCTTTATATTCTTTTCCATAGCCAAGGGCTGGATAGGCTATATGCCTCCGGTGGAAGACCTGGAAAATCCGAATTACAAATTTGCCACAGAAGTCTTTTCCGAGGACGGAAAAGTATTGGGTACTTATTCCTATAGTAAGGAAAATCGCGTGTTTGTGGGATACAATGATTTGTCGCCCAATATCATCAACGCCTTGATAGCTACGGAAGATGTACGTTTTGCCGAACATTCGGGCATTGATGCCTACGCCCTGACGCGTGCCATAGTGAAGCGCGGTATCCTGATGCAGAAGAATGCCGGCGGTGGCAGTACCATCACCCAGCAGCTTTCCAAGCAGCTTTATTCCCCCAGTGCCGACAATGTGATGGAACGTCTGTTCCAGAAGCCTATCGAATGGGTGATTGCCGTAAAGCTGGAACGTTACTATACAAAAGAGGAAATCCTCACCATGTATCTCAACAAGTTCGATTTCCTGAACAATGCGGTAGGCATCAAGACTGCTGCCTTTACTTACTTCGGTTGCGAACCGAAAGATTTGAAGATTGAGGAAGCGGCTACGTTGGTGGGCATGTGCAAGAATCCGTCTCTCTATAATCCGGTGCGCTACAATGAACGTTCCCGCGGACGGCGCAATGTGGTGCTCGACCAGATGCGGAAAGCGGGATATATTACGGAAGCCGAGCGCGACTCCCTCCAGGCGTTGCCTCTGAAACTGAAGTACAACCGTGTGGACCACAAGGAAGGGTTGGCCACTTATTTCCGCGAATACCTGCGCGGCGTGCTCACCGCCAAGAAGCCCGACAAGGCCAACTACCGCGGTTGGCAGATGCAGAAATACTACGAGGATTCACTTGATTGGGAGAACAATCCGCTCTTTGGATGGTGCGAAAAGAACACCAAGAAAGACGGTACCAAATACAACCTCTACACCGACGGGCTGAAAATCTATACCACGCTCGACTCGCGTATGCAGCAGTATGCCGAGGATGCCGTGACAGAGCATCTGAAGGAACTGCAAGGTTACTTCTTCAAGGAAAAGAAAGGGGCCAAGAAAGCTCCCTACACCTTCCGTCTGACCCAGGAGCAGGTGGACGAGATTCTGGGACGTGCCATGAGGTTGTCCGACCGCTACCGCATTATGAAGAAAGCCGGAGCCACCGAAGCTGAAATAAAGAAAGCCTTCGATACCCCGGAGGAGATGTCCGTATTCAGTTGGGAAGGGGAGAAAGACACCATTATGACCCCGATGGATTCCATCCGTTACTACAAGTTCTTCCTTCGTGCCGGTTTCATGTCCATGGACCCGCGCAGCGGACATGTCAAGGCATACGTAGGCGGACCGAACTACCATTACTTCCAGTACGATATGGCCATGGTGGGACGCCGCCAGGTAGGTTCTACCATCAAGCCTTTCCTTTATACATTGGCTATGGAGAACGGTTTTTCTCCCTGCGACGAAGTGCGCCACGTGGAATACACGCTGATTGATGAAAACGGAAAACCGTGGACGCCGCGTAATGCCAACAAAAAGCTGATTGGTGACATGGTGACTGTGAAGTGGGGGCTGGCAAACTCGGACAACTGGATTACGGCCTATCTCATGAGCAAGCTGAATCCCTATAATCTGAAACGTCTTATACATACTTTCGGTGTCCGCAACCGTGATATAGTACCTTCCGTTTCACTCTGTCTGGGCCCGTGCGAGATTTCCGTCGGCGAGATGGTAAGTGCCTATACCGCATTCCCCAACAAGGGTATCCGGGTAGCTCCGCTGTTCGTGACCCGCATCGAGGACAACGACGGAAACGTGCTGGCAACCTTTGCTCCCGAAATGCAGGAAGTCATCAGCGTATCCAGCGCTTACAAGATGCTGGTCATGCTGCGTGCCGTTGTCAACGAAGGTACCGGAGGCCGTGTGCGCCGTCTGGGTGTGAAAGCCGACATGGGCGGCAAGACCGGAACGACGAACTACAATGCCGACGGCTGGTTTATGGGCTTCACGCCTTCGCTTGTGTCCGGTTGCTGGGTGGGCGGTGAGGACCGCGACATCCACTTCGATACGATGCTTCACGGACAAGGTGCTTCCATGGCATTGCCTATCTGGACCAAATACATGGTGAAAGTGCTCGGTGACAAATCTCTGGGATATGATGAAAATGAAACATTCCAGTTGCCCGAAGGCTATGACCCGTGCAAGGATGATGTGAATCTGGAAGGAGACACCCATATAGAAGAACCGATAGAGGGACTCGACGAACTGTTTAATTAGTTGAAAGGTGAAAATTGAAAGTGGAAAGGTAAACTTTCAATTTTCACCTTTTCCCCTTTCACCTTAAAAAATGGATTATACGATTAGTATTGGGAGCAACGAGCAGCGGAGGGAGAACATGGAACTGGCTCGCAGACGCTTGACGGAACTTTTTTCGGGAATACGTTTCTCGGAAGAGGAGGAGACGGTACCTTTGTTCTTTCACCGTCCGAATCTGTTCTCCAATCAGGTGGCATGCTTTGCTTCCGATAATCCGGTAGAGGAAGTCACCGCCTGCCTGAAAGCCATCGAACGGGAAGCCGGAAGGAAGCCCGAGGAGAAGGAGCAGGAAATTGTACGGCTGGATATAGACTTGTTGTCTTGTGACGGGACTGTCTATAAGCCAAAAGATTTGAAACGTGATTATATCCTGCGAGGATTGAAACAACTGTTATAATAATAAAGAATATAAGGAGATGTGTCGATAGTATATGAACACTTTCGGATACACTCTCATTTTAAAAAACGAAGATTGAAAATGAAATTTTTAGGAATCATACCTGCCCGTTACGCATCTACGCGTTTTCCAGCCAAACCATTGGCGGTGTTAGGTGGAAAAACCGTGATACAGCGAGTATACGAGCAAGTGGCAGGAATCTTGGACGATGCATACGTGGCTACGGACGATGAGCGTATTGAAGCCGCAGTAAAAGCATTCGGAGGAAAGGTGGTAATGACTTCCACCGAACATAAAAGCGGCACCGACCGCTGTCAGGAAGCTTGTACAAAAATAGGAGGACAGTTTGATGTCGTGGTGAATATCCAGGGGGATGAGCCTTTCATCCAGCCTTCGCAGTTACAAGCCGTCAAAGCATGTTTCGACGATCCGGCCACCCAGATAGCCACTCTGGTGAAACCCTTTACGGTAGATAATGGTTTCGAGGCACTGGAAAATGTGAACTCTCCGAAGGTTGTGCTCAACAAAAACAGGAATGCCCTCTATTTTAGCCGTTCCATCATTCCCTACCAGCGTAATGCGGCGAAGGAAGACTGGCTGAAGAACCATACGTATTATAAGCATATCGGCCTTTATGCCTATCGCGTAGAGGTACTGAAAGAGATAACCGCCCTTCCGCAGTCATCCCTCGAGATTGCCGAATCATTGGAACAGCTTCGTTGGTTGGAAAACGGATACACTATCAAAGCAGGTATCACGGATGTAGAAACTATCGGCATAGATACTCCTCAAGATTTGGAACGGGCAGAAGAATTTCTTAAAAGCCATGGGCTGTAAACTAGAAAGCCCATGCTGAACCGAAGTGACCAACCCCGGATTCTTGAACCGGAACAACTGGTGGTGCAAAGGCCGGAACGTATCAAGTTGCCTAATGGCGTGCCATTGAGCGTGCTCAATGCCGGTGACAATGAAGTGACACGTATCGATCTCCTCATGGCAGGCGGCCGATGGCAACAGAAACAGCCCTTGCAGGCGTTGTTTACGAACCGCATGCTTCGCGAGGGCACCCGACGCTACGATGCCGCCCGGATAGCGGAAAAGCTGGACTATTACGGAGCCTGGCTGGAATTGTCCAGTGCATCCGAGTATGCCTATGTCACCCTTTATTCTCTGAATAAATACCTTCCCCAAACGCTTGACATATTGGAGTCTATCGTCAAAGAGCCGGTATTTCCCGAGAAAGAGCTGGGAGTGATTGTAGACAACAATATCCAGCAGTTTCTTGTCAACTCTTCCAAGGTGGACTTTCTGGCGCACCGCGGATTGGTGAAGGCTCTGTACGGCGGGCAGCATCCCGGTGGACGTCTGGTGCAGGAAGAGGATTATCGGCGCATCACTCCTGCGGTGCTACGCGAGTTTTATGACCGTTACTATCATTCCAATAATTGCAGCATCTATCTCTCGGGTAAGGTAACCGGTGATTGCATCCACAGGATAGAGTCCTTGTTTGGCTGCGAGGCTTTCGGTACGGATTTCCGTAAACCGGAGAAGACAGAATTCCATCCGGTTACCACCTCCGGAAAACGTATCTTCATCGAACGTCCGGACGCCCTGCAAAGTGCCGTCCGTATGGGCATGCTTTCCCTGGACCGTAATCATCCGGACTACTTGAAGGCCCGCGTACTGGTCACACTGTTCGGGGGTTATTTTGGCAGTCGCCTGATGTCCAATATCCGGGAAGATAAAGGATACACATACGGTATCTCCGCAGCCATCATGCCCTATCCGGGGCAGGGAGTGTTGGCGGTCAGTGCCGAAGCCGCCAACGAATTTGTGGAGCCTCTTATCGGTGAGGTTTATCATGAAATAGACCGCCTTCAGAACGAGCTGGCTTCCGATGGAGAGCTTTCCATGGTGAAGAACTATATGTTGGGAGACATGTGCCGTAGTTATGAATCTGCATTCTCGCTGGCAGATGCCTGGATTTTTGTGCAGGTATCGGGCTTGCAGGATACCTACTTTGCCGAAGCACTGGATGCTGTCAAGGAGGTTACTCCACAAGAAATCCGTGAACTTGCAGGGCGGCATTTATGCAAAGAGAAATTAAAAGAAATAGTGTGCGGCAAAAAAATGTCATAAAAAGCGGGAGTTATCGCATCATTTTACCGGATAAATCCTACCTTTGTCAATTATCAACTATCAATTATCAATTAATGAAATATCTATATACTGCACTCATTCTGGCTTTCTTATGCCAAGGTGGAGCCACTGCCCAGGAAAAAAAAAGCGGCTTTTTCGATAAAGTGAAAAGTACATTCTCTTCGGAGATAAAGATAGGTACCTATACGTTCAAAGATAACGGGGCCGTCTATACCGGTGAAATAAAAGGGCGCAAGCCCAATGGAAAGGGGAAGACCGTTTTCAAGAACGGCGACGTCTACGAGGGTGAGTATGTGAAGGGCAAGCGTGAAGGCTACGGTACATATATGTTTCCCGACGGTGAAAAGTATGAGGGGCAATGGTTTCAAGACCAGCAGCATGGTAGGGGTATCTACTATTTTATGAATAACAACCGTTATGACGGCATGTGGTTTCAGGATTACCAGCACGGTAAAGGAACCATGTACTATTACAATGGTGATATTTATGAGGGCGACTGGGTGAATGATAAACGTGAAGGCCAAGGAACGTATACCTGGAAGAACGGTTCCAAGTATGTAGGCTCGTGGAAGAATGACAAGAAAGACGGCAAAGGAACACTGACCTGGAATGACGGTTCCAAATATGACGGAGAGTGGAAAAATGATGTCCGGGACGGTAAAGGAACTTTTGAATATGCCAACGGTGACAAATACGTAGGTGACTGGAAGGACGACATGCAGCATGGCAAAGGTATTTACTTTTTCCATACCGGCGACCGTTACGAAGGTTCTTATGTTCAAGGTGAACGTACCGGAGAGGGCATTTATTACCATGCTAGCGGCAACAAGTATGTGGGCAGCTTCAAGGATGGAAAGCAGGAAGGCCACGGTACATTTACGTGGGCAAGCGGCGCCGTTTACGAAGGTAATTGGAAAGATAACCAACGTGACGGATACGGTACTTACAAATGGAATGTAGGTGACTCTTACGAAGGTGAATGGAAAGACAATAAGTTCAACGGCCAAGGTACCCTGATTCAGACCGATGGAACCAAATATAAAGGCGGTTTTGTGAACGGTATGGAAGAAGGTAGCGGTATCCAGGAGGACAAGAACGGAAACCGTTATGAAGGCTTCTTCAAACAAGGCAAAAAACACGGTCCGTTTGTAGAAACAGACAAGAACGGAAAGGTGATACGAAAAGGAACCTACAAGATGGGAAGGCTGGAGAATTAGAATTAAAAATTAGAAATTAAAAATTAAAGGCTGCGCAATGTTCACTTCAGAACCGCGCAGCCTTTAATTTTTAATTTCTAACCGCTCCGCGGTTAGATAATGTATTGTGAACTGATTGATTCATTGTTCATCACCCGCTTGATGGTTTCGGCGAACATATCGGCAATGCTCAACTGTTTAACCTTGTCACATTTTTTAGAGTAGGGGATACTATCAGTAAATACCATTTCCGTTAGTGCGGATTCTTGTACACGGAAAGAAGCAGGGTCGGACATTACGCAGTGGCTGGCAATGGCACGGACAGATTTGGCTCCTGCTTCCAGCATGATGTTGGCAGCCTTGGTAATGGTTCCTGCTGTATCTACAATATCGTCTACCAATACTACATTCTTGTCTTTTACATCACCGATGATTTGCATGGTGGCAACCACGTTTGCTTTTTCGCGTGTCTTGTTGCACAATACCAGGGGTACACCGAGGTATTTGGAGAATGTGCTGGCGCGTTTTGAACCGCCGACATCCGGGGTGGCGATTACCAAGTCTTCCAGTTTCAAGGATTCAATATAGGGGAGGAATACTGCTGATGCATACAAATGATCCACCGGAATATTGAAGAAACCTTGAATCTGGTCTGCATGAAGGTCCATCGTAATCAGACGGTCGATACCTGCAACAGAGAGCAGGTCGGCCACCAGTTTAGCGCCGATGGAAACACGGGGTTTGTCTTTTCTGTCCTGACGTGCCCAACCGAAGTAAGGGATAACGGCTACAACGCTTTTTGCCGATGCTCTTTTAGCAGCATCAACCATCAGCAGAAGTTCCATCAAGTTGTCAGAATTAGGGAAGGTTGATTGAACCAGGAATACATGCGAGCCACGGATAGATTCCTCATAAGAGACTGCAAACTCACCATCTGCAAAATGGGTGATGTTCATCTTTCCCAGAGGGCAATCAAGGCTAGCGCAGATTTTCTCTGCAAGGTATCTCGAATTTGTTCCGGAGAATACCATAAAGGGTGCTTTTTCGCTCATTTGTGTAATAGATGTTACCTATTTGTTAATTTGCATGCAAAGGTAGGAATTTCCCGTTACATAAAACAAGAGTTATTGTATAAAAATTATTTTTCTTTCCCGGATTTATTCGTAGCTTTGCTTTATGAAACGACTTTCTTTTATATGGTTTGCGGGGTTGTTGTGCCTTTGTACAACAATGGTTTCGTGTGTGGGAACGGCACCCATGAAGGAAGTACGCCTTATCGACTCTCTAAACCAGGTGGCTTATGCTTTTCGTTATAAAAACCTGGATTCATCCTGCCATGCGGCATCAAGGGCCTACCGTGAAGTCAGCCTCTATAAACAAGGAAAAGCGGAAGCATCCAATAATCTGGGCTTTTGTGCTTTTATGCGCATGGATTTTGAGCAGGCCGAAAAGTTTCATATGGATGTCTATAATCTGACCAAGAATGAACTGGAACTCCTTATTGCCGACATCGGTTTGATGAAGATTTATCAGCGGACGGCGTTGAACAAGGAGTTCTACGATTATCGCAATAGTGCCTTGCACCGTATGAAAAGAATAGCGGAGGATGACAATCTGTTTGTGGACCAACACGAGCAAATGCGTTTGAATTATGCCCGTTCGGAATTTTATATTGTATCTGCTGTGTATTATTATTATTTGCAACAGCGTCCGGAAGCTGTAGCCTCTATTAATGAAGTTACTAAAAAACAAGAGTTGCTGGCAGATACCAATCAGCTGTTGTATTATCACTACATCAAAGGTTCTGCTGCCTTATGCGAGGGTGAGACACCGGATGAGCGAAGACTGAGAGAATTTGATGAGCTCTATACCGCATGGCAGTTGGCTTCGCGCAAGGGCTATCTTTACTTTGAGGGCAATGGAGTGCAGGGACTTGCCAACTTGATGGCTTCACCGGATAATTACGCATTTTTTCAAGACCGCCGCTCCCATGCCTTGACACGTTTTGGAGTACCGGTAGATTCGCTGCTTCCCATGCGTCTGGGGCAGTTGGCATTGCAAAAATTCAGCCAATACAAGGATTTGTATCAGATAGCAGGTGCATATGTATCTATCGGCAAATACCTGAATGCCCACAGTCACTATACAGAAGCTCTTGACACGCTAAAACTTGCTCTGGAATGTGTAAATGACCATCACCGCCTTTTCTATGACTGCCACGATAGTTTGGACTGGCTGAAAGCATTTGACCGTCGAGATACGATTTGTGCGGAGAAGGCATGGATGGAGCAGAAACTGAAAACCGTACCCGAGTGGATTTCACGTATTCGTGAACAGTTGAGCGTTTCGTATGCAGGACTCGGGATGAAAGAAAAATCAGACTATAACCGCAATATTTACCTGGATATCCTTGAAGATACACGCCAGGATAAAGAGCTGGAAAGCCGCTATCAAGCATTGGAAAAGGAGGCGGGGCAGCTCAACGTCGTGTTGTCACTGGTCATTGTGGGCTTCGTGCTTGTATCCCTCTTTTTCTGGTTTTTCAACAAGCGTTCCAAAGACCGGAACAGAGTGCATCTCCGCCGTCTGCAGCTGATGCTGGATATCTGTCAGAAGATAACGGCATCCATTCCGGCAGATGCACAGACTGAGGAGGAAATCATCGACTCTATCCGGACGGCTGTCTGCCCGGAATTGGAAAAGCTGTTTGGAGTGAAGGACATCCGCATAGACAACGGGCAATTAGTGTTCCCGCGTCGGATGAGCAAGGATGAGCAGGCGATGGTACGGGTGATACCCCCCTATATCCAATGGGCAATCGACAACGGCATGACGTCCATCTCCCTTGGGGATGAGCGCCGCAGACTGGAAAAGCAACGCTACATTTACGAGCAGCACATCGCGGGGAACAAACGGCAAAATCTGATAAAGAAAGCATGTATGGCTATTGTAAACGGGATTCATCCGTACATAGACCGTATCATCAACGAAGTGCAGAAACTGACTCAAAAAGGATTCATCAAAGAGGAACGGATAAAGGAGGAGAAATACCAGTATATCGACGAGTTGGTTACTACCATCAACGAATACAATGATATTCTTGCCCTTTGGATAAAGATGAAGCAAGGAAGCCTTAGCCTGAACATAGAGACGTTCGAATTGAATGAACTTTTCGAGCTGCTCAGGAAAGGAAGCCGTACATTCGAGATGAAGAGACAGTCGTTGGAGGTGCAGCCTACGGATATCCGGGTGAAGGCAGACAAAGCCCTTACATTGTTTATGATAAATACACTGGCAGAGAATGCCCGTAAATATACCCCTCAGGGCGGTATGGTGAAAGTATATGCACGGCAGGAGGAGGATTACGTGGAAATCTCGGTAGAGGATAATGGTTGTGGATTGTCACCGGAAGATGTAGCCCGCATCGTGGGAGAAAAAGTATATGACTCGAAAGCCATCGGTATGAGTGACGCTCCCGACAAGGAGGAATTGAGGAAGAACAAAGGAAGTGGCTTTGGACTGATGAACTGTAAGGGCATCATTGAAAAATATCGCAAGACGAATGATTTGTTCAAGGTCTGTCTGTTCAATGTGGAGAGCGGGCTGGGAAAAGGCAGCCGTTTTTATTTCCGTCTGCCTGCCGGTATCCGTAAGTCCGTGTCGGTGTTGCTCGTCGTGTTGTCTTTGTGCATGTCATCCTGCCGGCATGCTGTGGAACAGCCTGCTTCCGGAGAGGTGTTACCGGATTCTTTGGCACTGCTTGCACAGAATGAATACGAAGCTTTGCTGGACGAAGCCTCCGATTATGCCAATGAAGCTTATTACTGCAATGTAGACGGAGAATACGAACTGGCTTTACAATACATAGATTCGGCAATGTATTGCCTGAACGAACATTACAAGCAATACGCCCATCCTATACATCGCTATATGACGCTGACGGGAGACGGGGCGCCTGCGGAACTGGATTGGTGGAACCAGATGTTCAATTCGGATTTCCATGTAATTCTGGATATCAGGAATGAAGCGGCTGTCTCATTTCTTGCATTGAAGCAATGGGATGACTATAGTTATAATAATGCTGCCTACACTACCTTATACAAACTGTTGGGAGAAGACCAATCCTTGGAAGAATATTGCCGGCAGCTGGAGCGTTCCACCAACAACAAGATGGTGGGCATTTTGCTGGCGGTGGTTTTGCTGTTCGTATTACTGTCGGGATATTACATACTCTATTTCCGTAAGCGTCTGGTGAACCGCTGGAATCTGGAGCAAGTACTGGAAATTAATGGAAAGGTGTTCAATGCCTCCTTGTTGCCGGTTTCGGATACGGAGGAAATGTTGCAGCGTGAGGAGGATACATTGAAGGAAATCCCGCGGCAGATTGTAGGTTCCGCTTTTGATGCAGTGAACGAACTTTTGAGTATCGACCGGTTAAGCATAGCTGTATACAACGAGACTACACATAAGCTGGAATACACTTCCAATCCAGTGGAAGATACCGCCGTGGACGAGTTGCCTATCTGGAGGAAATATATGGAGAATTGCTTTGAGCAGCAAGAGTACATATCGGAAAAGGGTATACAAACATTGCCGCTTGTTGTGGATGCGGGAAATATGTGTCGTTGCATAGGTGTGCTGTGTCTGGAACGCAGGGAAGGTACGGAGCAGGAGACCGACCATTTGCTTTTGGAACTGATAGCCCGTTATGTCTCCATTGTAATCTTCAATGCAGTGGTTAAGTTGGCTACGAAATACCGGGACATCGAAGTGGCTCAAGATGAAGCCCGGCGAGCTTCCTGGGAAGACAGTTTGCTGCATGTACAGAACATGGTGCTGGATAATTGTCTTTCGACCATCAAGCATGAAACGATTTATTATCCGAACAAGATAAAGCAGCTGATAGGGAAACTGCGGTCCGGCAAACAGACAGAAGCGGAGGAGCGGGAAACGGTGGTTGCCATCAGCGAATTGATAGAGTATTACAAAGGTATCTTTACGACACTCAGTTCATGCGCTTCCCGCCAGTTGGAAGAGGTGACTTTCAGGCGTGCGACAATATCTGTGCCGGAACTTATGGCTACTGCCGGGAAATATTTCCGCAAAGTGTATAAGGGAAACAAGGCGCATATTGATTTTAAGATACAACCGTTGGAAGGACGGATTACCGGTGACTGGAACCAGTTGCGTTTCCTGCTTGAAAACCTGATAGACGAGGCTTGCTCCGTAACTCTGGATGGAGCTGTCTGTCTGTCGGCCCGGGAAGATGGGGAATTTATACGTTTTCTGTTTATAGATATGCGCAGGGAAAAGACCCGTGAAGAATTGAACCAATTGTTCTATCCCGACTTGTCCCGCATGACGGCCGGTGAGAAAGGAGAACTGTATGGTACGGAATATCTGGTGTGCAAGCAGATTATCCGCGACCATGACGAGTTTGCCGGACGCCGGGGATGCCGTATCAATGCCGAACCGGGAAAGGAAGGAGGTTTTACAATATATTTTACGCTACCGAAAAAATGAAATATGGAAGACAAAAAATTTAAAGTAATCATCGTTGAAGATGTCAAGTTGGAGCTGAAAGGGACGGAAGAGATTTTCCGCCATGAAATTCCCAATGCGGAGGTAATAGGTACTGCTATGACTGAGCAGGAGTTCTGGACATTGATTGAAGCCGGCGTGCCGGATCTTGTTCTGCTGGACTTGGGACTGGGAGGTTCGACCACAATCGGGGTGGACATCTGCCGGAATATCTTCAAGCGTTATCCGGGAGTACATGTGCTGATATTCACGGGAGAAATATTGAATGAGAAGTTATGGGTGGACGTACTTGAAGCCGGCGCTGACGGCATTATCCTGAAAACCGGAGAGTTGCTGACCAAAACCGATGTGCAGGCAGTGATGGACGGCAAGAAGCTGGTCTTTAACTATCCGATACTGGAGAAGATAGTGGAACGCTTCAAGAAATCTGTCCTGAATGATGCAAAACGTCAGGAAGCAATCATAAGCTATGATATTGATGAGTATGACGAGCGTTTCCTCCGTCATTTGGCACTGGGCTATACCAAAGAAATGATTGCCAATCTTAGGGGAATGCCTTTTGGAGTCAAGTCGCTGGAGAAACGGCAGAATGACTTGGTCGGCCGTCTTTTCCCGCCTAGTGAACGGGTGGGGGTGAATGCCACTCGTCTGGTGGTGCGCGCATTGGAACTTCGAATCTTGAATATAGACAATCTGGAAGCCGACGATGAGTAAACTCCGAATGCCACATCCCGCTACGATGTTCTTCCTGCTGACGCTGGCAGTCATCCTCCTTTCATGGATATTCGATGTCTATGGCCTGAGCGTGCTGCAACCGCAGACTGGAGAAGAAATACGGGTGCAGAGCCTGCTGAGTCCGGAGGGCATACGCTGGCTGCTGCGCCATGTCATAACCAATTTTACGGGATTCGCTCCATTAGGGCTGGTGATTGTGGCTATGTTCGGAATAGGGGTGGCACAGCATTCGGGTTTCATCGATGCATGTATTCGCAGGGGGGTACGACGTCCACGTGATCCTTGGCGCATTATTCTGCTGGTCATTGTCTTAGGACTGTTGTCCAATATAGTGGGAGATGCAGGATATATCATTCTGTTGCCGATAGCTGCAACTTTGTTCCAGTCTGTCGGTCTGCACCCCATTGGAGGTATAATTACAGCTTATGTTTCAGTCTCTTGTGGCTATAGCGCTAATGTGTTTTTGAGTACATTAGACCCCATGATTGCCTCTGTAACGCAAGAAGCGGCTGATAGGATGAATATTGCTCCGGGGCAGACTGGACCGTTGTGCAATTATTATTTTCTCTTCGTTTCCACGTTCCTGCTTGCATTCATCATTTATCATATTACCCGCAGGAGCTTGTTGCCGCACTTGGGAGTGTATGCAGGGGATATTCATTTTAATGGCTACAAACAATTGTCCCGCAAGGAACGGAGAGCTATGTTGGGAGCTGTATTTGCAGGCTTGCTGTATATTGCCATTATTCTGTGGGCTACATTCTCTTCATGGGGGATATTGCGGAGTGTCAATGGTGGGTTGATTCGTTCTCCGTTTATAGTCGGTATTCTGTTTTTGCTTTCGTTTGGAATAGGTTTGATGGGGATGGTCTATGGTTTTGCCTCCGGCCGATACCGTACGGACGGTGATGTGATAGAAGGACTTACGCAGCCGATGAAACTGCTGGGCGTTTATTTTGTGATAGCTTTCTTTGCCTCACAGATGTTTGCTTGTTTTGAATATTCCCACTTGGACAAGTGCATTGCCATTTTAGGCGCTAATCTGCTGTCCTCCGCCTCTTTGAGTAGTTTATGGATATTGATTCTCTTCATTCTTTTTACGGCACTGGTCAATCTCTTTATGGTATCTGCCACAGCTAAATGGGCTTTTATGTCTTTCATTTTTGTTCCGGTATTGGCAAGTATGGGCATTTCGCCGGATATGACCCAATGTGCGTTCCGTATAGGTGACAGTGCAACAAATGCCATAACACCTTTTATGTTCTACATGCCACTTGTCTTGACCTATATGCAGCAATATGATAGGCAATCCACTTATGGTTCACTACTGAAGTATACTTGGAGATATTCTTTAGTCATTCTATTGGCATGGACTGCCTTATTTGTACTTTGGTACATCAGCGGTTTGCCATTAGGACTGTAATGTCATAACCAATGAACAGCCCGCTTTCGATAACCCCGGTAATGGCTTTCAGTTTCTGTTCCAAATCAGGAACAATGTTGCTGAGATGAATGTCAAGAATGAAATTACCGCTTTCGGTAAATACCGGACCGTCTTTTCCTTCTGCAAGACGTAGGCTGATTTTTGAAGCTCCCAATAAGCGTATCTCGTTTTCCACATGGGAGAGAGCATGTGGAAACACTTCCACCGGTATGGGGTATTTGCTCCCCAGTTTGCTGACAAGCTTGCTCTCATCGACAATGATGTAAGTCTTACCACTGCTTTTAATGAGAAGTTTCTCCTTAAACATGGCTCCACCACGTCCTTTGATGAGGTTATTATGCGGATCCACTTCGTCTGCACCGTCGAATGTCCAATCCGGACGCTTATTCCACAGAGTAGTTTGCGGCAGGCCAAGCTGTATACATGTCATCGAAATTTCGGCAGATGCCGGAATGATTTCTATATGCAAAGATTCTTGTTTAACTCGTTGAGCTAATGCAAACAAAGTGAGATAAACGGTAGAGCCGGAGCCTGCTCCTATGACATCACCGTCTTTGGCCAGTCCGGCAATCTCCTGGGCTACCAATTCCTTACTCGCCTTATTGCTGATTTTATTTGACCATTGCAATTCTTGTATCAACTGATTTTCCCATTCCATCTCTTTAAAATTTAGTTGTTATTACTCTTTCATTCTTTTTCGGGTCAATGTTACTTTTCCTACTTGAATATTCCTCCATATTTTTACTTTTTATAATTAGTAACATTGATAATTTGCAAAATGTTTTAATACATCTGTATATAAATACCGTGTATCTTATTTGTAAAGGTAACTAATCATTACTTTTTATGTAGCAAATGAGCCTTTTATACATAGGTAACGAAAAAAGGTGATACAAAAATTTGCAATATTCGTAAAAAAGCGTACCTTTGCACCGCAATTAAGGCTGGTTCCGTAGCTCAGCTGGATAGAGCAACGCCCTTCTAAGGCGTGGGTCTTGCGTTCGAATCGCAACGGAATCACAACGATAAGGCAAGTAGTCGATAAAAAGGCTGCTTGCCTTTCGTCGTTTAGCTGGGTATCAACGATTTACTACCTTGCCAATTTCGACAGAATTTGTGCAAAAAGTAGGTAACATAGCAGAAACACAGCTTTCCGTAGTTCCACTTTTCCGGTGGGTAGAAATAATTTAGAAAACAAAAATGAGTACGGTAAGAGTCATCCAGAACAAGCAGAGATTGACCAAAGAGGGCAATGCTCCGCTATATATAACCTTTTATCTCGGTAAGGAAAAGTTAATGCTTCCTTGCAAAGTGTCTGTGCCTGCTGCTAAATTTGACGAGAAAAGCGGACTTCTCAAAGGAAACAGTAAGGAAGCAAAGGATATAAATCTTATTGTGAGTAACCTGAAAGCACGTGTCAACGATATATTGGTGAAGTTCCGGCTGAGGAACCAGGCTTTGACAAAAGATATTTTCATGCGGGAGTATAACAATCCAAGTGATTATAAGACTTTCCATGACTTCGTGAAGGAGCATATGAAAACCTACAGCCGGCGAATAGAGATGGGAACGTTCAAGCATCATCTGAGCTGTATGAAAAAGTTCAAGGCATATAATGAACTGTTACAGTTCCAGGACCTTACTCCGGATTATCTGACTGACTACCTGATTTACATGAAAAAGGAGCTTGGAAATACGGAGATAACCGCACAACGTAATATGTCCACCATCAAGATATATGTCACCGCAGCCTACAGAAAGGGCTATATAGAAGAAAATCCTTTCCAGGAATTCCATATCAAAAGAATAAAAAGCGATGTGGACTATCTGACAGAGGAGGAGCTGATGCAGTTTGTGCAATTATACTATCAAAGAACATTGCCGGAAAAGCTTCAGCTGACCTTGGCCTTCTTCCTTTTCATGTGTTTCACGAGCATGCACATTACGGATGCACGTATGTTCTGTATCGAGCAGGTAAACAATGATGTGCTGACTTACTACCGTGTGAAGAACCGGAACTGTAAACCGGAACCGATAAAGATTCCGATGCCGGTACCTGCGGAAAAACTTCTGGAAGAATGGGCAGAGGGTAGGGAAGAAGGACGTCTGTTCAGGAACGTTCAATGTGACCAGGTCGTTAACCGACAGTTGAAGGCCATTGCCAAGGAACTGGGGATTAACAAAAAAATATCGACCAAGACAGGAAGACATACGTTTGCAACTATTTATCTCCGGAAAACAAAAGACTTATCCAGCCTGCAAAAATTGCTTGGACATAGCAATATCCGGGAAACGATGATTTATGCGCACGTCATGGATGAGAGCAAGCGGGAAGGCATGCAATGTTTCAATAGCTTCACCCTATAATAGGGGCCAAAAGCCGTACAATCGTGCGGATGATTCATAATGTTTTATTTATCAAATAAATGCGGCTGCACCGATTTGTACAAGTTCGTACAAAATGAGGTGCAGCCGCACGAATTTATGCTCTCTCGTACATCACCCAGTAGGGTTGTCCTGCCAAATATTCTACATGGTACCCGGCATCAGCCAGTTGTTTGGCCAGCGCCATCGGAGCGACATCGACAATGTTCGACAGCTCATATACCAGTTCAGCGGTGGTCTTGTAACATTTCTGTGAAGTGGTACCGATGGGTGAATAGTTCTGGCCGATGAAGTTTGCTATGGCTTTCTGCCGCTCGGCTTGTTGCTTCTCTAATTCGTCTTGTTTGTCCGGTTCTTCGTCGTTTTGATAAGAACGGAATCCTATAGGCTTTTTCATTGGGCACCTCCTTTCTGATTAGGAATAAGGCCTAAAAATTCGGTACGGGCATTATGTAATGTTGCTAAAATATCCAAAAATGTTTTTGAATTGTCATAGAAATAACCACTGTATTCAAGGAGAAAGCCGATACTGTCATCCAACAATTCTGCAAGAGATGCCGCTCGATTATTTTGCAATTTCAATAAGCAATTAGATATGGAATCGTCAAGTACAATTCCATTAACGGTAGTATTATCCATTCTCACCTCCTTTCTGTTCCAGCATATTCGCCTTCTCACTAAATTGAAAAATGGAACGTACCTTGCAAATATCGAGAAAGAATACCGTGTCCGGGCATCCGCCACTTATGACATGGGCCTCGATACGTATGGTACAATCACGTCCCAAAGGGGTAGCAGTACATTTCATGCGCTTCAAGTTCGGGTGTTCAGCATTAATGCGGTTGACCGTATCGCCTATTTCATGCTTGAGTGCATCCAGGGAAAGTTCATCCTTGATAAGAACGTTTTTATACTTCTCTACATAATCAATAACCTTTTTCCATGCCCGGTTCTTGGGGGAATAGGTCTGCAGATGGTAAACAAAGAACATCATGCTTTGCCTCCTTTCTCATTAAAGGTGATGTTGACTGTCCCACCATTGACATAGATGGAAATGGATTTGTCGCTACGTGCTGCACGGATACGTTTACGTCCTGCGCACAGTTCAACACCCAGCTGGGCAAACAGTTCTTGAACCTTCTCTGCGGATACATAGCGTCCGCGAGCGCTTTGAGATTGTTTTGTCATAATGAAGAGCATTTAAAATAAAACAATATGTTATTAAAGACGGGAAAGGGAACTTTCTCCAAAAAACTGGAAAACTTATAAACAAAGAAAGTTCCGCTTTCCCGTTGCTCTTCACCTTGACAAGGCAGTGGGTGCATTAACACTCCACACGGGGGTCGGAACTATAGAATACCATTGGGCATAAAAAATGCCAACGGCAAAAGTTGGCGAACAGTCTCGCCTTGTCAAAATGAAGAGCACTGCAAAGATGCAGGTTTATTTTGAAATGGCAAAAGAAAAACGGAGATTTTTTTGTTTGCTGTATAATCGAAAACTTTTTATTAATACTTCTACAATCATTTGCTTTAATGAAGTAGATAATGAAGATACTCCAGCTTGTGAATAGAGTAAGTTTTAGAATGTTATTACCTTGTTGAAATTTATGGAACTTTTTTCTGGAACAATACAATTATCAGAGAATATCATATACTCTTGCCCTTTTCCAACTGTAGCCGCACTATAATTTAGAGAATATTCGTACATTCGGAATTTTAAATAAAGGTCAAGAATAAAATCTTCTTTATCATAAGTTACCACCCACTTTATATTTTCTAATCCTGCGATTGCATTATAAATATCTCTATGGTCTTGGTCATCATAATAATTCATATAGAGACCCTTACCTTTTTTGTAGTAAGGTGGATCAAAGTAAAACAAGGAATTATTTGGTAGATTACTCTGTAGATTATGAATTAACTCTACTGCATCTAAATTATGCAATTCAATTTTGTCTTTATATAAAGCTATTAATTTAATACGTTTTTTCAAATCATCAGAATTATAACGAGCATCAATTAAATAATTCCCAGTTTGATTAAGCCCACCGATAACTCCCCCTTTTATAATACCGGAACGATTTGTCCTATTTAAAAAGAAAGTCGAAAATCCTAAAGATAATAGTTCGGCATTAGTTTTGTTTTTTTGAATTTCTCTTTGTTCATACCAAGTATCAATCGTGATAGGAGTATTTTCTATTAGCTGGCAGAATTCATCTGTATAATTTAAAATAGAATACCAAAAAGCAAATAATGAGCGATCTTTATCATTTATAATAATTTGATTGGCAACCCCGTTAATTAACAAAGAAAGAGCTATGGAACCTCCGCCAACATAGGGTTCTATATAGGTTCCCCCTATTAAATTATTTGCAACAAATAATTCAGAAAAGAAAGAAGATATCTTTCCTTTTCCTCCAGGGTATCTAAGTGGCGAGTAACGCATCATATAATTATTCTGATTCTATTTGAGACCACAAAGTTACCATAAAATCCTGAATATTATCCCAAGTTGTTTGAATATCTATTGGCACAGGGGAAAGTTTGTTACTATGTACATAAGCATTCATTGTATCCACTCCCCAAATAGAATTACGTTCTTTGGTTAATAATTTTACAGCTTTTAATATTGTTTCATCTGCAATTTTCTCTTTATATAAGTATTGACTAGCATCATTAACCTTCTGATACAAACTTCTTGAAGAATTGGAAGCCGAAATTTCTCCTTCTTTAAGTAATCCTTTTTTTTCAATGAAAGTATCTACACTTAATTCTAAAAAAACTCTCAAAGTGACAGCTGCACAATTAACAAAACTTCGAACATCTATTTTTTTCAATTCATCATAAATTTTATTTGCTTTTGGATTGGAAATCCTAATAATACAATTATTGGGTATAAGAGTTTTACGTTGGGTCGGAATAGACTTCTTTAAATGTCCCTTAGAATGCAAATCACTTCCCTCATTCTTTGCTGTATTATCTTCTTCTTCCAAATTAGGAATTTGTTCTAATGGATTATCCAACCTCCAAACTTCTCCTATTGTCTTATTTTTATCAGGCAGTTTTTCTCCTAAGCCTTGAATATAATCTTTTCTTTGCTTGGCATTATATATAGAACTAACCTTAAAATCTTTATCAGACAAATCTAAAATAATTTGCCCTAAGGCCTTAGCTATTTCTTCTTCTTCAAGATTAGAACTTAATTTAGAATTTATATACTTTAAACCCAAAATTTCCCGAACACTTTTATCTCCTAATAAACGAGCAAAATTTGTGAGTTTAATGTTTTCGGAAGCCCTCTTTACTTCTTCTTGTACGAAAGGAGATGTTCGTATGAAATCAATAGCTTGTATTTCTACAGACTTATTTTTTCCATGTTTTATATCAAATCTCTGTACTTGCTCTGGTTTCCACTCAACTATACCAACTCCATTCTGTTCTCCTGTATGTTCTAATCGAACCCATTTATCTGCCTCTTCTACATCATCATAAATATAGCACATTATTTTTCTAATCGGAGTTTCCATAAATCTTTCATGCAGCTTAAAAAAACGATTCTTTAATGAAGCATGTTTTTTAGAATCAATTAACTTAGGGTTAGCCATCAATTTTAATGCTGTGGTTCTTCTGTTTCCTTCCTTTACAAGAAATTTCTTGTTAGATTTCTTTGATGGCATAACATAAAATGGCTTGGGAGACAACCCATTCTCTAAAATATGTATCGCAATATAATAAATTTTGTCTCCTAATTTTGTTAGCATTATGTCTATAGCCTGCTTTTCATTCTCAACAGACTCAAAACGATCATTATCTGGATTTATAATTAAATTAGAAATACTGATAGATTTGTATTTTTTGTTTGTCATAATATTAAATGGCGAATCCTTCACTATAGTGCGCCTACAGGAATGAATAAACCTGAACCCAATCTTATGGGTTACACTATGGAAAAGGATTCATTTAATTCATTTTTTGGCGTTGCTAAAATAGTGATTTTATCAAACTTAACAAAATAAAAAAACTTTTTATTCTAAATTTAATTCATGATTATTTGAATAATGAAATAAAAAAGGCTTCCAACCCGTGGAAGCCCCTCTGTCATTAAAAACCTTACGGCCTCGCGATAGACCGAGAAGTATCTTTCATTATGTCGCCAAGCTCAGATAGAGCTAAAGATAGAGTATTCAGTTCATCAGCGGTGAAGTTGGCTGGTTTGCCGTTTACCGCACTTCCGTTAATCCGTTGATATAGCCATTGGCGTGTTCTGCCAAAATAGTGCTGGGCAATATACGACATAGAAGCGAAAGGCAATACTTTTTCTAAGGTCTGCCTGATTTCTACTGTTTTCACAATGGCTTGGGCTTCATTGATTGATTGCCTGGCACCATCTTGGAATGCTTGCGCAAACGCTTTTTTATCCTCCGGTGAAAGCGTCTGCAGAAAAGCCCTGAAACGTTTTTTATGGTCGGCCAATTCCTCCGGAGTATTGCATTTTACATATTCCGACTTCCATTTTCCCAATTCTTTCTGTACGTCCATAAGCCTAAAAATTATATGTTAGAGAAAAAGTAGCCCCCTCAAGGAGGGCTACCGTTTTCATTCAGCTTGTCTTGTGCATCATTCAAGTCATCGAGACAATCATTGATGCCTTCCTCAAGCTCCTCATCGGAAATCCAATCAGTATTCTGAATGTCATCCCAATAGAGGGAAAAGAAGCTGAGGTCTTTTTTCGCAGCTTCAATCCGAGCCTTTAGCTCTTCTTCTTCAGTCATAAAAAGATCGCGATACATTATGACACTGCAAATATAATAACCTTTTGGTAATTACGCAAGGGAAAAAGGAGTTATTTTTGAGAGGCAGATGTCTTTTTAACATTATTATTCTATCCGGTAAAAAGTCCCCTTCAGTACCTTGCTTAATCCATCAACATCTATTTCCGTCTCAATCTTCTCGCACAAATACTGCTTGTTGCCTATAAGAAACACCTTATTCACATCTGGCAGCTTATTGGCTTGGAACTGGATTGTGTAAGGGATATTGGAGTGAAACAGACTGAGTGTCGACAACCGATGTCCGACACTGTCCGGACAAACATCGTTCAAGCTTAGGGAATACGGAAGGAAGTCCGTGAGCTGTGCTTCGGTCTTCTGCTGGTAGTCCGTAAAAGGATAGGCATAATCATAGGCATGTGTCTGACCGCTGTAAGTTACGTTCTGCCGGTTGAACTTGCCGGTATTGACAGCCACTTCCATGTGCCCGTTTTTTTCCTGCTTCTCCTTCAGCTCCACGTCACCGTTTATGGCTTCCTGGACATTGAAGCGCTCCTGCTTGGCAACAGTAGCCTGGTAGCCCACCGCGGGTATGTTCAATACCATGGAGGTGTACGGACGGGACAAATCGTAATCAGCTACAGAGCCATACACGCCGACATTGAACTGAATAATTTTAGCCGGGACGATTCCGAGTGAGGTCTCTACATCGGACGATTCCGGGTCACGGATTAAATCCGCATACAAATTGACTTCACGCAGCGTATTCTTATCATTTTCATTGTAGTTGATATAATACCGTTTGCCAACAATAAAGATTGTACTTTTCTTGTCACTGTCACCCATTCCATTGTATGCGGCCAGCATTGCATCGTAAGAATCATATTCTTGTTTGTATGCAGCCTCTATGATGTCCCTTTCAATTCGCAGATAGCCGTCATCCGTATGGGAAGGCAGATTGTAGCCCACATTGCCAGTGCTCAAGTCTTTCTCATTCTTTTCATCTTCAATATCCACAGTGAACTCCCGTAGCAGGGAAGATGCAGGAATTATCTCCTTTCCGGATTCTGTAAAATAATCGTTAAGCCCTACGAGACTCACCACTTTGGTGCGTTCGTTGACCACCGTAACCGCACAAAGGAATTTCTCCAGTTCATCAAAGAATTCGGAAACAGTCCAGTGCGGCAATGCGGCGGCCACCCGGTTGCTGCTTACCGCGCTGCATACATAAACGTTCCGCAAGAAATTGTTATCAAAGAAGGAGGTATCGAACGTATAGCCAAAATACTCCACTATTCTCTTGATGACTGTCAAAAGGTATGGTTGTACACATCGACGGCCATAATAGGGGCAAAGGGTAAAATTGTTCGTGCCGAACTCATAGATTGCATCGTTCTGAAGATTCTCCCATTTGGCTTCCTGATAGAACACCGGCAACCATACAGCTTCAATGTCGTCCACCGAACCGTAGTAGTTCACCATATTGGCAGGTGGCTGGAAACGGTTCTGATTGTTGTTCGGCCAACTGATTGTACCTAAATCAAGTTCGTCAATATACAGATCATCATTCGTCAGCAGATTAAATTCCGCATTACCCGATACGAGCTGTACCTTAACCAGTGCATCTTCTACTGAGAGTAAAACCGCACTGCCGTAAAGCAGGCATCTGGCGTCAACGATGAGTGTGGCCGGAAGGATAGTCTTTTTTTTCGTCACATCCAGTCTGTTCACGTGCTTGAATATGGCATGATTGGCAGGCATGGGGAGTTCTATGTCCAAGGAGTAATTGGAACTGCGGGTGAAATACGGATTCTCGGAGGTGAACGTAATGTTGAACCCTTCAGGAAGGGCGGCCAATTGCCCGTCAATGTATAATTCTGTCATTGCTTGTTGCGTGATTTATTGTTGTTCAACTTCTGATATTCTTTTTGTGCCTGGTTGATACCCCGTTTGCCGGTAACATAAGTTTCCGCTACCAAAGGGGCATCCAGCCTGTTTTTAAGCTTCCGCAATACGCGGGTACATTCTATCAGCATCGCCACCATAGCCGGGTCATTGGTCGTCGTTGTGGCGCTGGCAGCAGGTGCCTTGACTGGTACGGTACGTGTACTCTTTCCGGAACCTGCTACAGCCGCTATGTCTTCAGCTGTCAGATTACCAACATTACCGCTACGCTGTGCCACGTCAATGGCGTCGAATATCGGTCGCAGATTCGGGTTGGCCACAGCAAAACGGTTGGCGACAAATTCATTGGAATGTACAATACCTTGCGGCTGATTCCAGTCACCGGACGGAGTAAAGCCGCCGGTGTAGAAATTGGAGATAAGCCCTTTGGCTGTCTCAAATGCGGCAGTTATCAGAGCAATCTCTCCGGCAGCTTTAGCTACACCTACGAAGCCGAGTGAACCTATATTCTTGATGGTGCGTTCGGTAACGGCCATAATCATCATACGTTCCAACGCATCAAGCGACATAGTAAGAATATTCTTCAGGAAGTCCTTGAGAGACACCTCGGAGTCCGTGAAGAATTGCGCCATGGTCTCTCCGAAGCCTTTCGCCAGGTCAGACAGTATGTCAAACTTCTCACGTTCAATCCGTTTTTCTTCTTCAGCATCTTTTTGGGCATCCTTCAGATTACGTTTACGCATCTGTTCACGTACCTGGTTTTTCTTCTCCTCACTGATTGCCGCGTCATTGAGAACCTTATGGTAATATACATCTTGCAGTCTGCGCAGCTCATTGAAATACTCCTCCTCGGAAGTCCTGTTTTCATAATGATACATGGCGGCAGCTTCCACCTGCATTTGGTACTCTTTGTCCAAACGGGAAAACGTCTCTTCTGCCTGCTCCTTACGGCGTTTCTCTTCATCCTTGGCAGACTGTTCATCAAGCCTGCGCAATTCATCACGCGCCTTTATTTCCGCATCAAGTATTTGGTCATTGATACGTTGAATCTCTGAAGGCTCAAGCCCCTTGACCTTCAGCTTATCGTTGAGCAGTTGTATTTCTGCATCCCGCATCTGCTTGTTGTATTCTTCCTGGGTCATCTTATCGTCAGCGAGGTACTTCCGTTTGATGTCAGCGATACGTCGGTAGTAGTCGGCTTCAGCTTGGGCGAACTTGTCTTTGGAAGTGTTGTTTTTATCGCAGGTACAAGGTTTGTTTCCACATATCGGACATTTTCCACCGTCATTGCCTCCGGTGGGATTGTTTTTAGGAGTGTTCGGATTCAATGCTTTCCATTTTTCTTGTACCAGTTTCTTATAACGTGCAGTTAAAGATTCAACAATCTCTTCTTCTTGGGAAATCTTGTTGCGAACATCCTCGCGAGCCATCGACCCCATCGGTGAATTGTCACTCAATGCCGGGGATTTTTGAAGGCGCATCAGGTTGATCCGGTGCTTATCCAGTTCGTCGGCAGCCTCTTTTAATTCGATATTGGTTGCTAATACGGCATTATATCGGTCAAGTGCCTCTGTGTTTTCATTGATGATTTTGCCCTCTTTATCAATCTCTGCATTATAATCCGGAATAATAGCCTGCAATTGTACAATTGCCTTTTTACGTTCAAAATTGGAAAGATTATTATTGTGTATTTTGGTGGTCAACTGTTCAATCAGTGATGATTGACGCGCATATTCATCATTTGATTTTTCTGTAATTTTCTCATTGACTTTATTTAGGTCGTAATAAGCTTTGGTGCGTTGTGTCAGTTTGTAGGATGCGGTAGCTGCTGCAAGAACTAATGTAACCAGTAAGCCAATCGGATTGCTGGACATAATAGTCCAAGCTGCTTTCAGCGATTTGGCAGCCAAATCAACGCGCCCGTGTAAAACCTGCACGGCAGCGGCATATAAATAAGTGGCGGTACGTAGTGATTTAAGTAAAACAGAATGTCCTTGCATGAGCATTGATAATTTACGCAAGTTTCCAAATGATGTCACTGTATAACCAGACAATGTATTCATTGATGCGGCATAAGCCAAATTGAGAACTGTCGCAATTTTGGTAAGTGAATTCCAAATAGAATACCATGCTGTAATTATCTTCAGCCGGGTAGCATATACAAGCAATATCGTACTAAGCCACAATACAGTACCACCCCATTTTTTGCACCAGTCAATCAATCCCGGCAAATACTTGAGCACATTGGTCAGCATATTCGTACTCACCGTCAGAGCCGGATTCAGTTTCTCTCCCAAATCAATGGCTGCCAGCTTCATCTTATTGCGTGCCTGCTCCAGTTTGGCCTGTGCAGTATCACTGTTTATGGCCGCCTGCTCATACGCCACATTGGTACCGGTGACGGCAGCGGTGAAGTCTTTCACCATCTCCGTGTTCTGAAGGATTACGGATGCGGTATTGTAGCCTTCCTCCCCGAACATCTTCTTGATGGCGCCTGCATCCATATTCTTGTTCTTCAGATTCTCCAGTGCCTTATCCAACCCGACGATTTTAGGGTTGGTCTCGTCCGCTCCGGTCTGAAGAACCAGAAAGAATTTCTTCAATCCCGTTCCGGCCACTTCATCCTTTATACCCCGATAGGCAAGCGTTTCAATCAATGCGACCGTCTGTTCAATGGGAACATTGGCCGAAGCCGCTGCGGTACCTGCATTCCGGATAGCCTTTGCCTGGCTTGCGATATTGGCGGAACCTGCCTGGGAGCCGGCAGCCAATACGTTGGTAAACCGTCCTGCCTGGTCTGCTGCCGCCCCATATTGGTTGAGTGATAAGGTAAGTGAATCAACCGCTTCGTTCAGGGTAATGTCCTTGGCTGCCGCCTGCAACCGCATGGCTTCCTCCGTAACAGCCTTGAGCGCTTCCTTGTCACCAAGCAGTTCCGGCTTGGCCGAACCGACCAGCATGAACGCATCCAGGATTTCGGCTGCCGACTGGCGGACACGCAAGCCCTCTTTTGTCATGGTGGTGGAAAGCGTCTTGGCCTGCCCGGTCAACCAGGCAATGCTGTCATCATCAAGTCCGGTCAAGGCTTTCAGCCCGGCCTGGGACTCCTCCAACTTGTTGCGTTCGTCTCTGATGGCGCGCAAGGCAAGGGTAAAACCGGTAAGGAAACCTATTACGGACAAGATAACTCCACCGAAACGGTTGAACCAGTCTACCATACTGCCAATACTGACAGTCGCTTTCTTGGTTTCGGTGGTGATGCCTTTTATCTCCTGGCGATGCTGTTTTAAAATCCCCTGAAGATGCTGTATCTTCGCCATGGTGCGGTTGTATTCCTCAGAGCCGCGTGTCATTTCCTTAATGTCACGCTGTAGGCGTTTCATCTCCAAATCAATGGAATTGATGTCATTCTTAATTTCCTTGCCATCGATGTACAAGTAGACACCTCTTTTGACAGTCTTGTCACTTTTTGCCATAACGTTTTTCAATTGTTATTTTATCAAACTTCTGAAGCACATTCTTGAGTGCCTGGTCACCGTAATACTCTCCGGATAAATCTGCCAGTGATTCGATGTTATCCACAATGGGAGGGTCTAACCAGGGTAGGGGACTTCGCCGGATAACGGCATAGTGTTCATCAACGGTACGCATGCGCCGGATACGATATTCAGAAACACGTAAAGAACGCAGTTCCTGACGTTTCTTCTTATCGCTCCATGCCGAATGTCCCTTCATTATAATTCCGTTCTTGACGATATATCCACGCCCGGCGCCATACTCCCGGTACGCACCATACCGGGCAAAGCGGAAACCCAGACCGACATAAGCCGGTCCACCTTCACGGTCTTTCAGCCAACGGGATTGCAGTTCCCTACGCAATCTGCCGGTTGCGTGTGTCCGTTGTAGAATATTTACGGAGGTATTCCTGACTTTCCACGTCCAGTTCTCAACTCCTCGATTGAATTTCTCGGAGGTCATTAAACTCTTTTCTTCAGTTATTGCCATAAAAAAGCCTTTAGTTCCGGACACAAAACTAAAGGCTGAAAAGAGTGGAAAAAAGGACAAGAATTCAGCGGACAGAGAACTTGAAATCATTGACCCGGTTCAGCCATCCTTTCCGGAATACAAGCTGCGACGGGTCCCTTTTACAGATTTCTTCAATAAACCGGATTCTGTCTGTCTTGATAGCTTCGAACAGCTGCCGTTGGTTGGCCAGATTGATACTTGCAACCGTCTGAGGACCTACGATGCCGTCTACATTGATTTGCAGTAGTTGTTGTACCCTTGTGATACCGGGACGTCCGGAGGCCCACACCCAATCCACACAGATGTTCGCAATGGACTGGTTGTGTATGAAGTCCGCTTGGTAACGGTCCCAATAATACTTCTTGAAAACATGAAAAACGTCATCCGGAGTAATCATGCGTAAATCATCCGCATCAATATCTCCGTCACCATCCTTGTCATAACCACATGATTTCCACGTAGACAAGGTTATCCCCATATTGGTTTTGCCACCTTTGTCATTTTTGTGGTCACTCCATCCGCCTTCCCATTTGCGGATGACCTTGAATAAGATTTCTGCTTTAGCCATACTACTTTTATATATTTCATTATCTTACGTTTCTTCTATTTCTATAATATTCAGCGGAACCTCCATCCATCCTTTTGTCGCATTCTCCATCCCCCATTGCAATTCGAACATTCCCGATTCCGGTACGGTGATTTCCTGTTCAAGCCATCGGGTGAGATTGCCTATGACATCATAACCGTCCGGCAGTTCAAACACATTGGCAACACCGTCCACGACGGTCTGTACCTTCATGAATTCCGTGGAGTTCTTATAAGTGGAGTTCAGGGAACAGAACAGCCGCAGACGGTATGTCCCTGGAGAGAGATGTATCGAGGCTGTCCTGTGTCCGTATGTATTCTGCGGGAAACCGTTATACCTGACATATTTCTCCAACACACTGTCCGGATACATGCCACTATCGTCACCTGTAGTTGCACCACCGACCCTGATATCCTCATTGAAATTGACGGAGTCCCCTTTGACGACAGTTCCGGCATCTTCCCCGGAATCCCATACAAAGGTCCGGGCTGTCGCCGAGTAATTCATCCTATTGATGCCAAGCCCACTGTCAAACACACATCCGGGGGCAACATCATCATAGGCCCATCCTATACTGACCACTGCCTTACGCGGCGGATTGATGGTGATGCTTGCGGACCGGGTTTCAGTCATCTGCCCGAATCCGTCCATCAGTTGTACATACAAGGTCTTCGCGCCCGTTGTATCAAACGTATAGGAGAAACGTTCCGTAAACGCAGTCCAACCGGCAGAGGTCAAATCCTCCGTTTCACCTGCACGGTAGTATCGGGGCATGACAGAACCGCTGTATGATATTTCAACACTCACAGTCTTTCCGTTCTTTTCAGGAACACCGTCCTCTATCACGACAGAGGACAGTACCAACGGGCTTTCCTGATAGATGATGGATGCGGATTTAACAGCGCTCTCTTCCGTAGACGACTTTATCTGGCAGTACAATGTCTTCGGTCCTGTGGAAAGGAATGTGAATTCTACGGTATCACCGCTCCACTCCGACCACACCGTGTCGGAAAAGTCCCTTTTCTCACTTATACGGTAATGTGTCACCTCACCCTTGCAATTCATCCGCACGCTGACCTTATTGCTCAAGGTACTGGCGGCACCTCCGTCTATCACAATGGATGACAGTCCGAAAAGGGCATCCACGATGTCCGGACTCCTATATTTCCCAAGGAAAGGGCCTATAGGGAACACCTTGTCGTACCAATTTTTATAGCCGTTGAAATCAAAACGGAAACTGTCGCCGCATCCTCCTTCAACCAGAGGCGAGGAGGCGGCAATGCGATAGTCCAGATTGATGGAATCGGCAATCTTGTACCGCTCGTCAATAGCCTGGAAATCGAAAGGGTAACGCGGGTATTCCAGTTCCATGTTCCCCTCTACTTTCCAACCGGACATTATATCCGCCGCCTGACCTCCCCAGGCTCCCTTATGTACACAGAAGTTGTCCAGAATACGGACATTCTTGCATTTGTTCGCCTGACTGAACAGATATGGCACGCCATACGAGAAGAGGATGTTGTTATGTATATTAATCAGATGCCCTATTGTCAACCCGGTATCATAATCGGACTGCGGGGGTTCCTGGAAGCCCCCCAGATAGAAAGCGCTTGAGACTTCCGTGCCGGGAGCGATGATATTGTTGAAAATCTCCACATCACCCATGCACAGGCACTGGATGGCAGGGCCGAAATGCCCGCGTATGACATTGTTGTATATTTTGCCACTGAGACCGAGGGCAAGAGCCGATGTCTGGTCCTTCTCCATACGGTTACCGCCATTGATGAATTCATTATAGCATATCTCGGCATCTTCGGCATTATTGAGCTGGAAGTTGTCATAACCCTGATTCTCATAGATATTACGGTATATGCGGGTGTTGTACAAGTGGTGCGCACGGTATCTGACCTCCTCCCCGTTGCTGTTGGTACCGGTATAATAATTAGGACTGTAGTGTCCCAGATAGCTCCCTTCTCCGACCGTGTCATGAATATGGTTATGATGGAGCCTGAGATTTTCCAGCCTATAGGCAGGCCACCACCCCTGGGGGTTATCGGCCGTGGGGTCTGTCTTGATCATGAATCCGGCAAAATCCGCCTTGTCGATCTCGATACCAAAGAATTCAAGCTCGTTCGAATAGTTGGTGACTTGTATGGCGATATTCGCAAATTCCGGCATGGCAATCATTCTGAACCCCTTATCTAGATTATGATAGCCCCTACCGTCAAAGACGATATGGGCGCAGTCATTGAAGAGTATGCCGAACCAATAGAACCAGTTGAATTCAAACGGCTCCTCAGTATCTATCGTGAAAATGATCGGATTCTCCCGCGTGCCCTTGAAATTGTCAAGACGCAGACGCATGGGGTATCTCTCACCGAACTGCGGGTCATATTTTAGGATAACCGTACAGCCTGCCGGATAATCCTTACCGTCTATAATCCAGCTCTCGGCTCCACCCACAATCTTGGCGTCGGGGACGAGATACTCAACCGCTTCATCACGGGGGGCAAGCGCGGGGGTAACGGTTATGAGCTTGTTGATACGTTTGGTAAAAGTCACACCGGTCAGGACATCTGTCACGTCCACCTCCACATCGTATATTCCACGGTCGGACACAGCATCGAAGGTATAGGGGGATGCCGCCCAGACAGTCGGTCCTGGACGGCTCGTGTCAAAGCCGACGGTTTTCACTGGTTCCGGTTCATTCTCCTTGTATATACGCGCAACGATGGTATTGTTGCGGGAAGTGGCATAACCGTTTTCGGCATATATCGAAAGATAGCCCCTTTCCCCGACACGCACTATCTCAGTGGCGGTAACCATAAAATAGGGCTCGGTGGCGGGAAGCATCGGATATGCGATTTTCCTGACAGAAGCGTTGCCGCTATCGTTGGATACACTGACGCTCTGTATGAACTCACCTGCGGCAGACATATCTACAGTCTCTGAGGATTTTCCCAGTACACAATCCAGGACAGACCGTTCAGGCCCGGCTCCACCATCAAGCAGATACTCGTGTTGCCTCACCCATTCGCTTGTACTTGATATGGTAACTTTGTCCCCGACCAGAGGGAAAGGGTTGTCAAGTCTTGCGGACAAGGAGGGAATGCCGATCAGGGCTTTCAGAATCTCGTGGTATTTCATATATTCATCATTATTCAATGGTTACATCATATAACTGGTCTGCTGTATATTCTCCGTTCCCGTCAAGCTTCGGACGGATGGAGAACGATGCCAGGCGGCCGACAGATACAATCCGGTTACCGACATCGTCCGATTTGGTTATGTTGAACACAACCATCCTGTCCCGGTTCTTGGACCGTGCAAGCAACACCAGGGTCTGGTCTGACGGCATACTGTATTGGGCAGCGCTGCTGAAGACTTCATTGCTGTAACGGTTTATACCGTCGTAGCCATCGGTGGTGTCGGCTGTCTCGTCAAACTCGACGCTGTAGTAGTTGTCACAGCCGATGCTGGTATTGTCCCGGTCATTCGTCTGGTACTTGTAATCGAATTCACGTACATATTCCGCGACGCTCTTGTGAATGGCTGCCAGTTCCGCTGTCAGACACGGGCGGTCATCCATCAGGATGGCGCTCCCGTCGGTAATCTGTGCCGTGCCAGCCTCATATCCCTGTGCTTGTATGTACGCAAGGTTTCCCTGGTTGTTTCCGGCAAAATACACCGGTGAAGTATTGTCGGCCATGGAGTACAATACGGTCTCCTTATTATAAATATTACTGCCACTTATGAGGCTATGGACGCTCGAAAGGATGAAGATGCCATGATTCTGCTCATTGTGCCGGACAAATATATTGTTCACATTGACCAGCCTTTCGATAGCGGAAGTGCTCGAACGCGCGAAAAACTCCTGGAAATAGCCGCTGCTGAACACGAAGGTATTGTTCGCGATTATTATTTCCTTGGACATGCCGGGGAACGTGAACCACGTGCAGTCCCATTGGTATTTCGGAAGCTCCATGTTATCATGCATGTAATTGCCGGATATGAATATCTTGTCCGCGCCGAGTTCATTGCTTATTCCGATGACCGGTCCGCAGGTCTTGTAGATATGGTTACGCTCTAAGAACAGTTGTTTGACCTTGCCTACGGAAATGGCTACCTCATTGTAATGGCTGCCGTCTATGTCACAATCCATGATATAGACATCCGTTGCCGAAAGGCTCATGATTGACGGGTGCCCGACCACTTCGGCCTGCATCACTGATTCGGAGAATCTTATCTTTGATATATAGACGGTATTCGCGTCTGTAATGGAAATCGGCTGGACAACGACCTGCGACATACGGATATTATGGAGACACACATTCTCGTATCCTTTGACCGTAATGCCGTAGCGGGTGCGGTAATTGGAGTTCGGACTCTTGGTGCTCTGCCCTTTGACGGTCAGGTTCTCAAAGTACAGGTTGCGGCAAGGCTTGCGTTTGGAGATGTTTGTGGCATAGATGCAGGCGGGCTCCTCCGGTGCATAAACACCCTCGTAGGTATTGAAGTTCAGGAAGGTGATGTCCCGGATGATGATGTTACTGCAATCCTCGATATGTATGCCACCGAAACCGCGGCCGTCGAGTGTGCATTTGCCGGCCCCGTCAATGGTAAGTATATGTGCGGTATCCTGGTTCCAGCCTTTCATCTCCACGCTCCACATGCTGTCCTCATCCTGGTATCTGTTGCCCTTGTAGTCTATGTTGGTCTGGGTGCATGTTATCGTCACATCCTGCGTCAGACCGTCGGGATAGTCCTCCATGACCGATTTGGTCGCGTTGTAGATGCCGAGATATTGCCGTCCGTTGTCGCTGCGGACATAGACGGGCGGTATGACCTTGTTCCAGTCCTCCGCTCTCATTGCCCAAAGATTCAAGATACCCGCAAAGAGACGCCCCACACGTTCGGACGTATTCTCACCTTTTCGGGTGGCACCACGTACCTGGTCGGAAAGGGACTGCAGAATCTCTATGGAATCATCTCCTTCGGCAGTATCGAACTCGATACCGGACTGCTCCAGCAGATCCAGGATGCCGGCAAAAACACGTCCGACACGTTCGGCGGTATTCTCACTGTCCTCGGTAGCACTGCGTACCTGTGCCGCCAGTTCCTTCAATGTCCCAAGCGTATCGTATCCCTCGGAAGGCTCGAATGAAATTTCGGATTCTTCCATGAGGGCAAGGATGCCCACAAAGAGACGCCCGACACGTTCAGCCGTATTCTCACCTTTTCGGGTGGCACCACGCACTTGTGCCGCCAGCTCCTTCAATGTTGTAAGTGTATCAGACATACTGTATCATAAAAATGCATTGCGGCAATTCAAAACCTTGTAAAGTTCGGACAGATGTATTGCCGCAACCACGCCATAAAGCTGGTTATCATTGTTTACCACATAATCCGCTTCCACATCCTCCAAGGAAAAAGCGAGCCACAGCCTTTTCTTCCTTTTGTCTTCCAAAATTTGGTTGAGCAGCTCATCAAGAATGCGCTCGCACTTGTCAAGGGCAGCCTCTATCTGCTCATAGTCGGAGGTGTCGGACACATGCTCCACAATGAAGAGCAGGTAATCGCGGTCTTTTCGGTATGCACCCGGATTACCGCCGTAACCGAATCCTGAGCCACGGTCCACAATCACTGCCGGATAGTGGAGCACGCTGTCCAGTGCCGTATGCTTCTCTCGTTCTGATGAGAGGAAGTGTACTTCATCATTCTCCTTGTGTCGTATATCGACATGCCTTTCAGCCAGATTCTCTATGTATTCCGAAAAAGTCATTTCTTCTGTTTTTGGGCGTCACGTATCCTTTTGTTGAGCAGGCGGAATGCCGTTGCCACCGGCATCGCCTGGTATTTCTCCATCACCGCCACATCGTCACCGACAAAGGCGTCGAAGATGTCGAGCCAGTTGACTGACGGTGCGGCGGGACTATTCCGCTTTTCCTCCGGTTCATCATCCAACGGAAAGAGGAAAGGAAAAGCCTTTGAAAGCCACCTCTTGACAAAAACGTAGTTCAGGAATATGGCATACTTGACGTGCCTGTCAATCTTTGTCACCTTCATTATCCGTTTTTGCAGTATCAGCGGTTTCTGCCTGCTAAATAAGCCGTTTTTCCCACCTGATGGTAGGACAATATATTCGTTGTCCTTCAAATAGAGCATTGCTACGAAAGTGTCCAGTGAGGCATCCTTGCCGTCACGGACATATCGGTTGAAAGCAGTGTCCACGTGCATGAAGTGTTCGAAACACATCCCCTTCAGGCGGTCACCCGGCGCTTTCAGCCCGGAGACGGCAGGAAGGATAAAGCGGTCCATCCGGACACGGCAGTCGCTGATGAACTCCACCAGTTCGCTCAGCTTATAACTGTAATAGGTGTCGGAACCGACCCCGTACGGCAGGGAATAGAACTCCTTCAGGAAGGATGGTTCGTCTATTTCCTGAAGATAAAGCCGCGACACGAGCAGGAACTGTGCCGGTGTCAGCTCCTCCCATTTCTGAGGTACCCGGCGGATTATCTCATGGCGGATTCCGAATCTACGGTATGCAATGCGAAGCTCCCTCATGTCCAGAATGTGCGTTTATGGTCATTGTCCCGGTCGTATATCTGCCTGGGATCACCCTCATAGAAATTCTCAAAACAGCTCCGTACCGTACGCAGCAGCACGGTCATGTACATGTCCGCATCCGTTTTCAGATTCTGGATCTGTACGGCTATGCGCTCCGTATCGACGGGTCTCTTCTCCTCATTGCCCTTCTCACCCGGCTGTACAGCGGTGAAGTACAGCCCCCGGTCCGTGACGCTACCCGTCTCCATCAGCAGCCGTCTGACCGCCATTGCCACAATGTAGCGGGAGCAGGCAAGGCGCAACCGCTCCATGCTCTTCCGGGCTTCTTCGTCTTCTGGGGGATTTACCAGTCCGTCAATCAGATGCTCATACAGCTTGTCACCGATGGCCGGCTGAAGGAGCATCTCCTCGGCAAACTTCAGGTGCGGCTGCAGACGGAGGAAAACAATCCGGCTGCCATTGATAAAACAGACGTCATTGACATCCGCGGTACTGCGGACAATGGCTGATTTACGGTCCTGATAGGCCTGGGAGGACGCGAACTCCGGATATTCGGCTATATGGGCATACAGAAACTCAAGCAGCTCGTCGAGCGCATTGAACCCCTTGTTGCGTAACGATGCCCGCAGGTTATCTTCCTGGTACTTGTACACCTGCTGGAATGATTCGCCGTTGTCGGATTTCTGACGTTGGAAGCCCGCATCGGTGATACGCATGCTGATTTCATCGAAATCGTTCCAGAACGCCAGGTTCGCGTTCGCGCGTTTGCAGATCTCCAGCAGGCGGCTGTCCAGTTTCTCCCGTTCGGTTGCCCCTTCGGTATTCTGTTCCAATACATCCGGATTTGGACCGAATTCATATATCTCGACCACTTCTCCCACCATCGCATCGCCCAATAACGGTACGAGGTATTGCCGGAAAGCATTCCGGAGCGGTGCCTCCATCATGTCAAAGGAGATGGCGGTGTTCACCTTCATCACCGCTTTCAGCTCCTTGCCGTTGTTCCATTTTTTTGCACTGAATATCATTAGCTCAATGTTTTTTTGGTACCGCTGCCGGTATCGAGGGTTACTAATACGGTATTGCGGAAACGCAGCTCGCATTCCGGCATGCCGTTCATTTTGATATAGAGTTCTATAGGGTCCAGGATATTCTGCCGGTCAATCCACGCGTTGGCAATGTTCACAAGGAAAGCCTCACGGATATTGGAACCGCCCTGGTTGCCGGCATAGGTGCCACCGGGCATACCTGCACCGAGCACATTCGGATTCACCATCAATGCAAACAGAATTTCCGAGTTGGCGGCTGCCGACACCGGAAGATTGTCACTACCCTGGTATTTGTTCTCCAGCGGCTTGATTTTCCACTCCTCCTCAATCCTGCCGTTCATCTCGTTCACGGCATAATGAGAGAAGATGGGCTTCTCCGCATTGTCCGGTCCGCAAAGGTTCTGCTCCACAGAATCCATATACTTCTGTATGGCCGCCTCACGCTCCTTGGCAGAATAGTCCTTGGACGGGTATTTCTTCTCCCAGTAGGAATACGGTATCTGTACATGCCACTTCCAGGTTATCTGGTTCTTGTAGGCTTTCTTGAGGAAATGGGGGATAAGATGGGCTATCTCCACCCATCCACAAACGTAGGCGGGCCACCAGATGGGCATGCCGTAAAGGTCGTCGTTGCTCCAGCTGTCGCGTACCGGCATGATGAAACCGTCCCTCACCTTTCCGGCAAACTTCAACACCTCGGCGTGCATCTGCGGGTCGTATTCGGAGAGCACATCCAGCCTGGTGTATTGTCCCTTGTCCGGACGTTGCGGCCAATATCCGGAAATGATGCACTTGCAGGCGCCGTATTCGTCCACTTCGGAATAACGGCGGTAAAGCGCATTGACCGGATTGACCCCTGCAAAAGAATTGCCGGCAGCCGACGGCACAAACTGGACGGCACCGTTGCCGAATTTCAAGTAATCCCGAAGCACCTTCTCCATGTAGCGCCTCACATTCCGGGAAGCAATAAAAGCTTGTACTCGGCTATCGGTAACGGGCTTCAGTATCTCGTTGCCATCATTGTCGTAACCTTTCACCGTACAAGGATATATGCCTTGCCCAAGTGTCAGGTTACGAAGAAACTTCAGGCCCGTATTGAGCACGCTGGTGTTTCCTATCTCTTCAGCCGCCTTCTGGGGGAAATCATTCTCATCTCCCCATGGACGCACCTTCACTCCGTCGATGTCTATATAGGAAACATTCGACAAGTCATATGGCGCCAGGATTCGGGTACGCTCCTTCATTTCGTTCTGGGGTGTCCCCGTCGTTTCGCCGAATATGTACGTGGACTGCATCAGCAGGGGAATGCCGCTTGAATTAAACAATATGTTCATCAGAATATTATTTTCTTTTTGTTATACTCCAGTATCAGGTCAATATCCACAGGGTAGGGGTGTCCTTCCGGATTTCCCTTGCAGTCGCAGGGCTGCACGCCCCGGAGCTGGTATTCCTTCATGTTCATGCGTCCTGCACCGCAGGCGTAGGCCTGGGGCATGAAATAGACCTTGCCTTCCTTGCTGACGAACTTTATCGAAAAGATGCGCCGGCGTCCGCGTTCGTCCGTGCGGATGTCCATGTCGGCCAGAGCCAGGTTTCTGCGTATTGTCTCCATATCGTTATATCATTCAAATGTATTGTCAAATGTTCTGTCGAATATCCGCCCATAAATACCATTGTCACCGGTACGCTCGAAAGCCAGATGCAGGCGTGATGCCTGACGGAATGTAAGTGAGACATTGATTTTCTCGTTGCCGGTACGCTTGTGAGAGAAATCAATGTCAGTGGTCACCACTTCCGTCGATGTTTCCGTATTATACAGCTGCAAAGAATCAGTTGTTATCAGATCCAGTACCTTTCCGTATTGTCTGGTGTCCAGATAGCCGCTGTTTACCGTACGGCTGTCAATGTATTTGGATGAAGTGCGGACGGTTCTCTGTAACAGTTCTACCGGATCACCCTCAAGTTCGGGGGAATATTCCACCAGTCCGGTGAATGCCATTGTCTCCGGCATACCGAATGCGTTTCGGTAAATGAAATTGGTGACATTCCTATACTGTCGGTCATCATTGACAAATCTCACCTTATCCTTTACAGTGCCATCTTTTTTCAATAGGACATCATAATATGTGATGGATGATACGGCAATACCGGACCGACGTACAATCTTATCAAGTGAAAAAGAAACAGCGAGCATACCGGCAGTGGCATCCACTTGCTCACTGACTGTCTTGTACTTTTCCTTTCCCGCATCCATGTAGGCTATGCTCATGTCCACCGACATGCCTTTATGGGCAGTAAAGGTTAGATATTCCATTCTATCATGGGCTGTACGGATTGTGCTCTCGTGTGTCAGAAAAAGTACGTCTGACGGGGATACCGATGTGCGACAACGGCTGTAATAAGCATTGAAACTCCTCCGGACTGTGTCCTGCTTGCCTGAAAACACAGCGGTTATGGACAATGGAGCCTGATAATAAGAGACTACATTGTTTGACATCCCTTTCGGGTCATGCAGGGAGAAGTGACTGCGGAGCATTTCCCCTATCTCATGGATTACCACGTTGCCTTTCAAAGCGTAATAGCTCTCATTGAAAATCTCCGTACCTCCGGTTTCAATACGGACATTCAACTGTTCATCTGTGATTCCTGAGATTTTTATTTCCCCGATTTCCGAGATGAAGCAGTCCACTCCATCATGTATGCCGTCCACTACCATTGCCAAAGGGTTTTAGAAATGCCCAACACCAGTGACCTGTTGTACAAGTCATATCCTGCTCTGAACTCCCATTGCTTATGGCGATATTCTGCCGACAAGACTTGCCAGGAACGTCCAATTTCCAGACCTAAGGCAAGAGCATTGTTGCAGACGACCGGTTGCCGGTAGTCCACCACTACCGTGCGGTCAAGCAATGAATTGCGGGATATGACGTCGGTCAGCTCCACTTTCAGGTAAGGGCGTTCAATAATTGTATCAAGATAATGCTTCTCCGAGAAATAGTCGGCCAGTATAGCCGCCGTATCCACTTCTGTGGGTACCTCACGGACAATCACCTCCGGTTCCGGAATGGCAGAGCGTATCGTATCATGCCTGACCACCGTTTCCGGTACATGGACAATGCTCCGTTTCCGGGAACCCAGCCAGTGGCCGGCCCAGCCGGAAAGAAATGCGATAACCGCACAAAGCAACATATGGCTAACCTTCCGTCTCATCGGCCTTTCTTCTGAATTTATCCGTGACTGTCACCCACAATATTCCCACCTGCTTGATCAGCGCATCTTTCGGCTTGCCGTCGATGACTGCCAGGTTCTCCAGTATGCTTGTCACGTGCTCGACGCAGAACCAGGTCATGACGAACACCTTGACAATGGAAAAGAACAGGGTGGCCAGCAGCATGACAAAGCTTTCTTCCGCTCCGGCCTTGCTCTCCAGATAGAACGAGTGGGTGATATAGATGATGGTCAGCCAGATACACAGCTTGATGATGCAGCGTGAGAAACGGAAGCTTTCAAATCCTATTCCCTGGACCTTGCTTGCCCGGATGCCCGTCCACATCTCTGAGACAATGGCGACGAGCATGGCCATGGCCAGGAACGGTGTAATGCCTATCCATTCGCTGACTACGGCAGTGACGGCGCTGAAGGAGATGGCCGGAAATTGCAGGTTGTACTTGAAGCTCGGAGCCACCGAAAGAAAGAACTCCTTCGGTGAATCATACCCATAGGTGGCGACGAATCTTGTGAAAAAACGTATCATATCTCTTTTTTTGTCACAAAGATAGAGCCCAACCATCCGCTCTCATAGGACAAAAAAAGCCCTTACTCTCACGAGCAAGGACTTCAAAAATAAAAAAATCTCCGGTTAGTATTTTTATGGCTTCTCGTACATCACCCAGTAGGGTTGTCCTGCCAAATATTCTACATGGTACCCGGCATCAGCCAGTTGTTTGGCCAGCGCCATCGGAGCGACATCGACAATGTTCGACAGCTCATATACCAGTTCAGCGGTGGTCTTGTAACATTTCTGTGAAGTGGTACCGATGGGTGAATAGTTCTGGCCGATGAAGTTTGCTATGGCTTTCTGCCG